>JAQUHN010000021.1 GCA_028683555.1 Geobacteraceae bacterium | reverse complement strand
AGCTTGCCCAGCCATGGTTCATCAAGATCGCCATCGACCAGCATATCACCGCCGGCAAGATGCAAGGGCTTCCCCTGCTATCGCTCGGCTACTTTGCCCTGATCCTGGCGGACGGTCTCCTGACCTACCTGGAAATCTATCTCCTGCAGTACCTGGGACAAAAAGTTATGTTCGATCTGCGGATGGAGCTTTTCTCCCACATCCAGCGCCTTTCCGCGTCCTTTTTCGACCGCACTCCCACCGGCAGCCTTGTGACAAGGGTAACGAGCGACGTGGAAGTGCTGGGCGAGATGTTCACCGCCGGCATTATCTCCATCGTCGGCGACATTCTTGTCCTGGTGGGTGTCGTCGGCATCATGCTGTGGATGAACCTGAAGCTTTCCCTGGTCACCTTCACCGTATTGCCGATGCTGCTCTACATCGTCTTTGCCTTCCGCACCAGGATGCGCAAGTCCTTCCGCGAAGTACGGGCACGCTTGTCCAACCTCAATTCGTTCCTTGCCGAAAGCATCGGCGGCATGGCGGTGGTACAGCTCTTTAATCGCCAGAAAACCGAGCAGCGGGAATTCACCCGGCTGAATGCCTCCTACCGGGACGCAAACCTGCCGGTCATCACCTGGGATGCCGCCCTCTTCGCCGCGGTGGAGGCCTTGTCCTCGATTGCGGTCGGCCTCATCATCTGGTATGGCGGCGGCGAAATCATCCGTGGCACCCTGACCTTCGGCGCCCTGGTTGCTTTCATTCAGTACATGGAAAAATTCTTCGCCCCGATCCGTGACCTGTCAGCCAAATACTCCATCATGCAGGGAGCAATGGCCGCCCTGGAGCGGATCTTCGGTCTGCTGGACGTGGAGAAAAAAGCTCCCGTTAAGGAAGAGGAAGCTCAACGTAAAGAAGACCTGCCAGGTTTTCACAACCTGGCAGGTCTGGATTCCCCCTTGGAAACCATTGAATTCCGTAACGTCTGGTTTGCCTACAAAGACGACGATTACGTACTGAAAGGGTTCAACCTGACGATCCGTCGCGGAGAAAAGATCGCCCTGGTGGGTGAAACAGGCGGCGGCAAAACCACCGTCACTCGTCTTCTGACCAGATTTTACCAGGTGACCAGGGGAAGCATCGTCATCGGCGGCAGGGACATCAGGGAAATTCCGCTCGCCGAACTGCGCGGCAGAATCGGCGTGGTGCTCCAGGAACCGTTCCTGTTCAGTGGATCGTTGGAATACAATATAACCCTTCAGGACGAAGAGGCGCGCCGGAGGATGGTGAATGCCGCGGCGATGGTGGGCGCAGACCGCTTCATCGCCCAGCTTCCCGGCGGATTCGCCGAAGAGGTGCGCGAGAGGGGCGCCAATTTTTCGGTGGGCGAACGGCAGCTCATCTCCTTTGCCCGGGCAGTTGCCTTTGATCCGGAAATCCTGGTGCTCGACGAGGCCACCTCCAGTGTCGATACCGCCAGTGAACGGCTGATCCAGGAAGGCCTGCAGGGACTTCTGGCAGGGAGAACCTCCCTGGTGGTTGCCCACCGGCTTTCCACGGTGCGGGATGCCGACCGGATCGTAGTCATCCATAAGGGAGAAAAGGCGGAAGAGGGTAGCCACGACGAACTGATGGCGCACCAGGGTCTGTACTACCGTCTCTATCAGTTGCAATTCAAGGACTGAAACCGGCTTCGGCAACAGAAAGTGTATCATGGGCATGAAAAAAGAGCCCGCCCGCACATGGTCCGTGCGAACAGGCTCTCTTCATCGCTCTCTAGTCTCGATACCGTAAATAATCCCGGAATGGTTTTATTTGAAACTTCCCGGAACAGCTGCTACCCGGCAAAGGCCTCGAATGCCTCCAGGTAGTTCTGCAGCACCCTGCTACCCTCGCCGTCGATTTCCAGAAACTCGATACCGGCACTGAAGGTAGCGTCGTCACGGCTTTCCGCATGCTTGACCTGGCCCTTGATGTCCACCAGATCCTCTTCCAGCCCGATGGTGATCAACAGAATCTGGCCCGGTTCGAACTGCATGTGCGTCTCCAGCAGGATACCCTTTTCGCTGATATTGAGCGTCCTCCCCATGGCATGGCCGAGTATCTCCCCTTTGGCATCAACGAGAACATAGTCAAGCAGATTCAGGGAGTCCATCCGTACGAAGCGTCGCTGGCTGTTGTTCATCCTTCCCCCCTCTACATGAAACCTTGGTCTTCGGTAGAAACTATCTATCGCAGGCACCGGATGGCAGCCGGAATACAGGAGCTCCGGAGCCCGTTCAAACGTGTCACGGCAACTGTATCAGAATCATATACCACATTTTTTACCACCTCACCATATGTAATCCTTGGCAAGGTCCCTTTTGTCATGACCGAAAAGGACATGGAACACCCGGAGCTTTTTCAGTTTCTGCGGAGACAGGGAACCGAGCGGCAGATAGACGATCTGCTTGCCGAGCCGGGCGGCAATCTGCCTGAAGCAGCTGCGGGGAGGGCGTGCCGCAACGTAGACGATATGTTTTTCCCGTGAGTAGTCCAAGGCGGCCAGCAGCAGGACCTCCGATTTGCACCGGGCAAAAGAGTAATCGGTATCCTGCCAGACATCGAACATGCGCCGGGGAGGGTAGGAGAGGATGAATCCGCCGTATTCGCAGCGGCAGATGCCCGGCCCTACGACGTTATCAGCCGGTTGGGTGCCGTAAAAGGCCATGTCCGACTCCTGGTCGTGCTCACCAAGCCAAGTCATCAGGTAGGGAAACTGTTTCCCGCCACGGTCCTCATTAAATACCACGACAACGCTCCCCACTCCCCCCTGGACACGAAGATTCTCCCGCACATAGATGGTGCCCTCGTGGAGGTTGCGCAGTGTCTCCCGCATGTCGATGCCGTCCAGCAGCGAAGAAACAAAGGGTACTACGCGGCTCTGCTCTTCGGAAAGCTGCTTGGCACCCTTTTGCTTGAGAAAGCGGCCATAATCCTCGATGATCAGATCTTCCGGGGGATAGGAGCAGATGGCCGAATCGTCGAACCCTTCCAGCCATTCGCCGGGTCGCTTTTCCCGCTTCCGCTTCAGGAACTGGAGCGGCGAGAGCCCCTTTCCCGGCTGCCGTGAACGGGGCCGAAAGCGGATCCGCCGGCTGCCGCCGGCGATGTCGTCAGGGCGCAGGCTGATGGTAGGTGCATCGGAATCCAGCTTCTGCCATGGATAGAAGGTGGCAAGCCGACAGAAGGCATAGGCAAAATTGTCGTCAATGCAGCCGCGGGCCGCGGCAAGCATCTGAAACAGGTCGGGCAGGAGACGACCGGCAATCAGTGCATAGTTGCGGGAAAAGCGGAAGAAAGCCCGCTTCTGCCAGACATGGACCGACTCACCGGTCTCCTGCCGGTAGTGCCGTGCCGCTTCGCGAAAAAGACGGAAAGCGACCCGCTGCCGATCCAGGCTTTCCCCGGTACGCCCCACATGGTGCGCGCTCCGCAGCATCGCCTCGTACAGAATCTGTTCCTCCGGAATATCCCTTTTCCCGCCGTTGATCAATTCGAAGGCATTCCAGCTTTTACGCAGGGAAGGGCCGTCAGCAGGCTCCGGCGGAAGGGGCCGCCGATGCAGTTCGTAGAGGGCGGACAGGAAGGAATATTCCGCCAGCACCTCGCGGCACGATTCAGGATGCAGATTGTACAGCAGGATACCGTCTCTCTTTACCCGTTCCAGGGGTGCCGCCTGGGGAAGCGCATAGCATTCCTTCAGTCTTTCCAGGTGGGCCATGCCGCAGACCAGCAGTATGCGGCGATACTGCGCCGACAACTGCTGGAGGCGATACGCCATGCCCCGCTCACGGAGCAGATCTTCACGTCCCGGCTTGCTGTCACCGAAAACCTTCCGGTATTCGCCGTAATAGGAACGAAGCCCGATGCGCCGCACGGCATAGGCATCGGGAAACGGCTCCTCATGGCAGGGGTACCCTTCCACGTCCACGTCGATACAGTGGAGCGGGATGTCCCGCTCGCCAGCAAGACGGGCCGCTTCCACCAGGGGATCAGCCGGCTCGATGAAGAGGAAGACCGTCTGATCGCCACCCTGGAATTTTTTTCCGGAACGGCGCAGCTCGTAGCGGAGAACCGAGATTTCCGGCAGGCGTCGTACCCCCCGCAGAAAATGGGCTTCAAGGGTAGCGGGAAGCTCGATCGCTATACAGTCAGGCTGTATCCGATCCACCGCCTGGCGCACCAGTGCGGCGAACTCCATCGTGTAATGGAGGACCGGAAGCGCATGAACAGGACCGAATTTTTCCAGATGAAGTCTGTGGGGCATAACAAATCCGCTTCGTCAGTCCAGGTAGTGAAGAGCCTCGTCTCCCAAAATACGCATCACCGCCAGCGGCAGCAGCTCCTGCCGGTCTCCGCCGACCCCTTTCATCATTTTCAGGGCATAACGGGCGATGTTGATACCGTCGCGCACCGAATAAAGCTCGTCGGCGGCATGGGCCCGCTGGAGGAAATTCACCACATAGGCAAGGATGGCATCGTCGGCAAAAGGCAGGTTTTCCCGGAGAATGAGCAGTTCTTCGTCGGCCTCGGGAAAATCGATGAAAATCTGCGGCTGAAGGCGGGAATGAATATATTCCGGAATCTCGAAGGTGGAAGCATCCTCGTTCATGGTGACCACGATCCGAAAATCCCGGTGTGCCCGAATCGTCAGTCCGGTAATGATCGACTCCACGTAGCGCCGGTCGTCCAGCAGGGGCGCCAGCGAAGCCCAAGCCTTTTCGCTCATCCGGTTGCCCTCGTCAAGGATCAGCACCCCGCCCCTGAGCATGGCGGTGACCAGCGACGACGCCGCATACTGGATCCGGTTGTCCGGCCCGATAACCGGGGTGACAATCAAATCCTCCGGCCGGGTATCCATGGTGGCCTGGAAGAGGTAGACCTCCCGCTGCAGCTTTTTCGCCGCGGCATAGGCAAGGGTGGTCTTGCCGACCCCCGGTTTGCCGATAAGCCGTGGATTGAAAGGGATATCCCGGTCATCGATCACCATCCAGGCAGCAAGCAGCTGCTGGAGAATTTCCTCCTGGCCGATCCATTTCAGCGGCAGCTCGGCCGGATGGGCAAGAGAGAGGGAAATATCGTCAATCGTCAATCGTTCCATGATGCCTCCTTACGTAAGGTACCTTTGTACCATAGCGGGCGGAATAATTGCAATCGGTGCGGTTTGGCCGTATACTTGCCTCACCTTTTCCGTGTGGAGACGCCCATGGTTACCATCGATGATCTGAAACGGCATTACCTTTTCAGCGACGAAGACGCCGAACTGCTGGCCTCTTTTCTCCCCCAGGCGGAAGCCAATAAAGTCAAGCTGGCCGATGAGCTGTACGATTACCTGCTCGGCATCCCCGAAACCGCCGCATTCCTCCAGGACGACGTCGTTCTGCAACGGCTGAAGAAATCCCACCAGACCTGGTTCACCGATCTCTTTTCCGGAAAATACGACAATCACTACCTGCGGAAGCTGGAAAAAATCGGCCTTGCCCATGTCCGCATCGGACTCAATGCCCACTTCGTCAACTGCGCCATGAATTTTGTCCGGCAGCTGGTAACGAAACTCATCCGGGACTCGTATCCCGACGTGGAGATGCGCCGCCGCTTGATCGACGCCACCGACAAGATCCTCGATGCCAACCTGGACGTGATGAGCGCCTCCTACCTGGAAGAGGAACTGAAGAAGGAATTTGTTTCCCACCGCCTGGAATCAAAGCTGATCAGGGCAACGGAACGGTTCACCTACGGCCTGAACCTGATCCTGGTGATGGCCCTGGCCGGGGTGTCCATCTCGGTGGTTGCCCTGTTTGTCTGGGACCTCTTTCATATCTTCCGAGGCGACATTGAAAAAGGGATCCTGAGCGCGCTCGGTACCCTGCTGATTCTCTGGATGATGATCGAACTGATGGGCAATGAGATCAAGAACCTGAAAGGGGGAAGGTTCAACATCCTGGTCTTTATCGGTGTGATCATGGTCGCCCTGATACGGGAAATCCTCATCTCCACCCTGCGCCACGATGCCCTGGAAACCCAGCTATTCCTGGCCGGTACCCTGCTGATTTTGGGAATTGTCTACTTTCTGGTGGCGAAAAGCCAGCGCGACGGCCTGACGCGCTGACGGAACCAGATGTCATCCATTGTGGGGGCAGTCCCCCCCTATGGCCGCCCAAAACTCGAGCCGACACGGCAAGGGCAAGCACAGAGACCTGCCGCCTGGATAATACCGTGATTTAGGTGAGAGCTTTCCGCACCAGATCAGCGAGGCAGTCGATAAACAAGGGAGAGGTGTTGAGGGAAGGGGCGCGACGAAAATTCACGATTCCCTGCTCCCGCGCCAGTGCGGCATAGGTGATGTCGATCTCGTAGAGGGTTTCGATATGATCGCTGACAAAGGAAACCGGCACCACCAGCAGGTTTTGGCAGCCTGAAGCGGCGAGCCGGGCGATGGTTTCTTCAGTGGCCGGCTCCAGCCATTTCACCGGCCCCGCCTTCGACTGGAAGGCCAGGTCATGCCGGACACCCGGAAAGCGATCCATGACGAGCCGCACCGTCTCCTCCAGCTGGGAAAGGTAGGGATCGCCGCTTTCAATGAATGAAACGGGCAGGGAATGGGCCGAGAAGAGCAGGGTGAGGTCTTCCTCTCCGGAGAAGAAAGAGATGCCTTCTTCTATCGTGCGGACCAGCGCCTCGATGTAGCAGGAATGGTCATGAAAACTCTCGATGTAGGAAACGTCGAATGCCACCCTGGAGAGAGCAAGCACTCTCCGCAGCTCGTTGACACTGGAACCGGTCGTGGCCCGTGAGTAGTGGGGATAGAGGGGCAGGGCGACAATCCGCGAAAGCCCCGCTTTTTTCACCGCGGCCAGCGCCTCGATGGTCGAAGGCCGCCAGTAGCGCATGGCCGGGAAACAGCGAAATGGGTCACCGAGCCTTTCTTCCAGGGCACGCGCCTGGGCGGAGGTCAGCTCGCGGATCGGCGAGCGGCCGCCGATCTTCTCATACTGGGCCTCCACCTTCGGCGCCCGGCGGCGGGCGATCCAGCGGGCCAGGACCGGCTGAAGAAAAGCTGGGCCGAGCTTGATGATCTCCCGATCGGAAAAGAGATTCAGGAGAAAGGGCTCCACGGCATCGAGCGAGTCGGGGCCACCCATCTGGAGCAGAAGCACGGCGGTTTTGTCAGACATGATCAACCCTTTGCCGACAGCCGGTGCACGCACTCCACCATGAACTTCGCGTTCTCCGGCGGGGTTTCCGGCAGGATACCGTGCCCCAGGTTGAAGATATGGCCGGGCCTGCCGTCGTTCTCGCGGAGAATTCTCTGCACCTCCGCCTCGATCAGCGACTTTGGCCCAAAAAGAACCGTCGGATCCAGGTTTCCCTGCACCGGCACGCCGGGGCCGAGAGTCTCCCGCGCTTTGCCCAGGCTGATGTGCCAGTCGAGCCCCACAACATCGCCCCCCGCCTCTCTTACGGTCTCCAGCATGGTACCCGCCCCCTTGACGAAATGGATGATCGGCACACCACACCCTGCCAGCCCGGAAATCACCCGAGCCGTGTAGGGGCGGACATAGCGTTCATAATCACTGGGCGACAGAATTCCACCCCACGTGTCGAAAATCTGGATTGCCTGGGCGCCCGCCTCAACCTGGGCTCCCAAGTAGGCGACCAGCATCTCGGCCACCGTCTCCATCAGGGCGCGGTAGATCTCGGGAGCGCAATAGATCATCTTTTTGATGGTGGCAAAATCCTTCGAACCTTTGCCCTCCACCATATAGCAGGCAAGGGTGAAGGGTGCCCCGCCGAAACCGATCAGGGGAACCCGCCCCGCCAGTTCGCAGCGCAGAATGCGGATGGTTTCGAGCACATAGGGCACGTCCTGCTCCATCACCGGCATGCGCAGCGCCTCCACATCGGCCAGGGTGCGGACCGGATTTTCGAACACCGGTCCGGGCACAAAGTCCAACTCCAGCCCCATCGGTTCGATGGGAGTGAGGATATCGGAAAACAGGATTGCCGCATCCACCCCGAGAATATCCACCGGCTGAATAGTCACTTCGGCGGCCAGTTCCGGGCTCTTGCAAAGCTCCAGGAAAGAACATGCAGAGCGTATGCGCCGGTATTCGGGAAGATAGCGACCTGCCTGGCGCATCAGCCAGACCGGCGTACGGTCGACCGGCAGGCCCCGGCAGGCATCGAGAAAGCGGGTGTTCATACAACTCCTTTTCGATCATGGGTCAGACCTGCCAGGTGTTCAAAACCTGGCAGGTCTTGGAGTTACTAATCCTTTTTATTCTGTAGATCCTGTTACTTCTTGTTATTTTTCAACCGTACCGGTACGTAACTGCAGAACGGCTCCTCTTCCAGATAATCCCCATACACCGCATCGGCCCGGGCCCGGCAACCGCCACACACGTTGAGGAATTCGCATACGCCACACTTTCCCTTGTAACTCTTGAAGTCGCGCAGTTCGCGGAAAAGGGCTGAGTTTTCCCAGATCTCCCGAAAAGGGGTCTGTTTCACGTTGCCGGCACTGCGGGGAAAATAGGAACAGGGTTTGACATTGCCGAAGCAGTCGATGAGGCAAATGGACTGGGCCGCAATGCACCCCTTGCCGCCGCCGGTGGAAAAGCTCAACGAGCGGCGTTCGAAGGTTATCCCTTCGGCCTTGGCCCGTTGCGGCACGACCCGGTAGTAATGAGGAGCACAGGTGGGCCGCATCAGAATGGCGTCTTCATTCTTTTCCTGCTGGTAGTGCCACTCGAGGATTTGCTCGTAATCCTCTTTCGAAATCAGTTCGTCGAGGATCTCCTCCCCGCGGCCGGTCGGCACAATCATGAACAGGTACCAGGCAACTGCGCCGAGCGACTTGGCCAGGCGGAAAACATTGGGGATATCGGCCTGGTTCCGTTTCGTGAAGGAAGAGTTGATGAGGAATTTCTGGCCGTTGCGGCGAAAGACCTCCGCCGCCCGCACAGCCCCGTCAAATGCTCCGGAACACTGGCGGAAATCGTCGTGAATGGCAGCAGTGCTACCGTCAAGAGAGAGGGAGACCATCCGGATGCCCGCCTCTTGCATGCAACGGCATATCTCGTCATTCACCAGGGCGCCGTTGGTGGCCATGCACATGCGCAGCCCGAGCGACGTGCCGAACGAGGCCAGTTCAAAAATGTCGGGCCGCAGCAGCGGCTCGCCGCCGGAAAGAACCACCACCGGCTTGCTGAACTCGGCAATGTCCCGCAACAGCCGTTTCCCTTCTTCGCTGGTAAAATCCCCCTCGGAGGAGTCCTCGGTGGCAGAGCAGCGGCAATGGACGCACTTCAGGTTGCATCTCTGAGTCACTTCCCAGGCAATCCATTTCGGCATGAATTCCATGCTCACCGCACCCTCCGGGCCTTTTCAATACTATCACACAGGCGCCGTTCCGCATCCGGTTGGCCGCCAAGGCAGGCTTTGCAGGCCTGGAGCAACTCCTCTGCCAACTCGTCCAGCATGGTCCAATCCTCCAGCGGCATGACCGGCATTCCATCCACCAGGTCTCCTCCCAGCCACTCGGTGATACCACCGAGCACCTGGCCGGCCGCCTCCTCGCCATACGCGGACCTGACTCGCAGAAACCGTTCACCCCAATCGACAATATCGTTGGCCAAAGTCCTGAACTTTTCCTTTGCTGCTGTTTCCATTACTCCTCGATCTTCCGGTTGAATATCCACACCGCGAGCACAAAGGCAACTGCCGCGGTCACGAGCAGGATCAGAGAATAGCGCACATCCATGATTCCCCGTAACAGGGACAGGCGGGCGCCTTCGAAAATGGCCGTGGTGGGAAGAATCTTGACAAAGGGCAGAACCGTTGCCGGGTAGGAGGAGAGCGGGAAAAAGATTCCCGACAGAAAGATCAGGGGGACAATGACCACACCCTGGATCCTGCCGATATTCTCCGGTTTGTCGATTACGGTGCCGCAGATGGTTCCAGCGCAGGAAAACACCATGGAGCCGAAGCCGATGAAATACAGATAGACGAAAAAATGACCGAGGGAAAACCGGAACGGCGTGAGCAGCAAAATGACCACTGCGACGGCAAGTCCCTTGATCGCTCCCTGGAAGAAGCCGGACACGATCTTACCGATAACGATATCATACACCGTGATGGGATTCACCCGATATTCCTCGATGGTCCGCTGCACCTTGCGGTGAAACCACATGCTCCAGGCGTTTTCTTCAAAAGCGGCGATGACCGCGGTCATGGAGATCAGCCCCGGAGCAATGAACAGGGAATACGAAACCCCCTCCACATCGGAAATATATCCCTTCAATCCCACGCCAAACGCCATATACAGGGTGAGAGGGTAGGCGATAACCGCCAGCAGTTCGGAGAACAGGCTCCTCCTGAACACCCGCATGTCACGCCCCCAGATGGTAAACGCGCCTCGAAACATGACAACCTCTTTTTTGTTCAACGTTCAAGGTTGAAGGTTGAACCGTCTATTTCATTCCCGGATCTTCTTGCCCGTCAGGCCGATAAACACATCCTCCAGGGAAGGTTCCTCCAGGCAGATTCGCTTGATGTCGGCGCTGCCGATGCCATCCATGAGGGGCTTCAGGAACTCCTCGGCCGGCAGAACCAGACGGAAAACGTTACCCCGCCGTTCAAAGGACTCGATAAAAGAAAAAGCCCTGAGAACACCTTCGTAACGATCGGAATTAGCCCGGAATTCCAGCTCATAAAGGTGGGAGTGGGCAAATCTCTCCTTCAGCTCTTCCGCCGTGCCGTCAACCAGGGTCGTACCGTGATCCATGATCACGATCCGTTCGCACAGCTCTTCCGCCTCGTCCATGTAATGGGTGGTGAGAAAAATCGTCATGGTCGAGCGGAGCGACTGGATGTGCTCCCAGAGAACACGGCGCGATTGGGGATCGAGCCCCGCCGTCGGCTCGTCCAGAAAAAGCACACGCGGGTTGTGGATCAGCGCGCGCGCCACTACCAGGCGTCGCTGCATGCCGCCGGAAAAGGTATCGGGAAAATCGTGCTGCCGCCCGCTCAACCCGAACAGCTCCAGCAGCTCGTCGATGCGGGGATTGTAATCCCGGGAACGGATGCCGTGCATCCGGGCATGGAGCGCCAGGTTTTCCCGGGCAGTAAGGTAGCGGTCAAGATTGTTTTCCTGCGGAACAACGCCGATCAGCCTGCGTACCGCCTTGTCATCCGTCAGGATGCTATATCCCTCGACCGAGGCAGAACCCGAGGTGGGATGCATGAGAGTCGTGAGGATCTTGATCAGGGTGGTCTTTCCCGCGCCGTTCGGACCGAGCAGGCCGAAGATGGTTTCTGAGCGGACATCAAGGGAAAAATTGTCTACTGCCCGCAGACCGCCATAGAGCTTGGTTATATTCCGGAGTGAGATTGCATATTCCATGGTATGGTTCCGAGTGATGTCTGGCTAGCGATTTGTTACCGCAGAGTGAAATAGAACGTGGCCCCCTGGTCGACTTCCCCTTCGGCCCAGACCCTTCCGCCATGGCACTCTATGATACGTTTCACGGTGGCAAGCCCGATACCGTGACCGGCAAAGTCCTCACCGGAATGAAGCCGCTGGAATGGAATAAACAACGAGTCGGCACTCTGCATGGCAAAACCGATACCGTTATCACGGACAAAATAGACCAGCTCGCCATCCTGGTCGCGGCAACCGAACTCGATCAGGGCCGACTCTTTTCTCGCGGTATACTTCCAGGCATTGCCAAACAGGTTTTCCAGGGCTATTTTCAGCAGCCGTTTGTCCCCTTCCACAAAGAGATCCGCCGCAATGTTAAATTCCACCGACCGCTCAGGCTCCCGTTGCCGCAAGTCCGCCGCCACCAGAAGAGCCATCCTGCTAAGATCGACCCTTTCCCGCTGCATAGAACTCCGGGAAAGGGTTGCAAGCCTGAGAATCGCGTCAATCAACCCCTCCATGCGTCTGCCGGCAGCCTGAATCCTCTCCAGGTAGTAACGACCGTTGTCGTCGAGACAGTGCGCGTAGCGGGAAATGAGTTCCCGGGAAAAACCTTCCATGATCATCAGCGGTGCATGCAGGTCATGGGACACGGAATAATTGAAGGCTTCCAGTTCACGGTTGGCCAGTTCCAATTCTGCCGTCCGTGCGGCAACCCTTTTTTCCAGTTCGGCGTTCAAAAGACGCATATCATCTTCCGCACGCTTGCGCTTTTCCTCGATACCGATGGCGCCGGCAATGATTCCCAGCAACTGTTTTTCGTCTTCACTCGGGTTATAATCTTCCTGGTACACAACGCACAGTGTACCGATATTATCCCCGCCAAAGGAAACCGCTTTGCCGATATAGGTTTTAAGACCATAACGCAATACATTCGGATTAGTTTCGGCATAGGGGGTTGTCGGGAGGTCCCTCAGCACCCAGAGTTCTTCGGAACTGCCTTTCATCACGTCATGGCACATAAGCCCGTCCGGCTTGACCAGCAGGGGAAAATCAGGCGGGGTATGCCAGTGGCCGACCGCTTTCATCCATCCGTTTTCGAGCCGGTTGTAGAGTGCGCAACTCGCCTGCAGCTGTTCTCCGCAAAGGGCCACGAGCCGGTTGATATTCTGGTCGGTATCAGCGCCAAAACCGAGAAACGTCTCGTTTATCCTTGCCAGACGCTCCTCGGAACGTTTCCGCTCGGTAATATCCCGGATATGTTCGATGACCAGCACCACGTTGCCGGAATCGTCAAACACCGGATAGGCATGGGCCTCGACGCAACCGATCCTTGGATTGACTTTTTCAATGAACACCGCCTTGCCCGTTCTGAATGCCTCCAGCACATGACACGATTCGCATGGCTCTCCCCTGCCGGGATAATAGGCATCATAACAGAAGGGATGCTTGTCGCGGAGATCGGCCGAGACATACTCGTAGCCGCCGTGCCAGTTGCTGAACAGAATGCGCAGGTCTCTGTTCTGCACGGAAAGCAGGTCGGGAATTGCGTCAAAAACCAGTCGCAGCAGTTCTTCCGACTTTGAAAGGGTGGCCTCGACCCTTTTCCGGTCGGAAACATCCACCATGACACCGGCAATTCCGGTCACCGTGCCGGACTTTTCGCGCACCTGCTCCACCGACAATTCAAAGAAGGATTCTTCCCGGCCATGGGTAAGTGAGACCTCTGCCTTAATGATCGCAGTACCCGCGAGTGCAGCTTTCTTCAACTCCGTCAATTTGGCTGCATTTTCGGCCGAAAAAAGCTCTTCATCGGTTTTACCGATGATTTCTTCACCTTTCATGCCCGGCAAGGGATTACAGAACCTGGTATAGCGCAAGTCGGCGTTCTGAAAAAAAATGGAGAGCGAAGAGTCCCTGACAGGGCGCAGGATGTTTTCTTCCTCGTCCCGACGGGTATCCGGGCGAAAACTGGATTTATCTGTACTGTTATTTGTCATGACTCCGCCCTTGACAAGCGAATCACGGTACCTGGATAAGGGCTCATAGCTCCGTAATCGGCTCCAAAGGGAAGATGACCGTAAAAACACTCCCTTTGCCAAGTTCACTCTCGGCCCAGAGTAACCCGCCATGGGCATCCATAACTTTCCGGCAGAAAGCAAGGCCGAGACCGGTTCCCTTGATTTTACCCTCCCTGCGATTTTTTGCCTGTACGAATTTATCGAAAATACTGCCGAGGGCATCCTTCGGTATGCCGACACCGGTATCTCGCACCTGTATCATGAGAAATTTTCCGGAACGGGGAATTTGTTCGGGCTGATAGGTTCCCGCCGGAATGCGGTGCCTAACTTCTGCGATATCTTTCACCACTGCCCCGAGCACCTCGATCCTCCCCCCATCATCGGTAAATTTGAACGCATTGGAAAGAAGGTTGCCGAACAATCGTGCTACCTTGTTGCGGTCGAGACGCAGGTACGGCAGATCATCCGGGATGGAAGCAGACAGGGTGATATTGGAACGTTCGGCAAGGGTGCGAAACGATACGAGAGATTTGTAGAGAATAGCAGTCGGGTCTTCTTCGGTGAAGGCCAGAGACATTTTTCCCGATTCGAACCGGTATACATCGAGCAGAGTGTCGATCATTTCCACCATTTCCCCGCAACTCTCGGTGGCAGAATCAAGATACTCCTTCTGTTCGTCGTTAATTGGACCAAGCCGTCTTTCCCGCACCAAATCGATCGATCCCATGACAGCGGTCAGGGGGGTTTTCAGGTCATGGGTCAGCATGCTGACGAATTCTTCCCGCTCCTTTTCCAAGGCTTTCAGGTGGGAGATGTCACGGAGAATCTCCACGCTCCCGACCAGCTTGCCCGAAACGCCAAACAGCGGGGTTGCGCAGGAGAGGACCGGAATATTCCGGTTGCGGGAAAGAATGGAATAGGTCACATCAAGGCAGGGAGCAAGGGTTCGCAAGACAACCTTGCAGGGAAGGAGATCTGCCTTCAAATCAGCTGGGATAAGATCCTCGACCGGCATGCCGAGCGGAGAATCGGGATCAATACCGAGGGCTTGCGCGGTTGCAGGATTGATACTGATAACACGACCTTCTTTATCGATTGCCACCATCATGTCGGCCATGCCGCCAAGGATTGCCGCCATCTTTTTTCGTTGCTCTTCCAGCTGCTGCTGAAGGTGGAGATTTTCCTTCCTGGTTCTGTTGAACTCAAGAGCCCTTTCAACCTTTTTCAACATGTCTTCGGCCGAAAAAGGCTTGGCGATATAATCCAGCGCGCCGTGTTTCATACTCTCCACCGCAACATCTTCGCTGCCGTGGGCGGTCATCATGACCACCGCCAATTCCTGCAGTTCAGGTCCAAGCCGTTCGAGCACCTGAATGCCGTCCAGCTTCGGCAGCTTGATGTCCAGCAGAACAAGGGAAAAATCTTCCTTTTTCAGTAAATCAAGAGCCTCTCCGCCATCCTTTGCACGGGCCGTATCATATCCTGCATCTTCCAGCTGAAGCTTGAGGATCAACGCAATATCAGCCTCGTCATCGACGATTAGAATCCTCTCTCGTATCATATACTCTCCCCACAGACCGGAACCGTAAAGGTAAAGACATTCCCGCCCTCATTTTCCGCGTGATAGCTTATCTTGCCGTGATGCAACTCGACGATTTCCTTGCAGATGGCAAGACCGAGTCCTGTTCCTCCACCCTCACCGGCTTCTCCCCCCCTGAGTTGGGGAAATTTCTGAAAAAGTTTGTCCCGGTCACAGCGGGCAATGGTTCGCCCTTCATCCTTGACCGATAGCTCCAGAAAGTCGGCAATCCTCCGCGCGCTGATAGTTACCGTTTTTCCCGCAGGCGAAAATTTCACGGCATTGGAAAGGAGGTTCGTCAGAACCTGGATAAGCCGGTCATGGTCGCCTAGCACAGGGACAAGGTCCTGGTCAACATCGTTCACCAGCGACACACCCTGGTCACGGGCAAATCCGGCTATCTCTTCCAGGGAATAGGCAACAAGCCGATAAATTGACTGGGGTTTCAGGGTGAGATCGGCCCGGCCGGATTCAATCTTCGAGACATCGAGGATGTCATTGATCAGCCGTATCAACCGGTCGGTGTTCCGGTGACAGACCCTGATCAACTCCCGCTCTGTTTCAGTTATTCCTTCGCCCCTGCCCAGAATGAGTTGGAGTGAACCCTTCATAGAAGTGAGGGGGGTTTTCAATTCATGGGAAACCGTGGAGATGAACTCCGTCTTCATCCGGTCAACAGCTTCTTCATGGGTCACGTCACGAATCGACATGACAACACCCGCGAACTCCCAAGCCTGATCAAGGAAGGGCGAGAGGGAAACCCGAAGCTTTTTCTTGCCGATTTTTACTTCCTTCTCTCCCTCGACAAGCAGATCGCCGGTTTTTACATCGCGGATTCCCACTACCAGCTGGTGGAATTCTCCCTTCACATCGATATCGTCCACATGACGTCCGATAATCTTATAGGGAGCAATACCGAAAATCCGCTGTGCCGCAGAATTGAAGAGGATCACCCGGTTGTCGCCATCCGTTACCACAACCCCTTCGGCCATGCTCGCCAATATTGCCTCAAGCCGCCCCTTTTCCATCTCCAGTTCCGCTGTCCGCTCTTTGACATTGGACTCCAGCAGCTCGTTCATCTCCAG
Organism: Geobacteraceae bacterium; assembly: GCA_028683555.1. Taxonomy (GTDB): domain Bacteria; phylum Desulfobacterota; class Desulfuromonadia; order Geobacterales; family Geobacteraceae; genus RPRC01. The sequence continues at coordinate 18,361 of JAQUHN010000021.1, read as the reverse complement.
GAGACAGCGGTTGAGCATTTCCAGGTCAAAAGTTTTGTTCCTGATGGTAACGTCTCTCTCCCGCAGGGCATCGGCCATCCTGTTGAAGGAATCAGCAAGCATACCGAATTCACCGGTCATATCAACAGCGACCCGGAAGTCGAGATTGCCCTCTTCAATGCATTGCACACCTCTACTCAGTTCCTTCAAGGGAGCCGTCAGCTGGCGCGAAGAAAAATAGGCAATAAGGAACGCGAGCAGCGAAGCGAAGATCGCCGAGGCCATAATGCCGCCGAAATAATCACGGCGCATGGTATTGAAATGTTCTTTCGACAGGGCAATGGAAAGGGAGCCGATGAACTCACCCTGCGAATTGGTGATTGGTTCAAAGGCTGCTTTGTATAAGCTCGGTCCAATTCTTACTTCTCCACGGTAGGTTTTTCCTTTTTCCAGGACAGGGAGAATTTTGCTGATGTTTGCCGGGGGGATAACGATATCCGTTTCCGAGCCACTGACAATCTTCAAGTTCCGGAGAGTGATACAGGCCTCCAGATCGTGGCTGAAAGTTTCCTGGATCTGACTGGGAATAATGTTATTGATATTGATGGGAACCGCTGCAGCCAAGGCACCGAGCAACTCCCCGGTTTCATCCAGGATGGGAAAGGCAACAGCAGCAGCGATAACATCCTCGTCTGCTTTTTCGGTAGGACAGGGCTCCCGCTCCCGGCAGAACAGGTTTCTGCTGGCCAGTTCACAAGAGAGTACCGTCTCCCGTTTGCGGAAAGCCGTTTGTACCAGGCCAGCCATTTCAAAAGGATATCCGCCCGAACGGTTGTCCAGGCTGGCGATCACCCTCCCCTCCGGATCGACAAACGAAGCGAAGGTCAGAAAGGGCAGCGATTGCCGAATGTTGGCCAGAATACCGGTCAGTTCTGCGGTATTGCGCTGCCGCAGATACTTTTTCACCTGTGGTCGCGAAGAAGGAAGGAGCAGCACGTAGCGAAGTTGATTCGTCCCGGTGAAAAACTGATAGCGAACAAAACGGAGATTTGTTTCCAGGTCTTTGGCTATTTTTTCTTCAAGTGAGTTCTGGATGGTGCGGATGGTAAAGAAAAGAAGGATTGTGTAAGAGGCAAGAATGGCCAGCAGGATTAAAAGAAATTGTTTCACTCGGATGGAGAGGTGAAAATTCATGGGCGCCGGCCTTGGTGAAGGGACGACCGTGTCCCTTCACCGGAAAGTATTTCCCTGTAGGTTTCAATTGTTTTTTCCGAATTCCAGACCTTCCGCTTTCAGTCCCCGGGTCATCAGGTCCATCACCGCCTGACGAGGTGGTTTGTCCTCGTACAGTACCCGGTATACCTGTTCGGTGATAGGCATTTCCACGCCAAGTTTTTGTGCCAGATGATAGGCTGATTCCGTCGTTTTGACACCTTCGGCTACCATGCGCATCCCGGCAAGAATTTCGGCAAGTTTTTTTCCTTCACCAAGCTGCATGCCGACCGTTCGATTCCGCGACAGATCACCGGTGCAGGTAAGCACCAGGTCTCCCATACCGGCCAACCCGGCAAACGTGGCAGACTGACCTCCCATTGCCAGCCCGAGACGGGCTATTTCGGCAAGCCCACGGGTTATAAGGGCGGCACGGGGATTGTACCCGAGACCGAGGCCGTCGGAAATTCCCGCAGCAATGGCAATGACATTCTTTATGGATCCGCCGAGCTCCACGCCAACCATGTCGCTGTTGGTATAAACGCGGAACCATGGTGTGGAAAAAGTCTCCTGGACCCGTTGGGCAATCGAGGCAACCGGAGAAGCGGCAACAACCGCCGTCGGCATCTCGAGAGCCACCTCGCGGGCGAAACTTGGCCCCGAAAGGACCGAAAAATTCGCATAGAAAGCTGCGGGCAACAGCTCGGCGCTTATCTGCGAAATGGTCATCAGGGTATCCAGCTCAATCCCCTTGGCGGCATTGACCAGCACCGTTCCTTCAGCGATGAAGGGCAGCGTTCCGCTTATGACGCCTCGAAATACCTGGGTCGGAGCAACAAAAAGGATAAGCTCCTTGCCCGTTGCCGCCTCCTGCAGGGAATTGGTGAAACGCAGGCGAGGCGACAGGCTGATTCCGGGAAGGAAAACGGAATTGATGCCGGTAGTCGCCATTTCCTTCACCAAGTCACCCTCATAGGCCCAAAGGGTAACATCATGACCTTTTTTGGCAAGCAGGTCGGCAAGGGTGGTCCCCCAACTGCCAGCTCCAATGACCCCTATGTTACTCATTTTGTCCTCCTCTTGATCCCCTGCTGCCAGGGGCAATCGCTTTCCTTCCAGCGGAATCAATCCCACAGTTCTCCATCACTCCACTCTGACTCGTGCTTTCGCGGGTCATATCCTTCGGCGAGGGCATCCCGAGCAAAACTGAGGCTTTCCAAGGCAAAGCGCCGCAAAAAAGGATTCTTCAGGTAAGGAACTTTCTGATTGACGAGATTCAGCGCAGCGGACAGGGTCCGCTCGATAATTTCCCGCTCTCTTCCCGTACTTTTCATGAGATCAGCAGTAAGGAAAAGACGGCGAGCTATCCTGTTTTTCTCGGGAATGATGATTTCCCGCATGAACCGCTTCAATAAAGCGGAGAAACCGTTCACTGACAGGTCGGAAGTCGCCTTTCCCTGCAGATGCGCCAACTCGTCGACAATATCAAACACCCTCCCCTTTGCCGAAAACCAACCCGCAAGATAATCTTCATCGAAGAGGGTGTCGCCGGTCTCAAGGAGCAGGTTTGATGCCGCAATCCGGTCAAGATCGAATCCCGAAAAGTCGGGGACATAGGGAGCCGGTGTGATAGCAACCAACTGCAGCACCCTGCGCCAGACGTGAAACCCGGCAGGAATCGGGAACCTGCTGTCGGCATTGAGGTAAAGGGCGTCCCGCAGGATTGCACACGCATAGTCGGAAGAAACCCGCAGCAGCTCTTCCTCGATGGTAATCTCCCGGAAAAGTTCATCATGGCCATGCACGGTCAGACCGTCATAACCGGTGGCTTCGGTAATCCCACAGGTTTCATGAGTTTGCAGCAGGAGTACATCGAGTCCACCGCTACCGTTCCAGCGGGAAAACCAGACAGAGCGAAAACCGGTTCCATCAATGGGACTTAAGGCGGCCAGATGAGGAGAGCTGTCGGGTAGTTCAGCTGCTGTCTGCTCCGGATCGATGCCCAGGAAAGAAAGCCTTCTCAGGCTCCGCTCCGCCAAGCTCCGAAAGGTTCCGTCTCCGTAACGCAGAAAGCGCAACAGAATACTCGCTGCGCTTTGCCGCCTGACGGTGCCCAGGGAAATAAGCACTTCCCTCACGAGCTCGGCATCGGAAAACCCCAACAGGATCTCCAGGAGCGATACGGCCGCAGGCTGCTCCATGGTAGCCAGGCGACGAATCAACGCAACCTGGGAGTCGCTGGAAAAACAGACAAAGTCTTCCAGAAAGGGAACAAAGTCCGCCTCTCCTCCGGCCAGCACTCCATCCAATCCGGTAGCCGAACAACCGCCCACCTCTTTCAGGAGACGCGAAAAAGGAAGTTGTTCGATATCGATACCGCAGCGCTCCAACACGGCCAGGAGAACCGTTTTGGCGTCAATTCCAAGGTCGGTCCGCACTAACGTGATACGAACCAGATCATCGAGCCAGCTCTCTTCATCGAAAAGATCGAGAAGATACATATAGCGGGCCAGCACCGTACCGGTGGTCACCTTCCGGACGCGACGCATCAGGGGAGGAATGGCATGTCGACCCGCCTGTTGCACCTGCCGGGCAATCTTTTCCATGTCATCGAGAGAAAGATCTTCCCTTTCCAGCTTCTTGAAAAGCCGTAGCAGACTGCTTCGTTGCGGTAAACTGGTGTCGATTCGAGCGAACCCCGCCATGAACATTCCTTTGGATCAGAAATGACGCAGAAACCGGTAGTTTCTTACCTATCGGACTGCCTATTCGTCTGCATCAGTACCAGCTTCGGTATCCGCTACTTCATCCTCAGCCGTGAAGTCCGGCTCATCGCCTTCTTCCTTCTCGGCAAGCCGGGCTACCGCTACGATTCTCTCCTGCTCCTCGGTAACCATCAGCTTTACGCCCTGGGTATTACGTCCGATGATGGAGGATCCGGAAACCGGCAAGCGGATAATCTTGCCCTGATCGGTAATGAGCATCAGATCGTTTTCATCGGTAACCTGCTTGATATCGACCACACATCCGTTGCGTTCGGTGGTTTTGATGGTGATGATACCTTTGCCCCCACGGCTTTGCAAGCGGTATTCGTCCAAGGGAGTACGCTTGCCGAATCCGTTTTCGGTGACGGTGAAGATGGTGGAGGATGCAGTGTTGGGGTTGATGATCTCCATACCGATTACCACATCGTCATCTACCAAAGTCATCCCTCGCACCCCGCGGGACACTCGCCCCATGGGACGGGCATCCTGCTCGTGGAAGCGGATCGATTTGCCATTATGGGAGGCGAGCAGTACATCCTGGCGTCCATCGGTGATGGCAACACCTATCAGCTTGTCGCATTCATCCAAGTTGACCGCAATGATTCCGCCACTTCTGATGTTGGCATATTCTTTCAGCGGGCTTTTCTTTACTACCCCGCAACGGGTTGCCATGATCAGGTTGCGATCGTCGTCGAAACCCTTGATGGAAAGGATGGCGGCGATTTTCTCGCCGGACTGGAGGTTCAGCAGATTGACGATGGCTTTGCCGCGGGTTGCTCTGCCACCTTCGGGGATTTCATAAACCTTGAGAAGGTAGACGCGTCCCGTATCGGTGAAGAACATCATGAAATCCTTGCTGGAGGCAATGAACAGGTGCTCGACGAAATCCTCGTCCTTGGTCTTCATGCCCGATTTGCCCTTGCCGCCACGGCGCTGGGCCCGGTACATGGAGACCGCGGTGCGCTTGATGTAGCCGGTATGGGAAACGGTAACCACCACATCTTCTTCGACGATAGTATCTTCCAAAGAGATATCTGCGGTCTTATCGACAATTTCGGTGCGTCGTTCGTCGCCGAATTTTTCCTTCAGCTCGGTAAGTTCCGTCACGATGATTTTCAGGATTTCCGCTTCCGAAGCGAGGATTTCCTTCAACCGGGCGATGAACTTCATGATTTCGGCATATTCGGCGAGGATCTTCTCCCGTTCCAGGCCGGTAAGCCGCTGCAACCGCATTTCCAGGATCGCCTGGGCCTGTTTTTCCGTCAGATGAATTCCGGGACTGAAAACGGAACCCGGAATCCCCAGCTTATGCAAGTAGTCCGGGTCGGAGAAATTCCCCGCCATTAGTCCCATCTTGGCTTCTTCAGGGTTTTTGGACGCCCGTATCAGCTCGATGACCGCGTCGAGCCAGTCGAGGGCTATCTTGAGACCCTCCAGGATATGGGCCCGGGCCTCGGCCTTCTTCAGTTCAAAGATGGTACGACGGGTAACGATTTCCCGGCGGTGATCGATGAAGTGCAACATGGCATCGCGCAGGGTCAGGACCTTGGGCCTGCCGCCGGCTATTGCAAGCATGTTGATACCGAAGGAACACTGCATCTGGGTCTGCTTGTAAAGATGATTCAGTATCACCTGGGGGTTTTCGTCCCGTTTCAGGTCGATGACGATCCGCATGCCGTCACGATCCGACTCGTCGCGGAGGTCGGCAATTCCCTCGATCTTCTTCTCCCTCACCAGTTCGGCAATCTTCGCCACCAGGTTCGCCTTGTTCACCTGGTAGGGAATCTCGGTAACGATAATGGACTGGCGCTCGCTTTTCTTCTGGGTCTCTACAAACGCCCGCGCCCGCATCTGAACGATGCCGCGTCCGGTGCGGTATCCCTGGATAATTCCTTCCCTGCCGTAAATGAAACCACCGGTGGGAAAATCGGGTCCCGGAACCAGCTGAATCAATTCTTCGAAGGTCAACTGCGGGTTGCCGATGAGGGAGATGATGCCGTCAATCACTTCCGAGAGATTATGTGGCGGAATGTTGGTGGCCATGCCGACCGCGATGCCGGCCGATCCGTTCACCAGCAGGTTCGGAAACTTGGCGGGCAGGACCAGCGGTTCATGGAGTGAACCGTCGTAGTTGGGTCCCGTTTCCACCGTCTCCTTGTCCAGATCCTCGAGGAGCTCATGGGCAAGTTTCGACATGCGGATTTCGGTGTAACGCATGGCCGCCGGCGAATCGCCGTCCACCGAGCCGAAGTTTCCCTGACCATCCACCAGCGGATAGCGAAGCGAGAAATCCTGGGCCATACGGACGATGGTATCATAGGCCGCGGAATCACCATGGGGGTGATACTTACCGATTACGTCACCAACCACGCGGGCCGATTTCTTGTACGGTTTGTTCCAGTCGTTGCTCATGTCGTACATGGCGTACAGGCAGCGCCGGTGCACCGGCTTCAGACCATCCCGCACGTCTGGCAGAGCACGGCCGATAATGACGCTCATGGCATAATCCATGTACGAGCGCTTCATTTCGTCTTCGATGTTGACGGAGGTTTTGTTTATGATTTCGAGCATTCTATCCTCTTAAAAGGCTAATGGCCTACAGCACGGAGCGGAAGGTGGTTTAATTCCTCGCAGCCCCCTGATCTATGCCTTTTGCCGGTTTTTAAATATCAAGATTCGATACGTTCAATGCGTTCTTTTCGATAAACTCCCGTCGCGGCTCCACCTGGTCGCCCATCAGAACGGTGAAGACGTTGTCCGCTTCGACGACGTCTTCTATCTTGACCTGAAGCAACGTTCGGTTAGTCGGTTCCATGGTGGTTTCCCAAAGCTGGTCCGGGTTCATCTCGCCAAGACCTTTGTACCTTTGGATGGTAAGTCCCTTTTTCGCACTCTCCATGAAAAAAGAAAGAAGCTCCAGGCCGATGGTGGTGGAAAAGAGTTCTTTGCCTTCGCTTGATACCAGAGCCCGTCCGTTGCCAAAGATATCGCGTACCTTGCGGAAACTGTCTGCCAGCAACCCGTACTCGTAGGAACCGATGAGATCTACCGTATGGCTGTCCAGGGCGATGCGCAGGTTGTCGAGTCGGACGATAATCCGGCCGTCGCTCATGACCTTGGCATCCGCTCCCTCGTAAACGGAAGCTATGTTCGCCAGACGAGGCGCAAGCGCATCCAGGTCTTCTATTCGCCCTTTAATGCCAAGACGCAACAGGACCCGAACCAAATCTTCATTGATTCCCTTTCGGACAAACTTGTCGAGCAGGGCCCGGTATTCCACCAACTGTTTGAGTAGCGGAATTATCTGTTTTCCGATGTAGGTTTTTGCTCCGTTTTCCAGAAAGAGAGTCATATCCTCGGTTCCCTCTTCCAGGAGATAGTTCTGCATGGCTGCTTCATTCCGCAGGTACAGCTCCTTCTTGCCCCGTTTTACCTTGTAGAGGGGAGGCTGGGCAATATAGAGGTGACCTCTCTCCACAATCTGCGGCATCTGGCGAAAGAAAAAGGTCAGCAGCAGGGTCAGGATATGGGAGCCGTCCACGTCGGCGTCGGTCATGACGATGATCCGGTGGTAACGGAGTTTGGCCACATCGAAATCGTCCTTGCCGATGCCGGTGCCGAGGGCCGTGATCAGTGTGCCGATCTCCTGGGAAGAGAGCATTTTATCGAAGCGGGCCTTTTCCACGTTGAGGATCTTTCCCTTGAGAGGGAGAATAGCCTGGAACTTGCGGTCGCGTCCCTGCTTGGCACTCCCGCCTGCCGAGTCACCCTCCACCAGGTAGAGTTCGCACAGGGCCGGGTCCCGTTCCTGACAGTCAGCCAGCTTGCCGGGAAGGTTGGAAATATCGAGGGCGCCTTTGCGACGGGTAAGCTCGCGAGCCCTGCGGGCTGCTTCCCGTGCCCGGGCGGCATCGATGGACTTCTCCAGAATCTTCTTGGCTATGGCAGGGTTCTCTTCCAGGAAAACTGCCAGCTTCTCGTTCATCAGCGATTCTACGTACCCCTTTACCTCGGAATTGCCCAGCTTGGTCTTGGTCTGTCCCTCGAACTGAGGCTGCGGTATTTTTACCGAAATCACCGCCGTGAGTCCTTCCCGCAAATCTTCGCCGGAAATGGATACCTTGACGTTCTTGAGCAGGTTATTGGCCGCGGCATAGCTGTTCATGGTCCTGGTCAGGGCTGCCCTGAAGCCGACCAGATGGGTACCGCCTTCATGGGTGTTGATATTATTGGCAAAGGAGAAGACTTTTTCATCATAGGAGTCGTTGTACTGGATGGCAATTTCCATATCCACCCCTGCTTTTTCTCCCTTGAAATAGATCGGTTTCGGATGGAGGTAGTTCTTGTTTCGATTAAGGTATTCGACGAATGAAACAATTCCTCCCTCGTAATGGAATTCATGGGATTTTTCCTCTTCCCGTTCGTCGGCAATGGTGATCTTGACGCCGGCATTGAGAAAGGCAAGTTCCCGGAGTCGTTGGGAAAGTATATCAAAGGAAAAATCGGTAGTCTCGAAGATCTCACTGTCAGGATGGAAGGTAATCTTGGTACCGCGTTTTTTCGTCTCATCAGTCTGGGTCAAGGGTCCCTGGGGCTCTCCTCGACGGTAGGATTGCTGAAACAACTTACCATCCCGCCGGATTTCCAGTTCCAGCTGGCTGGAGAGGGCATTCACAACCGAAACACCAACGCCGTGAAGACCGCCGGAGACCTTGTAGGAAGTATTATCGAACTTGCCGCCGGCATGCAGGACGGTAAGAACCACCTCGGCAGCGGACTTGCCTTCGGTTGGATGGATGTCGGTCGGAATACCACGGCCATTGTCCACTACTGTAACGGAACCATCCAGATGGATGATAACGTTGACCTCATTGCAATAACCCGCCAAGGCTTCGTCAATGGAATTGTCCACTACCTCGTAGACGAGGTGGTGGAGTCCTTGGGCCGATGTTGAGCCAATATACATGGCGGGTCGTTTCCGTACCGCCGAGAGTCCTTCAAGAACCTTGATCTTGTCAGCGCCGTAATCGTTAATGACATTATCAGACATTCGTTACCTCAGAAAATACCTTGCCGTTGCTTACCGGAAAGGTGGAATAGTTGCTGATCCCGCCGAGACTGATATTTTCCAGACTGGTGGTGGTTATGAAAACCTGCATGTCTTTTTCTTTCAAAAAATCCATCAGGTTACCGTTACGATTCCGGTCGAGTTCGGACGTGATGTCATCCAGGAGCAGGACCGGAGGATTCCCCCATTTTTTTCTCAGATATTCTATTTCCGCCATTTTGAGCGCCAGGATAAAACTTCGCTGCTCTCCCTGCGATCCATGATGATTGAGAGGTTTGTCATTCAAAAAACACTCAAGGTCATCCCGATGGGGACCAAGCAGGGTTGTTCCGCGGCGCAATTCTTCAGTAATAATTTTTTCCAGGGCACCATGGAGAGCGTTACACAGGGAACTTCGGGAACGATTTTGTTCCGTAATGCGTGTGCGATATGTCAAGCGAGCCTTTTCTTCCGGTCCTGCGATACTTTGGTAGTAGTCCTTGAACAGCTCTTGAATCTCAGCGAGGAAAGACTCCCTCTTTTCCATGAGACGCGCACCCGCATCGGCAAGACGTTCCGTCCAGACGTCCAAACCGTCGGTTTCCCCCTTCTTCAAGAGGGCATTCCGGTTTTTCAAAATCCTGAAATATTCATGGTGTATCGCAAGATAGCCGGTATCTCCGCTGAAAATTGCCCTGTCTAGGTACTTTCTGCGCATTTCCGGCAGACCGCGGACCATGGAGATGTCCTCCGGAGAGAAAACCACGGTATTGATAGTGCCGAAGAAATCTGTCGGACGAATTACAGCTTTCTGATCAACAAAGGCTTTTTTCCCGGAAGCACTGATGGACAGGGCAATTTCCCGGGTGACGCCGTCCCTGATGCCCCATCCCTTTATCAGCGAATAAGGAGCACCGTAGGTAATGAGGTCGGCGTTTCGAACCATGCGAAAGGATTTCATGGTTCCCAAGAGAAAGATTGATTCGAGGATGTTGGTCTTTCCCTGGGCATTGTTGCCTATAATTATGTTGAATCTCTCGCTGGGCGCCAGTTCGGCAGTTATGATGTTTCTGAATGAATGGATCTGAATTCTTTGTAATTTCATGGATGTGCCACGGTGGAAATAAGGCCGCTCAGGAAACTGGACGCCTTTCCGCGGTTCGACCTACGAAAGATTGTCAGAAATTAGACCCTCATTGGCATAATTACCGTCAGAAAACCTTCTGCCTTGTGAGGCTTCAGAACTGCCGGTGAAAGCTCATCCTTCAATTCGATGTCCACAAATTCCTGTGACATGACAGAAAGGGAATCGATAAGATAGCGGGCATTGAAGCGAATAGCAAGATCAGGACCCGTGTACGTGACTTCCAGGGTTTCCCGTGCATCACCCAGGTCAGGGTTGCTGGCAGATATTTCCATGATGCCGTTTTTCAACTCCATCATTATCCCTTTGAATTTTTCACTGGAAAGAATTGCCATCCTGCGTAGGGAATGGATGAAATCTTCTCGTCTGATGGTGGTGACTTTATCGTTATCGGCAGGCAGGACCCGTGTATAGTCGGGGAAGTAGCCGTCAACCAGTCTCATGACAACTACGGTATCGTCTTTTTTTACAACGGAACTGTTATCAAAAAAAGAAATCATAATTTCACTGTCGTTGTCATCGGTCAGCTTTTTCAGTTCGAAAATGCCTTTTTTCGGAAAAATGATGCCGTTTTTCAAATCTGCAGCTGCAACATCCGGAATTTCCTTTTCCGCCATGGCAAGTCGATGGCCGTCCGTAGCCACCATCCGTAGGAGGTTTTTTCCGTTTTCTTCCAGTGCCTTGATGAAAATACCGTTCAGATTGTATTTGGTTTCGTCGTGACAGATGGCAAATGCTGTCATTTCGATCATTTCCCGAATCAGCGAGCTGTTGAGTTTGAGAAAACTGCTTTCATCGGCAGCAGGAATAGAGGGAAATTCATCAGGGGAAAGCCCTACGAGGTTGAAATGGGCCTTGCCGCAGCGAAGATCAACCCAGTCGTTTTCTCTGGTGGAAAATCGAATCTCTTCTTCCGGTAGTTCTTTGATGATTTCATAAAGTTTCTTTGCGGAAACCGTTATTCTTCCGGTTTTGGTGACGTCTGCCGGGTAGGAGCCCTTCATTCCCACTTCCAGGTCGGTGGCAATGAGTTCGATTTTTTCCGGTTTGGCGTCGATCAGTACGTTGGAGAGAATCGGCATGGTTTTTCTGTTTTCGATGATTCCCTGAACACGCTGCAACGCTTTCAGAAATGTTTCCTTTGCAATGGCAAATTCCATAATGCCTCCAGGTATGCACAGGTTAAACGACTTATAGGTTTTAAAAGATTTTATAGTAGTAAAAAGTAGAGCCTGTTGAATTGTTGATAACCGTTTTTTATCGTTTTAAATCAAAGCTTTTCTGGTACCGCAGGATTGTGTATCAATTCCTTGCTTTGTAACGGTTATCAACAGGGCAATTTTTTTTCCACAGGTTCGACCATGTTACAAACAATTTATCCCGGTTATTCCAACAACCCTCGTTTGAGGGTTTCAATGGTATTTTTCATCTCGGAATCCGAGGAAATGAGTTTCGTGATCTTTTTGAACGAGTGAATAATGGTCGAATGGTCTTTGCCACCGAATTTCTCGCCAATTTCCGGATAGGAGGATTTGGTAAGATCACGGCAGAGATATATTGCTATCTGTCGTGGAATAACCAGATTTTTCAACCGCTTATCGGATTTCAAGTCTGATATTTTGATGGAAAAGAACTCGGCGACGAATTTCTGAATCATTTCAACCGATACCTCGCGGTTCTTTTCCACGATAATGTCCTTGAGAACCTCTTTCGCCATAGAAAGGGTTATTTCGTTGCCGGTAAGGCTGGCATACGCTCCGAGGCGAATCAGCATACCTTCCAGTTCGCGGACGTTGCTTGTGGAACTGGAGGCAAGAAACAGGGCAACGTCATCGGGCAGCGATATGGTATCTATTTCCGATTTTCTTTTCAGGATGGCAACTTTCGTTTCAATATCCGGTGGCTGGATATCGGCTATCAAGCCCCATTCAAATCGTGAACGGAGTCGCTGTTCCAGACCGGCCATGTCCTTGGGAAATTTGTCCGATGATACGACAATCTGCTTGTGAGCTTCGTGGAGCGAATTGAAGGTATGGAAAAACTCTTCCTGGGTTGCTTCCTTACCGGCCATGAACTGGATATCGTCAATGAGCAGAACGTCCATACTCCTGAACTTGTTTCTGAATTCTTCCATTTTCTTGTAGCGGATACAATTTATCATCTCGTTCATGAATTTTTCGGACGTATAGAGACAGATGCGTGCCGAACTGTTCATGCTGAGGATGTGGTTGCCGATTGCTGTCAGCAGGTGAGTCTTGCCGAGGCCGACACCACCGTAAATAAAAAGCGGATTGTAATTGGTTCCCGGTTTGTTCGCTACGGCTTGCGCCGCGGCATGGGCAAACTGGTTTCCTGCACCGCAGACGAAGGTATCAAAGGTATATTTGGGATTGAGGTTGGAGCAGAAATCAGGGGTACCCCTGGAGGACGGAGGAAGAGAAATCTCTTTTTCCTCTGGCATTGCTATTGGTTCGCCGGCTGCCGGTTCCTGCATGCCTTTCGGCGACAGTCGCAGTTCTATGACGATTTTTTTCCGGCTGATGGCGGAAGCTGCCTCTTCTATCATGGAGAGATAGTTTTCCTTTACCATTTCACGGAAAAAGTTGTTGGGGGTTTCCAAATACAGCACATGCCCCTTCGCATCAAGAAATTTCAGCGGCTGGATCCACGTGGTGAAGGTGTGAGAGGTAATAACCTTCTCCATATTGGAAAGTACTTCGAGCCAGACCTTTTCCATAAAAAATATACTCGCGTCAAGGGGTTTTTGCACAGGCTTATCAACACATGTTGATAAAACAAAAATGCTAATTATATCGGTAGGTTAATACTAAAATTTGATATCGGGAAAGGTGCTTTCAACATCACTTCTAGGGAGTATTGAACACTAGCAGAGAAGACCTTAATTTGCAAGGCTATTTTTTCCGGAAAAAGTAAAAATTGACTTGACAAAGTATAGTGATTACGGCTAAAAATTATATTTTGCTTCACGCTGATATCAACCTTTACGAAGGAGTTGCTGGATATGAAAAGAACTTATCAACCAAGTAATGTTTCTCGCAAAAGAACCCATGGCTTTCTGGTCAGGATGGCTACCAAAAACGGCAGACTCGTGATCAAACGGCGTCGCGCTAAAGGTCGGAAAAAACTGTCTGTCCAGATCGCGAGCAAATAAAGCTTGTGGGTGCTTCCCTGTGCAGGGATGAAAAACTCCTGAAGCGGGCCGACTATCTTCGTTTGTCTGCTTCAGGAAAAAAATATCATACCCACCATTTTCTTATTATCTGGTCTGCCAATGATTACGGCCGGGCCAGACTCGGGATAACCGCTAGTCGCAAACTCGGACCCGCTGTAGCACGGAACTGGGTGAAAAGGCGGGTTCGAGAGTGCTTCAGACTCTCGAAGGAAAAGTTCATTTCGGCCGATTTCAACATCATCGCGAAAAAGGGCGCCGATACACTTACGTTTCACGAGGTGCGTCAAGAGCTGGAAAAGGCGGCACTCTGCATCCGGAATTTGAAATGCTCAAACGGTTGCTCATAACATTCATTGTCCTGTATCAGAAGTATGTCTCTCCCTTTCTGGTGAATACCTGTCGTTTTTACCCCACCTGTTCGCAGTATTCCAAGCAATCACTGGAAAAATACGGTCTTCTCAAGGGCGTCTTCCTCACCACTGTGAGGATCCTGAAATGTCACCCTTTTCATCCGGGAGGATACGATCCGGTACCCTAGTACGCAGGAGTTTTCATGGAAAAACGTGCTTTAATCGCAGTAGTTCTCTCGTTGGCTGTTTTTTATGGCTATAGTCTCCTTTTTCCGCCACCTGAAAAAAATCCGGTTCAGAATCCGGTTCAGGTAGCGGCTTCGTCTGCTCAGCTTAGTCAGAGCGCTCCGCCTTCTGTTTCGCCCCAACCACAGCAGCCGACTCAGAAATCCGTTGCTGCAAAAGATATTGTGGTGGAAACCGACATGTACACGGCGGTCTTTACCAATCAGGGCGGATCTCTCAAAAGCCTGATATTGAAAAAATACCGTGAAACCTCCGCTCCTGATAGCGCGCCGGTGTCCCTCGTTGCTGCCACGAGCCCAGATGGTTTCGTTTTCCGGACCGAATCATCCGGTTTCGGATTATTGCCCGTGGCACTTTATAGTCCCAGTGCCGAGTCCCTTAAGCTGACCGGTTCGGAGAAGAAGCAACTGGTGTTTTCCTGGACATCGCCTCAGGGGGTTTCCGTGAAAAAGACGTACTCTTTTTCCGGTGACGGTTATGGTCTGGCCCTTGATACCCAACTGACCAATTATGGTCCGAACAGTGTTTCCGGCAAAGTGAACCTGGTGCTGCCCTATCCGTCCCAGGCCGATCAAAAGTTAAGTCGCCTGGAGACGAACAATGCGGTAACACTTGAAAATGGCTCCTTTACTACCGAGTCGATTAAGGATCTTGTCAAAGAACCGCAACAGTATGACACCAAGGTCGATTGGACCGGTTATGCGGATAAGTATTTTCTCACGGCAATACTTTCCGAAGGCAACAGTATCGCGTCCGTCATGATCAACAAGGGATCCGGGTCCTACCTGGATACACTAGTTGCTTCACCAACGTTCACCCTGTTACCGGGTCATTCCCATCAACTGGACTATCGTCTTTTCTTTGGCCCCAAGGGTTTGGATATTCTGAAGGCACAGGGACAGGGACTGGAAAAGGCGCTTGACCTGGGATGGTTTTCAGCCATTGCCAAACCGCTTCTCTATACTCTGAAATTCTTTTACAAATACACCCATAATTACGGCATAGCGATCATAATTATCACCTTCATCATAAAACTGGTGTTTTTTCCTCTCACGCACAAGAGTTACAAGTCCATGAAGGACATGCAGAAGATTCAACCGAAAATGGCTGAGCTGAAAGAGAAGTACAAAAATGACCGCGAAGCCATGAACCGGGCGGTCATGGAACTGTATCGTACTCACAAGGTCAATCCCCTTGGCGGCTGTTTGCCGATGGTAGTCCAGATTCCGGTCTTCTTTGCCCTTTACAAGGCGCTCATGTTTTCCATCGAACTGCGGCATGCACCTTTCATGCTTTGGATTACCGACCTTTCCGCAAAGGATCCGTACTATGTGACCCCAATCATTATGGGGGCCACCATGTTTATCCAGCAGAAGATGACGCCTTCAAGCATGGATCCGATGCAGGCAAAGATGATGATGGCCTTGCCGATCGTTTTTACTTTCATGTTTCTCAATTTCCCTTCCGGCCTGGTCATTTACTGGCTGGTCAATAACGTTCTCACGATTGCACAGCAGGTCTATATTAATAAGACTGTCAAGGATGCCTAATCAGGGGCAGGGGATGAACTGATGTATCATAAGGACACGATTGCCGCCATAAGTACCCCCCTCGGTGAGGGGGGTATCGGAATCGTTCGCGTAAGCGGCCCTGCCGCCGAGGAAATCGCACGGTCTTTTTTCTCTCGTAAACCAAGCGGTGGCTTTCAGAGCCACCGCTTTTATTATGGGGAGATTCTCGATCCCGATAGCGGCGATTGCGTTGATGAGACGATGCTTGTGCTCATGCGGGCACCTCGTTCCTATACCTGTGAGGATGTGCTTGAGATCCAGTGCCACGGTGGCTATCTCATTGTGCAGAAGGTTCTTCAGTTGGTGCTCCGGGCCGGAGCGCGTCTGGCCGAACCGGGTGAGTTCACCAAAAGAGCGTTTCTCAATGGCAGGATCGACCTGTTGCAGGCCGAGGCTGTCATCGAAGTAATCCGTGGCAAGACAGAGGCCGCTCTTGCCTTGGCCCAGCATCAGCGGGAGGGCCTTCTTTCGAAAAGGATCGCGGCTGTGAAGGAGGGTATTGTCACTTCTCTGGCTTTCATCGAAGCATACCTGGATTTTCCCGAAGAGGATATCGATCTGCCCGGCGTTCATCAGATCAAGGTAGCGACTCAAACTTCATTGCAACTCATCGAAGAGCTGTTGAGCGGTTTTCAGCAAGGAAAGGTAATTCGCGAGGGGGTTTCGGTTCTGATAGTCGGCAAACCGAATGTGGGTAAATCCAGTCTGCTCAACACCCTGCTGAAAGAGAAGCGGGCAATAGTCACTTCCATTCCCGGTACCACTCGCGATATTATAGAAGAAGTGGTCAATATCAAGGGTCTGCCAGTCACTCTGCTCGATACGGCCGGCATTCGTGACACGGGGGACGAGATCGAACAGGAGGGGATGAAGCTTACCATGGAGAAGATTCCTCTTGCGGATCTGATCCTGTTCGTGGTCGATGCTTCGAAATCGTTTGATAATGAAGATATGCTAATAATGGATGCTGTACTTAAACGGCCATTCCTGGTTGTGGCCAATAAAAAAGATCTTCCTACGGTTCTTCAATTGCCCGAGCAAATCGGATCGGCACCAGTGGTTGCCATTTCTGCCCGCGATGGAGCCGGTATCGAAGATCTACGCACA
The DNA here is from genome assembly GCA_028683555.1 of Geobacteraceae bacterium. Taxonomy (GTDB): domain Bacteria; phylum Desulfobacterota; class Desulfuromonadia; order Geobacterales; family Geobacteraceae; genus RPRC01. Next base: position 1,747 of record JAQUHN010000021.1, on the reverse strand, counting down.
GCGATCTTTGAACGTTTCGTTCATGGACAGGCTCTGGATGGCCGTGACTTTACCGCGCTCTCCCAGGCACGACACCGTGACGCCCTTGACAGGTCGAAAAAAAGTCTGCTTTCATTTCTGAAAAACTTTGCGATTGATATTCCTTTTGAAATAGCCGCTATTGATCTTCGCGACGCGCTGCATGCGTTGGATGAGGTTACCGGCGAAACGACGACCGATGATATTCTCGACCAGATCTTTACCAGGTTTTGTATCGGGAAGTAGTAAATGTTCCACGTGGAACATTCTTCCTGAGAGCCCTGTTTTAGAGGTATCGCAGGATCATTGTTATGCAGAAATAGAAAATCAGGCTACCGAAAAGAGTCGCTGATAGCGGGAATCCAGGTTTGTGTCCGGTTGTTTCACAAGTTGTTTAAAGAGTAACCATAGAAACAATATGCCCCGCTGGGCAGAACAAAAAACCATTCTAAGATGGGTATAAAGAACAAACAGTCTTGAGAAGGAAATAGTGTGGTTGTCTACGAGAAACAATATGACGTAATCGTGGTAGGTGCTGGTCACGCAGGGTGTGAGGCCGCGTTGGCCGCAGCACGCATGGGATGTTCAACACTTCTTCTCTCCATCAATCTCGATGCCATCGCTCTCATGTCATGCAATCCGGCAATCGGCGGCTTGGCAAAGGGCCACCTGGTGAGGGAAATTGATGCCTTGGGCGGAGAGATGGGCAAAAACATCGATGCTACCGGGATTCAGTTCCGGACGCTCAATACCCGGAAGGGTCCGGCCGTACGAGCGTCGCGGGCTCAAGCAGACAAGCTTCTGTATCGCACCCGTATGAAACAGGTGCTGGAAAAGCAGGAAAATCTTGCACTGAAGCAGGGCGAGGTTACCGGGTTGCACGTTGAAAATGGGGTTGTGCTGGGAGTGGATACCCGGGTAGGAGTTCGTTTTCCGGGCAAAACGGTTATCCTTACCACCGGCACGTTTCTTCGGGGACTGATTCATGTGGGCCTCACCAATTATGCCGGAGGCAGGGCAGGGGATCTGCCGGCTGTAGGACTCTCCGACTCGCTCAGACAAGCCGGTTTTGAAATCGGTCGATTGAAGACGGGAACACCGGCACGACTCGATGCACGGACCATTGACTTCAGTAAACTGGAACCGCAGTATGGCGATGTGCCGCCGGTTCCCTTCTCCTTTTCAACGGAACGGATCGATCGGCCGCAACTACCCTGCCACATTGCCTACACCAACGAGCGCACTCACGACATAATACGGGCAAATCTGGATCGGTCGCCCTTGTATGGTGGCTTGATCGAAGGAATCGGCCCGCGTTACTGCCCGTCGATTGAAGATAAAGTCGTTCGTTTTCCGGAAAAAACCCGTCATCAGAGTTTTATCGAACCGGAAGGCATGGATACTATCGAGGTATATCCGAGCGGTCTTTCAACGTCACTGCCCATCGATGTGCAGTTTGCTTTGTACAGGTCGATTGAAGGGCTCGAATCGGTGGAGATCATGCGACCGGCCTACGCTATCGAATACGATTACGTGGACCCGATCCAGATCCATTCTTCGCTGGAAACCAAGCCGGTTAAAAACCTTTACCATGCCGGACAGATAAACGGTACCTCCGGATACGAAGAAGCCGCAGCGCAGGGTCTCATGGCTGGAATAAACGCGGCATTGGCGGTAAAGGGTAAAGATCCTCTGGTGCTCGGTAGGAGTGACGCCTATATCGGTGTGC
>JAQUHN010000162.1 GCA_028683555.1 Geobacteraceae bacterium | reverse complement strand
CGATTTCGGGACCGGGTACTCCTCTCTCGGTTATCTGCGGCGGTTTCCCCTGAATATCCTCAAGATTGACAGTAGCTTTATAAAAGACATCCTTGTCGACCCGGACAGCGCATCGATTGCCTCAGCCATTATCGCCCTGTCACGGAGCTTGAAGCTCGATACCATTGCAGAAGGTGTGGAGACAAAAGAGCAGATGGAACTGTTGGTGCAGATGGGCTGCGAAAAGCTCCAAGGCAACTACTTCAGTCCACCCCTTGTTTTGAATGATCTGGAACTGTTCTATCAGGACTGCATCGCCAAGAACCGCCTCCCGGCAGCATGCAAGCGCGATATCTGACCCGACATAACTGCATGTGAGCGCAATGCGATCATTGTTCGGTTACCTTCCGGATGGACTCTTCTATTCCATCCATTAAATACCCGAGTTCTTCCAGCGACACGGAAAGCGGCGGGAATACCACGATTACATTGCCGAGGGGGCGGAGGAAAAGGCCATGTTGCCGTGCCTCGCTGCAAACCCTTACGCCGACTCTCTCTTCCCATGGATAGGGGGTTTTTGTCTCCTTGTCCAGAACGAGTTCAATGCCGCCAATCATTCCCGCCTGTCGCGTATTTCCCACATGGTCAAGCTGTGCCAACGTGCGAAATCTTTTTTCCAGATAGGTAATTTTCGGCACAAGAGTCTCCAGTAGCCGGTCCTGCTCAAAAAGATCGAGGCTTGCCAGAGCAGCAGCGCATGCTATGGGATTACCGGTGAAGGTGTGGCCGTGGAAAAACGTTTTCAACTCGTGGTATTCACCAAGGAACGCGTCATAAATTTCCTGGGTTGCAAGGGTTGCCGCAAGGGGAAGATAGCCTGCTGTGAGGCCTTTGGAAAGGGCCATGAGGTCCGGGGTAACCCCTTCACGTTCACAGGCGAACAGCGATCCGGTTCTGCCGAAGCCAACGGCAACCTCGTCCGCTATCATGAGTATGCCGTGCCGGTCGCACAGTTCCCGTACTTTTTTTACGAACCCGGGCGGCTGTAATACCATGCCGCCGGCGCATTGCATGACCGGTTCGATCACCAGACCGGCAGTTTCTTCCCGATGCGTTTCCATCAGGCGCTCCAGTTCCTGCAGGCAGAATCTTTTACAGTTTTCATCTCCCGTTCCCCCTGATTCGCAGCGATAGCAATAGGGGGAGGGGGCCTGTATGGTGGGAAATAACAGCGGTCGGAAAACGCCATGAAACAAGTCGATGCCGCCAACACTTACGGCACCGATGGTGTCTCCGTGGTAAGCATTACGGAAAGTGATGAATTTGGTCTTTGCTGTGGCGCTTCCTTGTTTGTGACGATGATACTGGAAAGCCATCTTGATGGCAATTTCCACCGCAGTTGAGCCGTTATCCGAATAGAATACTTTCCTCAGCCCCGGTGGTGCAATTTCAACCAGTCTTTTGGCAAGGATTGCCGAGCGATCACTAGCCAGACCCAGCAGCGTCGAATGCTCAAGCCGGTCAATCTGCTGCTTGAGGGCTTCATTGATTTCCGCTCGGCAGTGGCCGTGGACATTCGTCCAGATCGAGGCAACGCCGTCCAGGTAACGGTTGCCGTCCGTATCGATAAGATATGACCCTTCACCACGTTCGATGACGATAGGGTCTTCCGCTTCCCAGTCACGCATCTGGGTGAAGGGGTGCCAGACATAGGTCCGGTCATACTCGCGCAGGGTCTTGCTGTCAGGGGTTGTCATGTGATGCCTCCGTAATCAGCCGTGCTGCAAGCGGCTGCTGTGCGATCAGGTTTGTCAGGGTTTTGACAATGTTTTTTTCATCGCCATCACTGCAACGGGGTAAAGTTGCCAAAACCGGAACAGCGGCAAGCTTCGAGATGAGGCGTGGTGCGTACTCTTCTGCTGCGTCGGGTTGAGCTGACTGACCGTTGATAACGACTCCCAGTACTTCGATACCTCGTGTACGTGCGCATTCGCAGGTCATCAGGGTATGGTTTACCGTACCCAGGTTCGGCCGTGCAACAATCAACAACGGAAGTGAAAGTGTTGCGGCCAAGTCCGCGACAAGAAGATGTTCGGCTAGTGGCACAAGAAGTCCACCGGCCCCTTCGACAATAATAAAATCGTGGCAGGAGGAAAGGTTATCGAACGCCTCCCTGATCGGGCCGAGCTCGATAACGACGCCTTCCCGTGAGGCAGCTTCCGAGGGCGCAAGGGGTTCGCGGAGCAGGTACGGTGCGATGATCCTGTCGGGAGTGCTGCATTCGGACGCCCAACGGAGCAGTTCGGCGTCCTCCGAGGCGAGTCTGCCATCAAGAACAACGGCGCCGCTAGTAACCGGTTTCAAAACGCCTACCCGAAAGCCGGTCTTCCGCAGGTGCCTGGCCACAGCGGCTGCCACGATCGTCTTGCCGATTCCGGTATCTGTCCCGGTAATGAAAATTCCCTTTGCGCGCATGGTATCCTTGTTATCTCCTGATATTATTCCTGACCCGGGGTGGCGATAGTCAGTCCCAGATCATTGAGCATCTGGCGGTCCTGTGCCTCGTCGCGGCCGGTTGTCGTGAGATAGTTGCCGATCATGGTGCCATTTGCCCCGGCAAAGAAAATCCATGACTGCAGATCGCGCAGATTAATTTCTCGGCCACCACAAATGGTGATTCTTTTAGCCGGCAGAATCATCCGAAAAAGTGCGATGGTATGCAGGCATTCCAGTGGGGTGAGAAAATCTGCCCCTGCCAACCTTGTTCCCGGGATCGGATTCAGAAAGTTCAAGGGAACCGAATCAACATCCAGTTCCTGCAGTGTAAAGGCCAGTTCCACTCGCTGCGCCATCGATTCTCCCATGCCGAAAATCCCCCCGCAGCAGACTTTTAATCCAGCTTGTTGTGCATTACGAACAGTTTGAATGTCCTCTTCGTAGTCGTGGGTCGAGCAAATGTTGGGGAAAAATGAACGCGCCGTTTCCAGGTTGTGATGGTATGTTTTCGCACCGGCTGCCTTGAGCCTTGCTGCCGTTTCCCGATCAATGATTCCCAGCGAGCAGGACGGGGCAATACCGCTTTCGCTGCTGATGCTACGGAGCGCAGAGCATATGTTTTCGAGTTCTTCACCCGGATCGATACGTGTTCCGCTGGTCACAATGCCGAAGCAACCAGATCCCTTTATTTCGGCGTCATGAGCTGCTGCGGTAATTTTGCTTTCAGCAACCAGGGGAAACACCGGGGCATCAGTTGCATGATGTGCCGATTGGGCGCAGAATGCACAATCCTCACCGCAACGACCTGATTTTGCATTGATAATAGAGCAGAGGTGAACCTCGTTTCCTACAAAATGAGTTTTAATTCTGTTGGCTGCAGCGAACAGTTCGAAAAGATCGGCTGGTGGTATCCGGGTCAGCATCAAGGCCTCTTCCCTAGTGATTTTGCCTCCTTCGATAATCCGTGCGGTAATACGTTTGATATGTTCGATCATGAATACCTCCGTGATTCAGGTACCATGGCAAAACCATGATTGTCAACCTTAATCATCAACATGGTTAACGAGCAGTTAAAAAGAAAGCAGAGATGTCACTACTCACCATCTCTGCTTGCTCTGCTGACAGGTTAGGTACAGTTCTACTTTCTCCGTTCCCGACAGACCATTATATAATTTTATTGAGCGGATATTCTATAATGCCTTCGGCGCCTAGTTTCAGAAGTTCGGGAATTATCTCCCTGACCTGTTTTTCATGAAGGATACTCTCGATGGAAACCCACTCCGTATTGTACAGGTTGGAAACGGTGGGGAAGTTCAGACTGGGAAGAACTTTCATAATCTCTTCCATCTTTTCTTTCGGCGCATTAAGTTTAATGCCCACCATGTTTTCCGCCTTCAGCGCGGACTGGAGGAGGGTTGCAATCTGCTGGATCTTTTCCCTTTTCCAGGGATCCTCCCAGGATTCCCGGTTGGCAATGATGACCGGATTGGAAGTCATGAGAGTTTCCACAATTCGCAAGCCGTTTGCACGGATGGTCGAGCCGGTCTCAGTTACTTCGACGATTGCATCGCACAGGCCCTCAACTACTTTTGCCTCGGTGGCGCCCCAGGAGAATTCTACACTGACGGGAATATCACGCTCAGCGAAATAGCGTTTGGTGAAGCCGACCAGTTCCGTGGATATGGTTTTGCCGCGCAGGTCTTCCGCACATTTGACGGGAGAATCCTGGGTAACAACCAGGACCCATTGGGCAGGACGGCGAGAGACTTTGGAGTAGACAAGGTCGCAAACAGTAACCACGTTGGAATCGTTTTCCATCACCCAGTCCCTGCCGGCAATGCCAACGTCAATGGTTCCCTTTTCAACGTACTTGCTCATTTCCTGGGTACGTATCAGATTACACTTCATTTCCTCATCATCGATGGATGGGAAATAGCTTCGTGAAGAGAGGCTGATATGCCAGCCGGCTTTGCGAAACAGTTCGACGGTTGCACTTTCGAGGCTACCTTTGGGGATGCCGAATTTGAGAAGTTTATTCATTTCTTGTACACCTCATCGGGATTGAATAACGGGTTGGAGTGTTCTACCCACTGATCTCCCTCCCGCTTCACATAGAAACAGGTACGGTTGCCGGTATGACAGGCAGCGCCACCATGCTGCTTTACCTTGATAAGAACCGTGTCGGCATCACAGTCCGTATAGACTTCCACCACTTCCTGAACATTGCCGGACTGTTCTCCCTTCATCCAGTATTTGTTTCTTCTACGGCTGAAGAACCAGGTTTTCCCCGTTTCAAGTGTTAGATTCAGTGTTTTTTCATCCATATAGGCAAGCATCAGTACCTCACCTGTTTCGTGATCCTGGATGATGGCGGGAATCAGACCCCCCATTTTTTCAAAATCGAGTGTAATCATGGTTCGACCTTTCATAGAGATAAGTTGAGTAGCGTAGGAGGCAAGAGCTTTTCTTCATACACCGTCCGGGAGTTATCTGTCAATCCTTTGCACGGTACTGTTGCAATGAAAGATGTAAGACACGGGCTTTTTACTGGGCGAAAATCCTGCGTTTACTTCGTGTCCAGCTATAAAGCTGCTTAACATTCAATGTAAAGGTGATGAGAAAACATGCATGTTTACTGGTTTGCAGTAGCGTCTCAGCAGTGTCATTCCGGCCGGGAGGCGAGAAAATATGCCTGTTTGTGGATGTGGGAATGCAAAAAAGTACTTGCTTTTATGGATGGTCACGTGGTAAAAAATAAAAACAATTAAACGTTCACTCAAAAGTGAGCTACTTCAGCTCGCTTTTTTTGTTTTAAGCAGGGATACAAATGGTTCAACTCGATGTAGTAGATAAAGTTCATAGCCTTGCTCAATCGCTGGTTACTTCTCTCGGCCTGGAGTTGGTTGAGATCGAATACAAGCGTGAGGGCCGACAGATGGTATTGCGGCTGTATATAGACAAGGAAGGTGGTATAAGTCTTGACGACTGTGCCGCAGTCAGCAAAGAGTTGTCGGCAGTGCTGGACGTGGAAGATGTCATACCGGGCAAATATGCTCTTGAAGTTTCTTCTCCCGGCCTGAATCGTCCACTCAAAACAACGGCTGATTATGTTCGTTATGTCGGAAGACTTGTCAAGATCAAGACGTTCAGTCCCACTCCTGATGATGCCGGCAATCTACGCAAGACTTTTCTCGGGGAACTTCTCGGTATTGATGGTGAAATTGTACGCTTGCAGCTTCTGGAAGGACAAAGTGCTTCTATTCCTTTCGCCAATATAGCTAAAGCAAATCTTGAGTTTGAGATGTAAAAGTTGATTCAACTTGTTTCCTTCTGTCCCGTCGAAACTATCAGGGACGTTGGAATTAAATAGACACTACACAGACATTTTAAGGAGATTCGGAAGTGGAAACTACCTTCAGCCTTAAGAATACTATTGATTCAATCGTTAAGGAAAAGGGCATTGACAAGCAGGTTATCCTCGAAGCCCTCGAGCAGGCAGTGCTTTCCGCAGCCAATAAAAAATATCGTAACACCCGCGACCTGGAAGCACATTACAACGAGGAAATCGGTGAGGTGGAGCTTTTCGAGTTCGTTACCGTGGTTGAGGAAGTTACCGATTCCTATAAGGAAATAGATCTGGATGAAGCGCGTGAAGTGGATTCGGATGTGGAAATTGGTGATTCTCTCGGCATGAAGATGGATGCCAGCGACTTTACCCGGATTGCCGCCCAGACTGCGAAACAGGTTATTATCCAGAAGGTACGCGAGGCTGAGCGGGAAACGATTTACAACGAATTTATCGATCGCAAGGGTGATTTGATCAATGGAATTGTGCGCCGTTACGAGAAAGGTGACCTTGTTGTAGATCTGGGGCGCGCTGAGGCCGTACTGCCACAGAACGAACAGGCTCCGCGCGAGGTATATCGTCAAGGTGACAGGATCAAGGCTTTGATCAACAAGGTCGAGATGACCGGTAAAGGGCCGCAGATTATCCTGTCGCGGATCAATCCACTGGTGCTTGCGAAGCTGTTTGAAGCTGAAGTTCCCGAGATTGCCGAAGGTGTCGTCGAGATCAAGGGCGTCGTCAGGGAACCGGGTAGCCGGTCGAAGATAGCCGTCTATTCACACGACGGCAACGTTGATCCTGTGGGAGCTTGTGTCGGTATGCGTGGTGCGCGTGTGCAAAATGTCGTTTCCGAGCTGCGCGGTGAAAAGATCGATATTATTTCCTGGTCAGACGATGTTGCCCGTTTTGCCTGCAACGCTCTGGCTCCGGCCGTTGTCTCAAAGATTTATATTGTTGAAGAGACAAAAGCCATGGAAATAATTGTTGCTGATGATCAGCTTTCCCTTGCGATTGGCAAAAGGGGCCAGAATGTTCGACTGGCGGCCAGGTTGACCGGCTGGAAAATTGACATCAAAAGCGAAACCCGCGCTGCTGAGGCTGAAGTTCTTCAGTACTCCTCGTTCGATGGTGCACACGAGGAAATTCTGGAGGAAGCTGCCGATAGTGGTGAAGAGGTGGTCGCTGAAACAACGGAGCAGTCTGAAGTTCAGGAGCAGTCTGAAGCTTTAGTTGAGGAGTCGGAAAAATAGTGGCAAAAGAGGAACCCCAGAGGACATGCATTAGTTGTCGAAAATCCATCGAGAAATCGAAGCTCTTGCGTTTTGTCCTAGCGCCTGACGGAACTGTTGTTCCTGACCTCATGAACAAGCTACCGGGTCGCGGGGCTTATACCTGTCTGACATCCGACTGTATCCGGCAGGCATGCGAAAGAAAACAGTTTTCCCGCGCGTTCAGAACAGAGGTGCCGGTTGTTGACCCGGAAATGATACAGCAACGGATCGTTAGTTCCATGGAGGACAGAATCGCCTCTTATCTTGCACTTGCCAACAAAGCCGGGAAGGTTGTTTCCGGCAGCGATATGGTTGCTGAAATAATACGAAAAAAAACATCCGTAAAAAAATACGTTCTGCTCGCCGCTGATATTTCAGAAGATATCGGCAAGAAAATTCGCGGGCTGGCGGAACAGCATCAAGTGCGCTATGCTACGTTTTTCACCAAGGACCGTTTTGGCGAACTTCTTGGAAAAGGACTGCGAAGCGTTGTTGCCATACAGGGTGACGGATTTGTGGATACGATGAATAAGGAAATTGAAAGATACAGGAACTTCTTGAGAGGGGAGGGATGTACATATGAATAAGATCCGTGTACACGAGTTAGCTCAGAAATTGGGGATCGACAATAAAGAGCTCATAGCAAAATTTAATGCTGTTGGAGTGGAGGTTACCAGTCATATGGCGGTTGTCAGCGATGAAGATATCGAAAAGCTTTCCCCTCCTTCACCAACAGTAAAGGAAACCTCTCAGGAAGAAATAAGGGTCAAACCTACCGTTATTCGACGCCGTCCGAAAATCGTGGAAGAATCTGTTTCAGCCGCGCCGGAAGAGCATGTTGAGCCTGTTTCAGCCCCGGAACCTGTCACCAAGGAAGTTGCCGAACCGGTTAAGACGAAACCCATTGAGGAACCGGTGGTCGTTTCCACGCCTGCGGTTGAAGAACCGAAGGTGGAGAAAACAGAAAAAGAGCCTACTGTCGCTGAGACGCCACCACCTGAACCGGAAAAACACGTTCCGGGTAGGGCCCGCATTATCGGGCGCGTTGAGATTCCGCTACCCCAGACGCGACAACATCAACGGACAGCCGAGCGTCAACCTCCCGTCAAACAACAAAAGGTTGTTAGGCAAGCGCCCCCTGCAGCGCCAGTTGCTCCTGCGCAACCTACTGAGGTTGTAGACGATCGCAAAAAGGGCAGAAAACCAAAAGAGGTTCCTTCGGTTGAGGTGGATCGGTCGCCGAAAAAGGGTGCCGCACCTGGCAGTAAAAAGAAGGATGCTTTCAAGAAGGTGGAAATAATCGAGAAGCGTGAGCGGGTTTTTGAGCCGTCGTACCGCTCTGGTAAGGGCAAGAAGAAAGATAGGGATAGAAGCCCGGATCTGAAGAAAACCGAAATTACCATTCCTAAGGCTAGCAAGAGAATCATCAGGATAACTGAAACGATTACTGTTGGTGAAATGGCCAAGCGCATGGGGGTCAAGGCTAATGACCTGATTCGATCCCTCATGAAA
>JAQUHN010000161.1 GCA_028683555.1 Geobacteraceae bacterium | reverse complement strand
CATTCCCTGCCCCGGGGGCACCAGTGTCAAGCGCAGGCCATAGGGAGAACAGCGACACACCGGACGGACAAGACCGGCAATCGACGAAAGCCCGACCGCGTCCGACTCGGCAAAGGCAACAAAAAGTTCCCGCAGGCTCTCCGGATGCCAGATGGCCTTTGTCCCTACCCAATTTGAGGACGAAATGCAGATATCCACCAGGGCAAGATCTGCACCCACTCCGTTTTTGTCCACATGGAGAACCTTGCTCCGCGAACAGACATCGCCGATCTCGACCTGTCCCGTTGCCACCAGACCGGCCGCCAGTCCGGCAATGGTCGCTTCCCTGATCTCGGGAAAGGCGTTGTTGGTTCCGGTGGAAAGCGTCACCAGCGGAACGTCCCCACACTTTTTCGCCACCAGTCGATGGGTACCGTCACCGCCCATTACGACAATTACTCCGACTCCATGACTCACCATCTGTTCAACTGCCAGTATGGTATCAACCGGCGAGTCCTCAATGGGCATATCCAGGAAATGCACCGTGGGCATGGTTGTGGTATTTCCGTGGCGACCATGCTGCAGCGCGTGCATTATATGGCAGGCCACCCCGCCGACATCGGGCATCATGTAAACATCGCCGACCCCCAAAATACCGAGTGCACCCAACAGGCGATACACCATGTTGCACTTCTCGGTATTCTGGAATACCGATGCCTTGGCAACAAGTCGTCTGACGTCACGCCCTGACGCTGGATTTACCAGAACACCTACCGAAGGTTTTATCTGTCGAATTGGTTTCATATTTACCAATAAAAACAATGGATTCGTTATCTTCTGCCTCTATAAAAGCACAACGTATGCCACTAAAATGCGCCAGCAACGCCCGACAAGGAACTCCTCTGCCAACTTTGAAAAAATGTCTAAATATTTTAGTGTGTTATTGCATCATCATTTTCTCAAAATCTTCTTTCCGGGCAGCATTCGCTACAACTGAAAGCTCATACGAACAGAAATTAACGCGGGTAAAAGGTTCGTCACTGCGGGAAATGTTACAGATGTCCTAAGGAGCAATGAAACACTTGTCGCAGTGAAAATTGGGCTACAAATCGACCACAGGCAGGGGCCCATTTTTACCCACGGCATAAAAATGGGGTCGCTGCACTATTCAAGGATTTCTGATAGTGCGGCGACCCCACAAATGATTTTCACCCTGTAGCGGGCAAACTGAAAATACTGTTGCAGCTCTGATTTGCTATCGGCTAACGAACAAGGCCTCAACGAATGAATCAATCATCACATGCTTCCCGTTTCATTCACCGGGACGGAAACCGTGAGAGCAGCAACGGCCACGAAAATGTTGTCGCCGCTCCCCAATTCCGGAACTTCCAACCCCTGCGTCATCATTCCTCCGGAAACCACCTCAAGTTCCTTCGTCCCGAACGGAACAGTATCGAGAACTTGCTGCCCATCAACCTCTTCCGGTCTGGGGCAGGCAATTTTAACCGAGACATGCATCGAATGAGGGTCCTTGAGGCCAAGGATTTCGAAAAGACCGCAAAGGCAACTGCGGGAAACGGCATCTTTAACCGCCCGGCAGGCCGCCTTTGTCGAATTCCCTCCATGAAGGTCGGTTCCATACCCAAGTTCTACAACAAATCTTTTCATTGCCATGGTTTTATCCTCCTTCGTCGTACATCCGTACTGCAGTATTCAGCGTTATCGCCCAAGTACCTCTACAACAACCTGTTATCAGCTAGGTAACTATCTTTTGAACGGGACAGAAAATCACCTACCATTTTTTCGAAGACACCGGGCGCCTCCGCATGGACCCAGTGGCCGACTCCGGGAACCGTGGCAAGTTCGGCGCACGGGAAGTACCTCCTGATTACCCTATCATCTGCAGGTTCAATGTAATCAGAGCTCCCACCCCGGACAAAAAGTGTCGGCTTGTCAAAGTCCCCTTCCCAACAAGGCGACGCCATAATTTCATGGTAGTTCTCGTGGAGGCTCGCCAAATTCATTTTCCATTGCAACTTTCCCGTTTGCGAAACATTAAGATTTTTCAGCATAAATTCGGACACTGACCGGTCGGATATTTCTTTTTCGAGCTCCCGACGAACCTCATTTCGTCCGGAAAACCTCTCGAGGTGCAGAGAGGACAACGCCTTGAACAGATCTTTATGCTTAGGGGGATAGGCACGCGGAGCAATATCAACCACAATAAGTTTGTCCACGAATTCAGGATAGGTTAAAGCAAACTGCATGGCGACCTTGCCGCCCATGGAATGGCCCAGCAGAAATGCCGAGCCGAGGAAGTGTTCATGCATAAACTCTTTGAGGTCGTCCGCCATCAGAGGGTAACTGAATTCAGAGCTATGGGGGGAACCGCCATGGTTGCGAAGATCAGCGGAGAACACCTGGTAACGGTCAGATAATTTTTTGCTCATCGTGCGCCAATTATCCAGTGAACCGAACAGGCCATGCAGGATAATAAGCGGTTGGCCGGCCCCAATAGTTTCATAGTGAAGGCGCATTACGGATTATGCCAGAAACTTCGCAACCAGCTTGATTTCCGTCCCCGCAAGCGCTTTTGAAACAGGGCAGTTCTTTTTTGCCTCCTCGGCTTTCTCCAGAAACGCCTGTTCAGAAAGCTCCGGAACCGCACCTTCGGTGTTAAGAGTTATCGAGGTAATGGCGGGGCCATCACCCAGTACAACTGCAGCAGATGTTGAGATACGCGTCGGAACAAAGCCGTCGTTTGAGAGAAGAGCCGAAAGGAACATCGAGTAACATCCGGCAATAGCGGCCCCGATCAATTCTTCAGGATTCGTTCCCTGGCCGCTCTCAAACCGCGAAGCGAAGGAATAGGGCCCCTCATAGGAACGACTGCCGAGTGACATGGTGCCAGAGCCTTTCTGTAACGAACCTTTCCACTCAGCATATGAAGTACGAATTTGCATATCATCCTCCTTTATTTAGTGACGTACAGAGAAGCGGCTGCTTCCGATACCTCTTAACGCTCTGCAAAACCGCTCTTTCCGGTAGAGAGCGTTTTTCTTATCGCCGTTCGGTACTGCTCAGCGCCTGCACATAACATATAGTCTCAGAGATTGCTGACCTGCAGGGTATCGGCTGCCAACCTGCAACCCTGCCAGGTGCGGCGCCTGACGAGCTCATTAACAATCGAATACCACATTTGGTTATTTTTCAGGCCCCACCGGGGGGCAACCAGCAGGTCAAGCGGTGCGGAACCATACAACCGCTGGATTGCAATAGTGGCCGGTATGCGTTCCAGAAAATCACAGACCGTTGAAATATACTCTTCCTTGGAAATCGGCGTGTAAAGTCCTTTATCATACAACTCAGCGAGCTTGGTGCCCCGTACCGCATGGAGTTGATGGATCTTCAGGGAATCAATGGGGAGCCGGGAAACAAGGTTGGCGGTTTTCAGGAAAGAGGAGCTGGTTTCTCCGGGAAAACCGTAAATGAGATGGGTACAAATGTCGATCCCGCGTCCCGCCACGCGCTCAACGGCTTTCAGATATTCAGCCAAGGTGTGGCCCCTGTTCATCCAGGTCAGGACGCTGTCGTCCATGGACTGCAGACCCAATTCGACACACACATAATGGGTCCGCGCCAAATCGGCGAGCAGGGACAGTGCATCATCACCCAGAGCATCCGGCCTGGTTCCAACAGAAATGCCGACCACATCGGGATGGGCAAGCGCACGGCAATACAAGTCGCGCAGCCTGCCCACCGATGCATAGGTGTTGGTGAACTTCTGAAAATAGATAATGAACTTGTCACTCCGCAGACGGCGGCGATGCCAGGCCATACCCTCCGCCATCTGCTTTTCCTGAGAGATTTCCGCCTGCGTCCCACCAGGAGAAAAGGACGCATTGTCACAGTAGACACAGCCGCCGGTCCCTTTGGTCCCATCACGGTTCGGACAGGTGAAGCCGGCATCGACATTCACTTTACTGACGCGACAACCAAAACGGCTGCGCAGATAGGATCCGTACGAATTTATATGAAGATCCTTGTGGATATTCCCGATTGACATCATTACTCCAAGGCACGCCTCTGTTTAAAGCGTGAGCGGCGTGCCCCACCTATTCGATGACCCCTTCCAGGGGACTCGATGCCGTTGCATACAATTTACGGGGAATGCGACCGGACAGATAGGCGAGACGTCCCGCCCGAACAGCCAGGTTCATCGCCTCCGCCATGGCCACGGGATCTTTGGCGCCTGCTATGGCAGTATTCATGAGCACGCCGTCGCAGCCCAACTCCATGGCTATGGCGGCATCCGAGGCAGTTCCGACACCGGCATCGACAATGACCGGCACCTTCACCGTTTCCATGATAATTCGGATATTGTACGGATTCCGTATCCCGAGGCCGCTACCGATTGGTGCTCCAAGCGGCATGACCGCCGCGCAGCCGAGGTCTTCCAGTTTTTTGCAGACGATCGGGTCGTCGGTGGTATAAGGAAGCACGGTAAAACCTTCTTTTACCAGGATGCCGGCGGCTTTCAGCAATTCCTCATTGTCCGGGAAAAGTGTCTTTTCATTGCCAAGCACTTCCAGCTTGACGAAATCGGAGAGCCCTGCCTCCCGGGCAAGGCGGCAGGTGCGCACTGCGTCATCCGCCGAATAACATCCCGCCGTGTTGGGCAGCAGAGTATATTTTTTCAGATCGATATGATCTAGGAGCGACTCCTTGTTCCGGTCGGAAATATTAACCCGTCTGACGGCAACGGTAATGATTTCCGCACCCGATGCCGCTATCGCCCGGGTCATCTGTTCGAAATTCTCGTATTTTCCGGTCCCTACCATCAGTCGCGAACTGAATTCGCGTCCGGCAATTTTCAAGCTGTCTTTGTCTGATATCATGCGTATCTCCTGTTACCCTCCCCCCACGAACCAGACAATTTCCATCTGGTCTCCTTCAAGAAGAAAGGTTGTTCGGTAGTCTTTTTTCGGTAGTATCGCCCGGTTGAGCTCGACGGCGATAGGCCTCGGGTCGCAATCTATCGTCTGCAGGTAATCGTAGACGCTCATGCTGGATATAATTTTTTCTTCGCCATTTACGTAAATTTTCATTGATCTTTCCTGCACTCCGAAAGCTCAGCATCAACGACACGCAAAAGACTCCCCTCACCTTGGGTGAGGGGAGCATGCGATACAATTGATGTTGCTAGGTCCCGGTGGTGCCGCACAATTTTTCACCTGCCGCCTCTTCGACAATCTCCTCGGACGCTTCTCCCACCTCGTCAGCCATCAGCTTTTGGGTAATTCTCATGGCACAGAAATCAGGTCCGCACATGGAGCAGTAGTGCGAACTCTTGTCCGCCTCTTCCGGTAGGGTCGCATCGTGGAAATCCTTGGATTTATCCGGATCGAATCCCAGCGCAAACTGGTCGTCCCACCTGAATTCGAACCGTGCCTTTGCCATGGCATTGTCCCGGATCTGGGCACCCGGATGGCCCTTGGCGAGATCCGCGGCATGGGCTGCAATCTTGAAGGTAACAATGCCTTCTTTCACATCGTTTTTGTCAGGCAATCCCAGGTGTTCCTTGGGAGTAACATAGCAGAGCATGGCCGTGCCGAACCAGGCAATCATTGCCCCGCCGATTGCCGAGGTAATATGGTCGTATCCCGGCGCGATATCGGTTACCAGGGGACCGAGGGTGTAAAACGGTGCCTCGTGGCAGTATTCCAGCTGCAATTCCATGTTTTCCCTGATGAGTTGCATGGGTACATGGCCGGGGCCCTCGATCATGGTCTGCACATCATGGTTCCACGCAATTTTGGCCAGTTCCCCCAAGGTCTTCAACTCGGCGAGCTGCGCCCCGTCGTTGGCATCATGCAGCGAGCCGGGGCGCATGCCATCTCCGAGGGAGAAAGAAATATCGTACGCCTTCATGATCTCGCAGATTTCTTCAAAACGCGTATAGAGGAAACTTTCCTGATTATGAGCCTGGCACCATCTGGCCATAATCGAACCGCCACGGGAAACGATGCCGGTCATGCGCTTCTTGGCCAACGGAATACAATCCTTGCGGACCCCGGCATGGATCGTGAAGTAATCAACCCCCTGCTCAGCCTGCTCGATCAGCGTATCCCGGTAGATTTCCCAGGTCAGCTCTTCCGCCACCCCCCCGACCTTCTCCAGGGCCTGGTAAATGGGAACCGTGCCGATGGGTACCGGGCTATTGCGCAGGATCCATTCCCGCGTTTCGTGAATATTCGGCCCGGTTGAAAGGTCCATGACGGTATCGGCTCCCCAACGGATAGCCCAGACCATCTTCACCACCTCGTCCATCACCGAAGATGCAAGCGCCGAGTTGCCGATATTGGCATTGATTTTAACCAGGAAATTGCGGCCGATAATCATCGGCTCCGCTTCCGGATGATTAATATTGAGAGGAATGATCGCCCTGCCCCGCGCAATCTCCGACCGGACGAACTCCGGCGTAATGATCTTCGGGATGGAGGCGCCGAAAGACTCTCCTTGATGCTGCCTGGCCAGCAAATCCGCCATTACTTCCTGCCTCTGGTTTTCCCTGATGGCGACAAACTCCATTTCGGGAGTGACAACCCCGCGGCGGGCATAATGCATCTGGGTCACATTGCTACCGCTTCTTGCCCGGCGTAGAAGCCTGTCACTTCCTGATGGGCAGCGGCCCGCCCCGCCCTCAAGCGAGGGTCGATCCTGGCTCTTGGCAGCGGTCGGGGATACAACCGTATCCCACCGCTCTTCTATCCACGACTGTCGTACCGGATCAAGCCCCTTGCGGAAATCAATCGTGACGCTTTGGTCCGTATAGGGACCTGAGGTATCGTACACATGAATCGGAGGATTAACCTTCTTCAGCTTTCCGGTGCCTGACTCACCTTGGGAAATTTCCCTCATTGGCACCCGAATGTCCGGTCGGGATCCGAGGACATACACTTTTCTGGAATTGAGGAACGGCTTGCCAAGGTTTTCCCGGCACGGCATTCCGTCAAGAGATAAATCTACTGTAGAATCCATGATGTTCTCCTGTATTGTTTACTGCGGAAAATCCTGGTACGTTTGGCGAACCATAGCGTTACGAAACATACACATCAGCGGCGTGAAGTATCGGCCTGTCCTCTGCGGTCCGAAATGGTCCCGACGCGATCTTTTTCTTTAGTTTGGGAGGACGTCCCAGCGGTTTTCTGGCGATAAGTCCGACTATCCTCTTCTTCTTGAAAATTTGCCGCCAGGTGTTGGCTGTTGTTTTGCTGACGCCAAGCCGATCGGCAATTTCCAGCAGCGGTACACCGTTTTCAGTCAAAAGGATTATTGTGCATCGCCGCACCATCCGCAGATCATCTGGTGCCTGTTTGACAATGCTCTCCAGCTCCTTTCTTTCCAATGAGCTGAGATTCAGCATCAATCTTTTGCGTGGCATATAGCTCCTTTCCTAAAATGACGGGTCTGTGGCCATGGCCCCCGGTTTCGCCAGCGCAGCTTGCCGCGCCAGTCAGTCCCGAAACAGCCCATGACAGGAACCGGAAACAGCCCCGCACATTGGTCAATTCGTTACGATTCTCAGCTGTGGAGTTCTTCCCCGACAAGCGAACCCGGCCATCGGGCGTTCTGCAGAAACAGGGTAGCCGGCATGTCACGCTTCGGCCGAAAGCGATCCATTTTCCTGCAAGCGGTAGAGATAGATATCCTGTACGATCGCCTGCGCTATCGTACCGAGAGAATGCCGACTCTCGCCATTGTCGAAGGCGTTGAGACAGATCAGAATGCGGTCAAGCAGCGACTCCATGGTTTCCAGCCTGCTTTCGTAGGCCTGAAGTTCCAGCTGCAAATCCACCACTCTGTCAATCAATTCGGGAAAATCTCTCCTGCTTGCCTCGATATCCAGTATTTTATCTGACATACGCTTGCTCCTTCTGGTACCACATACAGCTGTTCGCTCCACCTTTTTTCAGTCCTTCCCGGTATTAAAAGCAAAAAGAGCACCATGTGTTCTATCGTGCCCCATGCCGCACCTGACACTGGCTACTTTTCTCAACAATCCCGAGCAGTTCCGTTTTTCTTTTTCAGCGGTTCGCCACCAGCAACGGAAATTGCAGGACAAAACATGCGACAGCTGATACGACAGCCTGCAACAAATGTCTCACCTCCAGATCCTGCTGCAACAGGGATTGACCACCCTTTTTCACTTTCCGAACAGCATTGCGCCGGCAACCGAATTTTTGCAACCAACCGGAAACTGGTGGAGTCACACCCTGCTTCATTACGCTAAAGAGCCTGTAGTTGCGTCATATTGAACAGACAGACAGCGAGACGCGGATCTGTATCAGCAGCAGTTTCTCAACCCGGCCAGGAGCAAAGGGGCCTTTCGCCGCAGTACGCTGTTTCGGCTGGCGTCTTTTGTGCTTATGGTATGGGATAAGTAGAATTACTCTTACCTGTTGGGGAGTCATATGAAGCAGGAAAACAAAACAGACCGGGGACTTTCGGGACTCGGCGAATTCGGGCTCATCGATTTGATTGCCCGTAAGGTCCGCCCTTCGGCGACGGTTGCCATTAGTATCGGCGATGATGCGGAGGCATTTCAGCTGACCGACGAGCGACTTGCCCTGGCAACCGCCGACATGCTGGTGGAAGGAGTTCATTTCGAT
>JAQUHN010000160.1 GCA_028683555.1 Geobacteraceae bacterium | reverse complement strand
GGCCTCGTCGATGGCAAACAGGGCAATTTCCAGCTCCGCCAGCCGCTCCAGGAACCCCTCGCCCATCAGCCGCTCCGGCGCCACATAGAGCAGGTCGAGATGGCCGGCATGAAGCTCGGCCAGCACCGAGCGGGCCTCTCCGGCAGACAGGGTCGAATTGTAATAGGCCGCGGCCACGCCATTGGCACGCAGCGCATCCACCTGGTCTTTCATCAGCGAGATGAGCGGCGACACGACAATACCGACTCCCGGCCGGTGCAGCGCCGGTATCTGGTAGCAGAGCGACTTGCCGCCGCCGGTCGGCATCAGCACGAAAGCATCCTCACCGCGGACCAGGGCATCGATGATCTCAGCCTGGTGGGGGCGGAAGGCCGGATAACCGAATACTCCGGCCAGGGTTTCCCGTGGGGTGGCATAGTTTCGCCGCGGGCCGTCCGTCATTCCGGTCAAGATCTTCTTTAAACGCATAAACTTCCTCTTTTGCATGCCCTCAGCCCTTGCACCTCAGTCTCTGCGGCTCAACACATAATTTTCCAGGCGATTCAGCCCTTCCCGAATATTTTCCAGTGAATTTGCATAGGAAAACCTCAGATACCCCTCCCCGTTGCGGCCGAAATCGATACCGGGAGTTACCCCGACATGGGCCTTTGCCAGGATATCGAAAGCAAGTTGATAGGAATCGGCTGAAAGATGTTTGGCATTGGCAAATACGTAGAAAGCTCCGGTCGGCTCGACCGGAATACCGAAACCGATTTCCCGGAGGCGATCGATCATGAAACGCCTTCGCTCATCATAGGTCTTACGCATCCGCGCCACATCATCACCAGCCTCCTTCAGGGCCGCAATGCCTGCAAGCTGTGACACCGAGTTCGGCGCCAGGAAGAAATTCTGCTGCAGCTTCTGCAGTGCCGGCACGAATTCTTTTGGGGCTATAAGATAGCCGAGACGCAGCCCGGTCATGGCGAACAGCTTAGAAAAACCGTTCAGGACAAAGGCATGATCGGTAAACTCCAAGATGGTATGTTCAGCCCCCTCGTAGTTCAGACCGTGATAGATCTCATCGGAGATGATCCAGGGTCCCAGGCCACTGATCGCCTGCATGCGGTCCGCAGACAGCACGGTACCGGCAGGATTGCTGGGAGAGTTGATCAGGATTGCCCTGGTCGTATCGGTGATTTTCTCACGAATGGCCTCCGGCCGGTACTGAAAACCGTCCTCTTCGTAGACCGGAACGGTAACGACAACTCCCTCCAAAAATTTGATGAAGTTGGGATAGCAGGCATAGTGGGGATCGGAAATGATCACCTCGGAGCCCTTGTCCAGCAGTACCGAAAACATATTCAGCATGGCGGGAGAGGTGCCGGAGGTGACGACAACCTGCTCCGGGTGTACCGAAACACCATAGCACTTTCCGTAATACTCCGCGATAGCTTCTCTCAATTCGATCATGCCGAGACTGTGGGTATAGTGCGTGTGACCATCTTTGACCGCCCTGCAGACTGCTGCACTGACGCATTCCGGCACGTTGAAATCAGGCTCCCCCACCTCCAGGTGAACAACGTCAATCCCGGCCCGCTCCATTCTTTGGGCCTCTTCTAGCACATCCATAACGATGAAAGTGGTCAGTTCATCAACTCGTTTGGGAATCATGGCAGTCACCTTGCTCAAAAAAATATAATCAATTTCAATCCTGGGTTTCCGGATAAAAACCAAGTACCTGCTGGAATAGCACAAAAGAATAGCGTGGACAAGCTTATCGGATGGTTGTCGGATTCGACCGGGACTTATTTGTAACGCCAAGGAAACGGTATCTTCTTCTATGACGGTTGGATCAAATCCCTCAAAGCCAAAAGGGCTGAACACTGCACGCCATCACCTGCCGACTCCTGGCTCAGATTCTTTCCAGCAATGCTACGGGAAAGATTTTGAGGACATCAGCCAGGTTCAGCGCCGAGACGTCCTCCTTAGGCAGCGAGGTGACAATTTCGCCGGTGAAGATATTGCGGTACCTGGTGCCCGGAATCTCAAAGGGAGTGACGATCCGGGTATCCGTCCAGGCCTCCGAGCCCAGCGGCAGCCCTTCGGCGCCCCGCACCAGCCGAGTAAAGAACCGCGGCGCGACGACAATCACCGCATCCATATCCAGAGACCGTTCAAAGGCACAGATGTTGTCGGCCTTCGCCCCGATTGCTTCGAGCGGCAAATACCTCCCCGACTCGAACAGATCCCTTCTTCCGTTCCGACAGAAAAGGGCCTTCCTGATCAGGTAAAGCTTCACCTTCCCGTCCGTCATATTCACAAGAAGGTCGCGCACCAAGCGGATGGGGTCGGTCGAGGATTCCGCCCGCTTCAGGTTATCAAGCAGCCGCTGCCGCAGATCGTAATCGACCGGACGGCGGTTGTCCGGATCCACCAGGTTCAGATCCCAGAGCTCGCTGCCCTGGTAAAAATCAGGAACACCGGGAGAGGTTATCTTGAGCAGGGTCTGTGAAAGCGAATTGAACATGCCACAGGTATCGATCAGCGCCTGGAACACGGAAAAATCATCCAGAAAACGGTTTGCCCGGCTGCTGGCGAGAATCATGTCGATAAAATACAGCAGAGCGTCTTCATAGGCGGAATCGGGATTGATCCAGCTGGTATTCACCTTGGCCTCTCTGACTGCCTTGAGCATGTACTCCCTGATGCGCTGCCGGAATGTTGCGCTGGCCCCACCGTTCTGCCCCAGCGTCGGCCAGGCACCGACCAGGGTCTGATACAGCAGATACTCCTCGTTGCGGTCAGGGACCGGCCGGCCGTCCACGAGCATCTTTACTTTCCTGTTCAGCCTGCTCCAGCGCTGCACGCTTGCTTTCCAGGTTTCAGGTATCTCCGACAGGACATTAATCCGTGCCCTGACATCCTCGCCCCGCTTGGTGTCGTGGGTCGAAGTGGCCAGCATGCGTAGCGGACGTGACTTCCAGCGCTCGATGTTCTGGCCGTGAAAAGCCTCGATCGCGACACCGAACCGTTCCGGATTACCGCCGACCTCATTCAGGGAAACGAGACGGCTGTAAACGTAAAAAGTGGTATCCTCGACTCCCTTGGCCATGACCGGGCCGGTAATCTGCTGGAACCTCATGACGAAATCGAGCCAGTCCCTCTTATCGGCATCCTCCATCCGGTCATAAAACCTGAGTTGCAGGACGTCCCGGATAAACTCGAAAATGGAAGCGTTGGTGGCCGGATTATGGCGTCTGGCCTTGGCTACCGCGTAATCGATATATTGACGGTCTCGCTCGGAAACAGCGAAGGAGTTGCTGTAGGTGCGGTAGACGGGAAAGAACGCTATTACCTCCACGAGCGCCTTGATGAGGCTGTTGAGGGTAAAATCCCGGGTCTGCCGGTCCATTTCCGAAATAGTGTTCAGGTAGTGTCCAAGGGTATTGACCTCACTGGACATGGATGCCTGCATGACCAGCTTTTTCTTTTCGTATTCGATCTGCGGAAATTTTTCACGGCATCCGGTAAAACTGCAATATAAGGCGTCGAACGCCTTACCGTTGGCCGAATCCACGAACAGACCGTTCAGCGAATTCATGAAGCCATATCCGGTCGTGCCAAAAATGGGCCAGTCTTCCGGCAGCTTTTCACCTTTGGCCAGTATTTTCTCGCCAACTATGTAAAAAGCCTTGAAGTTCGGATCAAACGCCAGTATTTCCTGATACTTTTTTCGGATTTCCGCCTCAACCCTGGCCTGTTCGTCAATCACGCCGTTCCCTTCGGTCCCTGGGCCATTCTGGAGTTCCGGAACTGACGGCAATTTGTTCAGATAGCAACCGAACTGGAGACGATCGAGGTACTCGGCAGGGTCGTACAACCCGTCGATATGGTCAATACGTAACCCGGTCACCGCCCCTTCACTGATCAGCTCGAATATCATCCGATGGCATTCGGCAAAGACAGCAGGGTCCTCCATCCTGATCGCACCCAGGGAGTTGATATCGAAGAACCTCCGGTAATTTATTTCCTCGGTTGCCACCCGCCAGTGGGAGAGCCTGAAGACCTGCTGGCGCAACAGTTCATCCAGGTGATCGAAACTCCTCGGATCCCCTTTCTCGCCGTTAAAAATACGCACGTTTCCATCGATGAATTCGCCGACTTGGGCACTTTCACGGTACAGGCTGCAAAGACGCCTCTTTATTATCTCTTTCTCGCGATACCTTTCAATGATCCGGTCGTGATCGGCTTCCGTGTACGGAGGAAGATGTTCGAGGGCCGTCATGATGCTCAGCAGTTCCTGGTAATGGGGGTTGTCCTCGCCGAGCAAACTATCCAGTTCCGCAAGGCGGCAGGACAGGATACTGACATAGGTCTTGGGAATGATGGGAAATTTGTGATCGTAGTAATAAAGGTAAAAAGCTCCTTCATGGTAGGCCAGCCGCAATTCGCCGTTTTCCAGTACGGCACCGTACTGATCACCCAGGACCGGTATCAGCACCTTGTTTTTCAACTCCTGCTTTACCGGGTCCCAGTCGATATCGAAAAAGGACGCATAGGGCGAACTGGAACCGTTCTCCAAGACATCGAACCACCAGCGGTTGTCGCTGCTTTCCACGCACATGTGATTGGGCACGATATCCAGTATCTGCCCCATCCCCAATTTCCGCATTTCCTCGATAAATGCATCGTACTCTTCTCTGGTTCCGACCTCGGCATTCAAGGAATTATGATCCGTTATATCGTAACCGTGGGGGCTCCCCTCTCTGGCTTTGAAATAAGGAGAGGCATAAACGTGGCTGATTCCAAGATCGCGCAGATAGGGCAGGACACGGCGTGCCGCGTCAAAACCGAAATCACTGTTGAACTGCAGTCGATAGGTAGCAATAGGTACGCTGAGCAGACCGGAGGAACAGTTTTCCATTTATATCCTTTCAACCTGAATCCATTGTGGAGTGCTTATCAGAAAATCCGCCAAATTGCTGTTCCGGGCTGGGATGGGACTTTCATGGAGCCTCTTGTACGGCTTCAATGCAGGACTAGATTTCCAGGGAAAGCGCCCGAATCAGGCACGCCGTCCAATCCGCATGAAGGATGGTGATCGATTACAAGAGGCTTCGGGAAAGTTCCAGCCCAGACTCTTGCCGACACTTTCCGGATGAAAACCACGCACCTTACGATCCCGGAATGACCGTCCGGGTGGCAACCCCCAGCAGTTCGCCCAGCTTACCGAACTCCTCCACCCACTTCACGCCGCTTTCCTCGCCGCTGTGCGAGTATGCGAGAAAACGCGGGTATTCGGTTTTCGTCATTTCGAACCAGATGTTCTGCGCCTTCCAGCAATTCAGCTCAACCGGTATCTCCGCGACAAATTCCAGCAGACGACGCAGATCCTCCAATGAATCATTATTTCCCGGATTTCCCCGGAACTCTTCCATCATTCCCTCAATTTTTCGCCTGAGGAGAAACTCCAGCTCGACGGAATCAACGCTGACATTCCATTCCCTCATTTCAGCGAGAATTCTTCCGACCCCGTCAAGATCAACCCTGTCAATGGAAAACGAGCCTCGCAGCTCAAGGTTCAGGGCAGTCTCCGCCGTAGCGAAAAACCGCCCCGGAATGGGCGTGCCGGTATCTCGCAAAATCGCCATGAGACTCCGGCTGTTCTCATACAGCATCATGTACTGACGATCGAAATCGCTGAGGGTCTTGTCGGTCATCAGTCCGAGAATCTTGCGCTGCTCGTCCCTAAAAAGATCCCTGACGGAATAGTTGTGCATGCCGAAGTGCCTGTCCATCAGCCGGACGATCTCAGCGAAATCGCCGTCGGTGAAAACTTTCATCGTCTCGCCCTTCATGGTGTCATACTCCTGAACGCCGAGAAAAGAGCGGACCCCGCCATAGAGGGCGTGGTTGCCGAAATAGACGACACTGAAACTGACATCCCCGGATTCGAGGGTAATGTTCGATCGAATGTTTACTTTGCCGACGGCAAAGACCGATTGGCCACTACGGAGTTGATGGAATTCCTCCCGGGCGATCCGATAACTGTATATTTCGGACTCGTCAATGTAGTCTTCAAAAACCGAACTGACCGCATAATGGGCGCCCACCTTAACCAGATCGATCATGCATGGTTTGACAAACGCCTCGTAAACCCGTCGGCCGTTTTCATGCTCGGGGAGATTACTATCAGCCTCGGAGAGGATCTCCAGGAAAGGTTCTGCGAGATTGCCCGGCAACAGCTTCTCTGCCAATTGGATAGCCCGTCCCGCGTACATGAGAACCTGGGTCGTTTCCAATCCGGAAATCTCATCGAAAAACCAGCCGCAACTGGTATACATCAACATCGACTGGCGCTGTATTTCCAGCAGCCCGAGGACTTCAGGCCGCTCCTCCCGAGTCAATTCGCGCAGGGCATGTCGCTGGATGAAAGCGTCAAGATTCTCGTCGGAACGGTCCAGGACCACGGAGATATAATCGTCCCTGGCAAACCACGGATCCCGCAGGTATTCGCCGGCCTTCAGCGCGTATCCCTCTGCCAGGCGATCGCGCAGCATGTCCAGGGCGGAGCGCAGCGGAGCCCGCCACGCCTGGTTCCAGACGGGATTCCCGCCCGAATTGCAGCCGCAGTCGCTCCGCCACCTCTCAATGCCGTGGCAACAGCTCCATGAGGTGTTTTCAACTATCCTGACTTCCTGGACCGGCGGATGTTTCTCCAGGAACTCGCCGTAATTGGTAATCCTTGCCAGGCCGTTTTCTTCCAGGTAGTTCAGCGCATAGGCAAGGGCCATGTCGCCGTATTTATGGTGGTGACCGTAGGTCTCGCCGTCGGTGGCGATATGGAGAAGCTGGGGCCACTCCCTGAATTCGGAAAAACCGCTCACCAGGCGATGGGCGAAGTCCTCCCCCCGGTTCAGCAGTTTTTCAAAGGCAACCGCCTGCGAGATAGTTCCGTCATAGAAAAAGAGGCTGATTTTCCTGCCGGAGGGAAGCCTGCAGAGATACGCCATGCTCGGGTCGATGTTCCCACCTCTCACGTTTTTCCACTTCGTACCGCCGAGCTTCCGCACCTTGTCTGCCTGATGTGGTGCCAGTATAGTGAACCTGATTCCCTCTTCCGCCAGGACTTCGAGGGTTTCCAGGTCAACGGCGGTTTCCGCCAGCCACATCCCTTCGGGAAACCGGCCGAAACGACGCTCGAAATCCCGTATTCCCCAAATCACCTGGCTCCGCTTGTCACGGAGAGAAGCCAGGGGCATGATCATGTGGTTGTAAACCTGGGCGATTGCGTTGCCGTGGCCCGAACGCCACTCGATGCTCTGCCGGTCCGCCAAGAGGATAGACCGGTAGATTTCCGGCGCATACGACTCCATCCAGGAAAGAAGTGTCGGCCCGAAATTGAAGCTGATCCTGGCATAGATGCTGACGATATCCATCACCCGGCCATCACCGTCGACTATTCTGGCCGCCGAGTTCGGCGCATAACATTCAGCGGTCACCCTCTCGTTCCAATCATGATAGGGATATGCGGAGTCCTGGACCTCAACGGCCTCCAGCCAGGGATTTTCCCGCGGCGGCTGATAAAAATGTCCGTGAATGCAGATGTACCGTTCCATTGCAACTCCTGAAGAAGTCAAAGGTCAGGGGGCAGGGGTCACCCTTCACTCTTCACTCTTCACCTGCCAAATAGACCGCGCAGCTTCGCCCGCGCATGACAGCACCGGCTGCCCCGGCAATCCGGTCCGGCAGCACGGAACCCGCTCCGTGCCAGGCGGTGTCGGAGGAGTCGAGCAGCTTGCGCCACCAGCCGCCGTTATCCGGAAGCCGCACCACACCATCCTGTTCATTGAAATTGAACAGGCACACCACCAGGCAGTCGTCCTTCCACCGTTCCACCACAACCGACTCCTCCTCTTCCCGGGCTGATACCCGGAGAGCATTCGTGTCGGGAACGGCAAGGGCCGGGATGTTTTTTCTCAAGGCGATTACTGTTTTGTAGAAGTGAAACAAGACGGAGTGGTCACCGGCAAACCTATTTTCCGGATCAGTCTTCGAACGCAGGAAGGTCTCAACCGAATCGGGATCGGCAGGATCTCCCCGGGAAACGAAGGAGCGGAACTCCTTTTTCCTGCCCTCGCGTACCGCCCCGACCAGTCCGGGGTCGGAATGGCTGATGAAATAGAGAAACGGAGCCTCCTCGCCATACTCTTCGCCCATGAACAGCAGGGGAAGATACGGTGACAACAGCAGCACGCCCGCGGCAAGCTTGAGCGATTCGAAGGAAACAAGCGTTGTCAGCCGTTCGCCGAACATGCGGTTTCCCACCTGGTCGTGATTCTGGGCAAAGACGACGAACTGCCGGGCCGGTCTGCCGACAGCGGAGTTGCCATGGCGCCGGTGCCGGTAGCGGGAATACTGGCCGGAATAGACAAACCGGTCGTGAAGGGTTTTCGCCAACTGGCCGACACCGCCGAAGTCCTGGTAATAGCCGTCCTTCTCGCCGGTCAGCAAGGTATGCAGGATGTGATGGAAGTCGTCGTTCCATTGGCCGTCGAGCCCGTACCCGCCCTTGTCGGGCGGATCGACCAGTCGGACATCGTTCAGATCGCTCTCCGCTATGACGTAAACATTTCGCCCGAGCGTCTCCGCCTCACGGTGAATCTCCGCGGCAAGCTCCTCCAGAAAATGGCGGGCGCTGAAATCGAACAC
>JAQUHN010000020.1 GCA_028683555.1 Geobacteraceae bacterium | reverse complement strand
GCACGAATATCCGCCTGAGGCGGTTCAATAACAGCGATAAGCTGAATACTAACAAATACACTTATTAAAAAGTTTATAGAGGAGGATTGGTATGGCGGCGAAATATGTCTACTTCTTCGGGAACGGCTCGGCTGACGGTACGACAGAGATGAAATCCCTGCTTGGCGGCAAGGGGGCCAACCTGGCTGAGATGACGAGCATCGGACTTCCCGTTCCGCCGGGTTTTACCATAACGACCGAGGTCTGCACGGAGTTCTACAAGAACAACAACACCTATCCTGCCAGTCTGAAGGATGAGGTTGATGCCAACATCCGCAAGGTGGAGGACCTCATCGGCAAGAAGTTCGGCGACCCTGACAATCCTCTTCTGCTGTCGGTTCGTTCCGGTGCCCGCGCTTCCATGCCCGGTATGATGGATACGGTCCTCAATCTCGGCCTGAACGACATCACCGTACAGGGTATTATCAAGCAGAGCGGTGACGAGCGTTTTGCCTATGATGCCTACCGTCGTTTTGTTCAGATGTACTCCAATGTTGTCATGGGAATGAACGGTTCCGTTCTCGAGGAACTCCTGGAGCAGAAAAAGGAAGAGAAGAGTGTCCATCTCGATACGGACCTCACCGCCGAGGATTGGAAGGACCTTGTGGGGAAATACAAGGCAAAAATTAAGGAAGTGCTCGGACATGAATTCCCCGATGAGCCACAAGAACAGATCTGGGGAGCTATCGGCGCGGTGTTCGGTTCGTGGATGAACCAGCGGGCCATCACCTACCGCAGACTGCACAACATACCCGCTGAGTGGGGAACTGCCGTCAATATTCAAGCCATGGTTTTCGGCAATATGGGTAATGATTGTGCAACCGGCGTCGCTTTCACCCGCGACCCTTCAACCGGTGAAAATTACTTCTATGGCGAGTACCTGGTAAATGCCCAGGGCGAAGACGTCGTGGCCGGTATCCGTACCCCGCAGCCCATTAACCGCGCCAAGCACAAGGAGGGTGATCTGCCCTCGATGGAAGAGGTTCTTCCCGAGTGCTACCAGCAGTTGGCACAAATCCGCGACATCCTGGAGAAGCATTACAAGGACATGCAGGACATCGAGTTTACCATTGAAAAGGGCAAGCTCTACATGCTGCAGACCCGTAACGGCAAGCGCACCTCACGCGCATCGATCAAGATTGCCGTCGACATGGTTAAGGAAGGGCTGATTGATGAAAAGACAGCGGTACTGCGCGTCTCCCCTGATCAGCTTGATAAGCTTCTGCACCCCTCGCTCGATCCGAATGCCCCCCGCACGGTAATCGCCAAGGGTCTTCCCGCTTCACCCGGCGCTGCCAGCGGTAGCGTCGTCTTTACCGCCGACGAAGCTGAGGCTGCCGCAAAACTCGGTCTCAAGGTGATACTGGTCCGGGTGGAGACCAGCCCGGAAGATATTCACGGGATGAATGCGGCGCAGGGAATTCTTACCGCCCGTGGCGGCATGACCTCTCATGCAGCGGTCGTTGCCCGTGGCATGGGCAAGTGCTGCGTTGCCGGGTGCGGCGAAATCAAGGTCGATTATGCGGCAAACGAGTTTTCCGTCAATGGCACGACAGTGAGCAAGGGTGATACCATTACCCTCGATGGCAGCACCGGCGAGGTAATGTTGGGCCAGGTGTCAACCGTTCCGCCGCAGCTGACCGGAGACTTTAAAACAATCATGGAATGGGTCGATGTCTATCGGAAACTCGGTGTCCGCGCCAATGCCGACACGCCGAAGGACGCCCGCACCGCCCGCGAATTCGGTGCCGAAGGCATTGGTCTCACCCGTACCGAGCATATGTTCTTCGAAGCAGATCGTATTGCTGCCGTTCGTGAAATGATTCTCGCCGAAGACGTTGACGGCAGAAAGAAAGCGCTGGCAAAAATCCTCCCGATGCAAAAAGGCGATTTTATCGGGATTTTCCGCGAAATGAAGGACCTGCCGGTTACTATCCGGCTGCTTGATCCCCCTCTCCACGAATTCCTTCCCCAGGAGGAAAAGGATATCGAAGCCCTTTCCCAGACCATGGGGGTCAGCGTAGAGAAGCTGAAGCACAAGGTTGATTATCTCCATGAATTCAACCCGATGCTGGGACACAGGGGCTGCCGCCTCGGTGTAACCTTCCCGGAAATCTACGATATGCAGGTCCAGGCCATCATGGAAGCTGCCTGCGAGCTGAACAAGAACGAAGGCTTTACCATCGTCCCGGAAATCATGATCCCGCTTGTTGCCGTACTGGAAGAGCTGGCCGGTATCAAGGCCAATGCCGTCCGGATATGCGACGAGGTTATCGAGCAGTACGGTGTGAAAGTGAAGTACCACATCGGTACCATGATCGAATTGCCGCGTGCGGCCCTCGTTGCCGATGAAATTGCCCGTGAGGCCGAATTCTTCTCCTTTGGTACCAATGACCTTACCCAGACAACGTTTGGTCTTTCCCGCGACGACGCCGGCAAGTTCCTGCCCTTCTATGTGGAAATGGGTATTCTCAAGGAAGATCCGTTTGTTTCCATCGATCAGAGCGGCGTTGGCCAGTTGGTGAAGATCGGCTGCGAGAAGGGCCGCTCGACCCGGCCGGACCTGAAAATCGGTATCTGCGGCGAGCATGGCGGTGACCCTGCATCGGTCATCTTCTGCCACAAGGTCGGACTTGATTACGTATCCTGCTCACCCTTCCGGGTGCCCATAGCCCGGCTTGCCGCGGCCCATGCCGCACTTCAGGAAGACCAGGGCTCGGATCTGACGGATCGCACCGCCTGATCGGAAAACGTAACGAATACGCTAGGTGTTTTTTACAGCAACCTGTTGACAAGGGCCCCAGTAGGGGCTACATGATAAGTATCGGCTCACACGGGTGGGCCAATACTGAAAACAGCAGCAGCAACTAACAGGAGGATCGGGTAATGGCTAACGGTGTGGTGAAGTGGTTCAATGATGCAAAAGGTTTCGGTTTTATCGAGCAGGAAAACGGTGAGGACGTCTTTGTTCACTTTTCGTCCATTCAGGGAGATGGTTTCAAATCTCTCGCGGAAGGCGAGCCGGTGACCTTCGATGTTATCCAGGGCGCCAAGGGTCCTCAGGCGTCTAATGTGGTAAAAGGGTAGTAAATTGTTTATCAGCCGTTTCAAAAGCCCCGGATCATTTCCGGGGCTTTTTTCATATCTCGCTGATTGTACTAGGTGAAAGGCTATGGCAAAAGACAAGACCCCGGTAACGCCGGCGATACGTGTATTGCGCGCGGCAAAAGTTGCATTCACTCCCCATCTCTATACCTACGAAGACAAAGGCGGCACTGCGGTCTGTGCGCGGCAGCTCGGCTTTTCCGAACACGCCATCATCAAGACCCTGGTTATGGAAGACGACCAGGCAACCCCCCTCATCGTCCTCATGCACGGCGACCGGCAGGTTTCCACCCGGGAACTGGCCCGGGTGCTCGCGGTGAAGAGCGTCCAGCCCTGTTCGCCGGATACGGCATCGCGTCTGACCGGCTACCTGGTGGGAGGCACCTCGCCCTTTGGCACCAAACGTCCCCTACCGGTCTACATGGAGGAAACGATCCTTCACCTTCCCCAGATATACATCAATGGCGGCAAACGCGGTTTCCTGGTCGGTATTTCCCCCCAGGATGCCGAGCGGGTTCTCCAGCCCGTTTTAGTCCACGTCGCAACGCAGGCAGATTGAAAATAGTTTGCAGGTTCACTCCCTTCTTCATATTTTTTCCTATTTTGTCAGCAGGCAGGCTGTCATCGATTTCTTTGTTTGCAGTCTATTCTTGATGGCATTTTGTCGTTAACAACCTCTACCTCCTTATACACACTTTCCCTGCTGATCATCTGAATCGATTTCCGAAAAACCTCTGCAAAAATTGCCAATCAGCTTGACTTATGTCCTGGTGCTAAAACACTGCCCAGGCGGTAAATTCATTTTCCTGCAGTCATGCGGGATTTATCGCATTAGCTGTTTTTAAGATATTGGTTGACAGTGTAGTTTAGAAAGTGTTAATAACACGTTTGCTACAAGGTTAGTTGTTATTTATAAAAATATATACATAGTCGTAAAAGAGACACTGGTTGGCTGTCTCGGCTTGATAATTATTTGAAAGCGAAAGGCTCGAAAAAAATGAAAAAAATGCTGATTAGTTTCGGTGTTGCCGTTACGTGTGCCTCCTGCACCTTGCCGTGGAGCAGCAGTAAGGTGCAATGGGAATATGAAAAGAATGCCATTGAGGTAAGTCTGAATGGTGATCCTCGACTGAATCTTTATCAGGGTAAGGCCCATTCTCTGGTTGTCTGTATCTACCATTTACGGGATTTGAACGGATTCAACCAGTTGATGGATGAGAAGGATGGAATACCCAGGCTTCTGGAGTGCGGACGTTTTGACTCGGGGGTTACTTATTCGAAGCGGATAGTGGCTCAACCGAATCTGGAGACGAAAGAGATCATGGACCGTACCGAAGGAGCAAAATATGTCGGCGTTGTTGCAGGTTACTATGAATTGCATAAGGATAGTGCCATACGATCCTATCAGATTCCCCTGTCATTGTTTCAGAACCCGAAAAGACTTTTGATCAGTCTGGATTTGGGACCGCAGGGGATCAAGGAGATCAAAGAAAAATGATGAGAGCTGAGAGACCTCTTTTCTGGCACCAGGGTATCTACTTGCAACCGCAACATTTTCAACTGCTCGATCGGGCCTGTCAAAGCCTTCTGATTCCCTATCGTCACTACCTGACACCCGAGTTCTGGGGAGTGGGGGATATGGAGATAAATGAGGGTGCTTTATGTGCTAGATCATTCGATCTGCAGCAGGGGGATTTTTTGTTTCCCGACGGCACCTATGTATCTCTTCCCGATAATGCGCTGATCGATGCCCGCGCCTTCAACGAAGCCTGGGTGAAAGACGGCAAACCGTTTACCGTCTATCTCGGCCTCAAGAACTGGAACAATGAGGGAGAAAACGTAACGGTGTTGCCAACGCTGGATTCTATCGAATCCGTGCATTCGCGATTTGCGGTTGCAACGGAAACGGAGGATGTCAGAGATTTGCACACGGGCGGCCAGGACGGCCAGGTAAAAAGGCTCTGTTTCGCTCTGAAAATACTATGGGAAACGGAGATGGACAAACTGGGAGACTACCAGCTCATTCCCATCGCCCAATTGGAAAAATTCGGGTCGGAAATCAGGCTCTCACATGATTTTATCCCTCCCTGCATTTCCTTTGACGCATCCGCTTCCTTGTGCAAGCTTGCCGAAGAAATCAGGGCTCAGGTTACGGCACGGGCCTACCAGCTTGAAGAGCACAAGAGCAAGAGAGGGGTTCAAACGGCGGAATTCGGTTCAAGGGACATGGTCTACTTTCTTGCCCTCAGGTCAATCAACCGTTATGTTCCGCTTCTGTTTCACTGTACAAAGGCCGAGAATGCTCATCCCTGGCATCTGTACGGTATCTTGCGACAGCTTATCGGCGAGCTTACTACATTTTCTGAGCAGGTCAGTGTTTTAGGTGAGCTGGAAGATGGGAAAAAGAAAATTCCCGAGTACGATCATCGTGACCTGTGGGGTTGTTTCTCAGCCGCACAGGATATGATATCTCACCTCTTGGACGAAATTACTGCCGGTCCCGAATATGTGATCCGGCTGGTTCACGATGGAACCAGTTACGTCGCTGACTTGAAGCCCTCCATTTTCGAGGGGCGCAACCGCTACTACCTGGCTGTCAAAACAGATGCAGACCCGAAAGGCGTGTTGCAATCACTGGAAGACATTGCCAAATTGAGTTCCCGGGAACAGATGCATGTACTCGTGACCCAGGCGCTACCCGGGATCGGTTTGGATTATCTGCAGGTTCCGCCCCAGGAGCTTCCCCGCCGGGCGCACACGACATATTTCACGATAGACCACCATGACGAGCAGTGGGCAATGGTGGAAAGAAACCGTTCACTGGCGCTCTACTGGAATAACCCGCCTGATGATATCGAAATAGAACTGATGGTAGTGGGGAGATAGACGATATGCATCTCAGTGACGGTTTTATAAATATCCTTGCGTATGTCAGCTATTTTCTCAAATCAGTAGAGGCAA
This sequence comes from Geobacteraceae bacterium, assembly GCA_028683555.1. Taxonomy (GTDB): domain Bacteria; phylum Desulfobacterota; class Desulfuromonadia; order Geobacterales; family Geobacteraceae; genus RPRC01. The sequence continues at coordinate 28,896 of JAQUHN010000020.1, read as the reverse complement.
GGCAGCCCGACTATGATCAAGTAAGAACTGATATACAACGGTTCATGCTGGACAGTGAGGCGCTGCTCATCCAAGGGACGCTATCCCGCGACGATTACGAGCAGGCTCGCTTCGCTATTTGCGCCTGGGTGGACGAGGCGTTCCTCAAGTCGCCATGGAAGAATAAAAACCACTGGTTGAAAGATCAACTTCAGCGCAGATACTACAACACCACGGATGCCGGTGAAGAATTCTTTGATCGGTTGAGTTCCCTCGGGTTGCATCAGCGAGAGGTGCGGGAAGTTTATTACTTGTGTCTCGCCTTGGGATTCAACGGTCGCTATTGCCATCCCGGAGAAGAATATCAACTGGAGCAGATAAAGACCTCCACCCTGAAGCTTTTGTTGGGCAGTTCTGTGGGACTCCCGTCCCTGGAGCGCACCGACCTTTTTCCCGAAGCCTATCCAGCCGTGTCGGTCGCTAGTGGAGGAAAAAGAATGAGAGGGGGCGGCCGGTTGGCTTCGGCCATCTGTCTGACTGGTCCCGTATTTCTTTTCTGCCTGCTGTATCTTATTTACCGATTCACCCTGAACGGTGTTGGAGAAAATTTTCTGAGGACGGTGACGAACTGAAATGAGTGAAGGTGTTCAGAAATTTCTCAAGGCATTTTTGCTGGTCATGACTGTTGTCCTGGTCATTCTTCTGGTGTTCGGTATTGTTCTTGTTCTCGACTGGCCGTGGTGGGTCGGCTTTTTCCTGCTGCTCTTCCTTGCGGGGCTCGGTATCGGCTGTTATTTTCTGCGCAAGATATGGCGTCGGCGGCGGGAGGAGAATTTCGTCAGCGACATGATCGAGCAGGATGAAGCACGCATCCGGGCACTTTCATCGAAAGAAAAAAAAGAACTGAAGGAACTACAGGACCGCTGGAAGACGGCCATCGACAGGCTGCGTAAATCCCATCTCAGGAAGCTCGGTAACCCCCTCTATGTGCTCCCCTGGTACATGATTATCGGAGATAGCGGTTCCGGCAAAACGACGTCTCTGAACAGCGCCCGACTTGCATCACCCTTTGCCGACTTTGGCAGGGTTGAGGGAATATCGGGAACCAAGCAATGCGAATGGTATTTTTTCGAGCAGGCAATTGTCATTGATACGGCCGGGCGTTATACGATACCGGTCAACGGAAACCATGATAAGGAAGAATGGCAAAAATTTCTCGCACTCCTTTTCAGATACCGGCGGAGAGAGCCCCTGAACGGGCTGATTGTCACCGTTGCAGCCGATCGTTTGCTGAAGGCACAACCGGAGGAAATAGAAAAGGAGGGCTTGGCCATTCGTCGGCGCATCGACGAACTGATGAGGGCGCTGGGGGTCAAGTTTCCGGTGTACGTGTTAGTTACAAAATGTGATCTGGTCAACGGCGTAAACCGGTTTTGTGAAAGCCTTCCGGAAAAGAACCTCAATCAACCCATGGGGATTATCAATCAGGACCTTGCCGAAGATGTTGACGATTTTATGGGGCGTGCGCTTACCACCATTGATGAACGGCTGAGAAATCTTCGTCTGCATTTGCTGCACCAGCCCGAAGCAAAGGGCGCTGATCCGGCCTTGCTGCTCTTTCCCGAGGAATTCGAGCGACTGAAACACGGGCTTTGCGATTTCATGTCGCACGTCTTCCGGCAAAATCCCTATCAGGAAACTCCCGTACTGCGTGGGCTGTTCTTCAGCAGTGGCCGCCAGGAGGGAACTCCCCATTCCCTTTTTTCCGAAACCGTGAGAATTGTCGGTGGCGGGGAATCTTTGCCCGGTACCAGCAAGGGCCTGTTTCTCCACGATTTCTTCGCTTCGATTCTACCCAGGGATCGTTCCCTGCTGGCTCCTACCCGTCGAGCAATAGAATGGCGCGTTTTGACCGGGAACCTGGGATTGACCTCATGGGTCATTGTTGGTGTTGCGCTCTGCGGTCTGTTGAGTTTTTCCTTTGTTAAAAATATGAAAACCATCAGGGACATATCGCAGGAATTCTCCCGCCCTGCCACTTTGAGCGGCGAAACACTTGCCAACCTTACTACGATGGACAGATTCCGTCGAGAGATCATGAGTGTCGAGGAAAAGAACCGGCACTGGTGGATTCCGCGCTTCGGACTGACTGAAAGCGTTAAGGTTGAGCGAGAGCTGAAAAACAGGTACTGCCAACTGTTTCGGGAGTCTCTCCTTATTCCCTTTGACCGGCAGATGGCGACAAGTATGGCCAGCTTGTCAGTGGCTACTCCGGATGTTGTTTACGGACAGTATCTGGTGCATGTGGTGCGGCGTATCAATATTCTCCAGGCCCGACAGGAAGGGTTCGACATGGAAGGACTTCTGGCAAAACCTCAGCCGCCCTATGTATCCCTGACGAATTCTCCGGAACCGGGCGTGACCAAGGAGGCAAAAAAAGCTTTCGGTGCTCTCTATCTCTATTATCTGCTCTGGCGAACCGATTCTGGAGACTCGGCCCGGGAAAAGGCAGAACTCCACTCGTGGCTGAAACAGCTCCTTGCGGCAAAAGAAGGAGATTTGCGCTGGATGACAGTTTGGGTGGACAGTCAAAGCGGCGTTGCGGCGATTACTCTCAAGGAGTTCTGGGGCGGAAGCTTGACTGCCAGGGAGGAGATGTGGATACCGCCGTCCTATACACGCAAGGGAAAAGATGTCATTGACTCTCTTATGGAAGAACTGTTGGCAGCCTTGCCCGACCAAGGGCTTATTTCTGGTCCGCAGGTTGATTTTGCCGGATGGTATCGTAATGCCGCCATTGAGTCCTGGAAGATTTTTGCCGCCGATTTTTCCAAGGGCATCGAGCGATTGCGGGGAGCAAAAGAATGGCAATCAGTTGCAGCCGGCATGGCTGGCGATAAGGGTCCGTATTTCGCGCTGCTGAACAGGTTGGCGCTTGAGCTGGAACCGTTCGTAACGGAAGGATCACTGCCGCTCTGGCTGCAGCGGGTTTACCAGTATCAGGCGGCCAGGGCGCAGGGAGTTGTTCGAAAAACGGGTGCAGTTGCCAAAGCAGCAAGTGGCGGGAACAGAATTGTGTCTGCTATTAAAAGGAATATCGGCAGAAATGCCGAAGCGCTGGAAATGAATAAGCAAATGACGGCTGGCAAGGCTTATCTCGAATACCGGAACGCCCTTGCTGCCATCACTCCGTCTACCGTTTCGCGGAACCTTGCTTATCAGTTGGCAGCGCAAACTTTCATCGAGGATCCTGTTACCGGCAAATCCTATTTTTATACTGCGGGCGCTGCTATTGCGAAACTGAAGAGTGGTATCGGCGCAGAACCGTCGGATGAGGTCTTCTGGCAATTGCTGATGGGACCGTTCAACTTTCTTTGGGTCTATGTTCGCAGGGAAAGCGCCTGCCAGCTCCAGGCTATGTGGGAAGAGCAGGTGCTTGCCCCTACCATGGGAATGACTTCTCAGCAGGCTATGCCGCTACTGCTTGGGCCGGATGGTCTGGCCTGGCGCTTTGCGAAAGGCCCGGCAGCTCCGTTCCTGCAGGGCAACAGGTACGGCTATCGCGCCAGGGAAGCTCTGAGTGGAACCGTACCCCTGCAAAATTCATTGTTTGCCTTTCTAGGCAAGGGGGGACAGGCACAGGCGGCGGTAATGGCAATGGGTAAACCACAGAATTTCGGCGTTGGCATCAAGGGGCTTCCCACGGACGCCAATATTGAAGCTTCACTCAAGCCCCATGCGACCCGATTGGAACTGCAATGCGGAGGAAACAGCCAAGTGCTGGTCAATAATAACTATCCGGTAAGCAAGACTTTTTACTGGTCCCCCGACTCCTGTAGCGATGTCGTTCTGCAGCTCGAGGTGGGCGACTTGGTGCTTGCCAAGCACTATATGGGCCAAGATGGGTTTCCCAACTTTCTCAAGGATATGCGTGGCGGGCGGCGGATTTTTTCTGTCAACGAGTTTCCTGGAGAAAGGCAAGCCCTGAAAAGAATGGGCATAAAACAGATCACGGTGAATTACCGTTTTATCGGCAGCGGCCCGGTTCTTAAGCAGACTGCTACGATATCGGGACAGGCGCCAAGGAGCATTGCACAGTGTTGGGCACAATGAAAAGCGGACAAAACTGGAAGTGGGCCGCATTCGGAAAACACCCGGCTGCCAAGGATTATTTTCGGATGGGGGCCAATACACCGTTCTTTGATGGGTTGTTTGCCTGGATCGAAGATGGTTACCAACTCTTGACACGTAGGGAGAATACCGTCCCTGATTTCTGCTCCTGGCGATTCTGGGCCAGGGATGCAGGAAAGGAATTCCTGGTATGCGGGGTGGTGCGGGTAAGCAGCGACAGCTTTGGCCGGCCGTACCCGCTGGTCATCACGGGTATTGGTTCTCTCGGGAACTGGCAGGACAACTGGGATTTACTCCCCTTTGCCTGCGAAAAAACATGGTGTCAGATCGAATATCTGTCTTCAAACCTGTTTCCCGACCTGAAGAAGCTGGAAGAAGAGATTCACACTATCAGGCCTCCGATACAGAGCTGGCCCGAGTTGAAGGACAAGAGGGCATGTCTGAATAAAATCGGTTCAATTTCCGACCCGTATGCATCTTTTCTCGATCTGAAGCAACTGAAAAAAATGGCCGTTGCCAACGCCGAGAAAGGCGAAACGTTCGTCAGTCTGGATCGCGGCCCGTGCAACGACAAAATCATGCGGGTCAGTCTCTGGCATCTGCTGTTCAGAGACTCAATGGCCGGCGTTCCGAATGCCGTGTTTATGGGGGGAACACTGGAAAAGGGGTATCTTGCCTTATACAAACGGCCCTTGAAATCAATTGATTTCACCCAGCTCTGGTTGGTTTCATCGGTGGGCGTGGGTAAAAACATGATCGGAACGGAGTTTTCCATGGATCTTTCCGAATTGGGCAGGTTGCCCGTAAGCTTGGACAAGCCGACAGGGAGCGATATCCGCTACGACCCTGCGTTCGACGAATTGCAGACCGAGGTTGACAAGCTCTCCTCACCGGCGCTCGCCGGTACGGTCAACTGGGAGAAGGTCGGCAGGTTCGCCTCGGATATCCTGATGCACAAATCGAAGGATCTGCTGGTTGCAGGGTATCTTGCGGTCGCCCTCATCTATACACGCGGCACCGACGGATTTGCCATCGGGTTAAAAATGTACCTGGACCTGATGGAAAGGTTCTGGGACGAACTCTTTCCGTCGATGACGCGCACACGGGGGCGGGTCAGGTCCATTGAGTGGTGGATAGAAAAAGCCGAAGCAGCTCTTAAAAATACCGGGGATCTTTCATTTTCTACTGAACAGCTTGCCTTGATCAAAGATAGCTTGAACAAGCTGGATATTTTTCTGGCGGAGCATCTGAAAAACGCACCCTCCCTTGCTGCTGTCAAGGATTTCTTCAACGGTATCTCCGCCGCTGCTGAAGAAACTGACCAAGTTGACTCGGCACTACGCACCATGTCGGAAGTACAGATGGAAACGCCTTCAGTCCCGATGCCGGAGCTCGAACGGGAAGAAATCGCGCGGCATATTTCATCCCATCAAGAGGCTGGCAATGTACTGAGTGACGGCTTAAACAAGATACGTGATGCGGCCTTTTATCTCTTTCAAAGGGACCCGACCGGTCCGCATGCCTATCGGCTGACGAGAAAGGCGGCATGGTACGGCGTCGAAGAACTCCCGCCAGCCATCAACGGCAGAACTAGGATACCTCCGCCATCAGCGCTGGAAAAAAACCTGCTTTTCGACCTGAGAAACAGGAGCGATGCCGAGGCGCTTCTCAAGGCGGCCGAGGCGAGACTCCCTCAGTATATATTCTGGATAGACCTCAACCGCCTGTCAGCGGAAGCACTTTCACGACTCGGAACCCGGTACGAGAAAGCTCACGATGCTTTGTGCCAGGAAACCGCTTTTCTGCTGCACCGCCTGCCAGGGCTAGAAGACCTTTCCTTCTCGGATGGGACGCCTTTTGCTACGCCGGAAACAAGACAGTGGCTGGAAGGGATACTTTTCAGGGGCAGCACGCTAACGCCACCAGTGGCGGTATTGTCTGACGTTGCCGAAAAAGAAGAACTGGATGTGACAATTGGGGCGAGTGTCGAAGAAATTCAATTGCTGATCCGCAAAGGAAAACTCATTGAGGCAATGGAAGAGATACAGCGGAAACTGCGCGACTGTTTTTCTATACGGGAAAAGCTCCTCTGGCGGTTGGCAATCTCCAGGATGCTGGTGGATATCGGTAAGTCGAAGTTGGCCCTTTCCCAGGTTGACCAGATAATGATCGACATTGAAATGCATGATCTCGAGATGTTTGACCCAAACCTGGCCCTGGCCGGCCTCAGGCTTGCCTGGCATGCCCTGGAAGCCCAGGCTGAACAAAAGTTCAAGGATCGGTCGTCTGATGTGCTGCTCCGGATCGGTCGGCTCGATATGCCGGAGATGGTGCGGCTGGCAAAGGGGTAGATAGTACAGGTGACGTCCCTTGCCGAGTGGATACTACTCTACCTGGTTGACCTGCTCTTCTGGCTTTGGGTGCTACGTTGGGGAGGGGCAGAGTGGCTTGAGGGAACTTTTGTCTCGGGAGTTCTCATAAATCTGCGTGCGCCGTTCTGGGGTTCAGAGGGGATAAAACTGTTCGGTTGGCTGATAGTTTTCATTAGCACAATCTGGTTTGTCATGGGGCTTTTCATGCCTGAAATGAGGTGGTGCTGACTTGGGAATATAATTCGTGGGCTTATTGCTGTTGTTATATCGGACAGGAAAATAAAGGAGCAAACAAATGGCTAAGGAATCATCTATTGCACCGAAAGAAAGAGTGAACATCGTCTATCGACCTGCGCTGGGCGATGCAAAGGAAGAACTGGAACTCCCCTTGAAGATGCTGGTGCTGGGTGATTTTACCGGGAGTCCGGATGACCGCCCCTTGGAGAAGCGTGAGCCGGTAAATGTCGACAAAGACAACTTTAACGAGGTTCTGAAGGCCCAGAACATCACCTTGAATCTGAGCGTCCCCAACCGTTTGGCCGCCGACCAGGCTGAAGAGCTGAATGTTCGTCTCCGCGTGGAGAAGATGAAAGATTTCGGACCGGAGGCGGTCGTGGAACAGGTGCCGGAACTGCAACGACTGCTGGAGTTGCGGGAGGCACTGCGGGCGCTCAAGGGGCCGCTGTCGAATGTTCCCGAGTTCAGGAAAAAAATACAGGAATTGATCAAAGACGACAATGCCCGGCAGCGGCTGTTGGCCGAAATTGGTCTGGAAGGCTAAGGAGGAGATATGAGCAGGGAACAGGAAAATACTCTGGCGAGTCAGGAATCCGAGCTTGGGCAGGAATCGTTGCTGGAGGAAATTGTTCAGGCAACAAGGCTCAAGCCGGCTGACGAAGCCTATTCCATTACCCGTAAAGGCGTTGAGGTTCTGATCTCACAGCTGCTGGAGCCGGGGAAGGATACGGTCAAGGTTTCCAAGGCAAGCCTGGACGACATGATAGCCGAGATTGACCGTACGCTGAGCAAGCAGCTCGACGAGATCCTTCACCACCAGGACTTTCAGAAACTGGAGTCAGCTTGGCGTTCCCTTGATTTTCTCGTGGACCGGACCGATTTTCGGGAAAATATCAAGATCGAGATGCTTCACGTTATGAAAGACGAGCTTCTGGAAGATTTCGAGGACGCTGCCGAGATAGTCAAGTCGGGGCTGTACAAGACTGTTTACACTAGTGAGTACGGCCAGTTCGGCGGTAAGCCGTATGCGTGCCTGATCGGCAACTACGAATTCAACGCCGGTCCCCAGGATATGCGGCTTCTGCAGCACACTGCTGCGGTGGCAGCTATGTCGCATACGCCGTTCATCGCCGCTGCAGCGCCTGATTTCTTCGGCATAGACGACTATACCACACTGCCCAATCTCAAGGATATCAAGTCGATAATGGAGGGTCCGCAGTATATCAAGTGGCAGTCGTTCAGGGAAACCGAGGATGCGCGCTACGTCGGTCTGGCTCTCCCCCGTTTCCTGCTCCGGCTTCCTTACGGTCCTGAAACCCAGCCGGTCAAGAGCTTCAATTACCAGGAAATGGTGTCGGCCGGTCATGAGCATTACAGCTGGGGCAATGCCGCTTTGGCCTTTGCCACTCGTATCGCCGACAGTTTTGCAAAATACCGTTGGTGCGCCAACATCATCGGCCCACAAGGGGGCGGCGCTGTGGAGGACCTGCCGCTCCATCAGTACGAGGCGATGGGCGCCATCCAGACCAAGATTCCTACCGAAGTACTGATATCCGAGCGACGTGAGTTCGAGCTTGCCGAAGAAGGTTTCATCGCCCTTACCATGCGTAAGGGGAGTGACAACGCTGCTTTTTTCTCTGCCAACTCTGTCCAGAAGCCGAAATATTTCGGGATCAGCAAGGAAGGGAAAGAGGCCGAGTTGAACTACAAGCTCGGTTTGCAGCTTCCCTACATGTTCATCGTCAGTCGCCTGGCCCATTATCTGAAAGTCATCCAGCGGGAAAACATCGGTACCTGGAAGGAGCGGAGTGACCTGGAACTGGAGCTCAATAACTGGATCCGCCAGTATGTGTCCGACATGGATAATCCCATGCCCGGCGTGCGAAGCCGCAGACCTTTGCGGCAAGCGGAAATAGGCGTTGAGGAGGTTCCGGGCGAGCCGGGTTGGTACCGTGTGTCTCTGAAAGTCAGACCCCACTTCAAGTACATGGGGGCGTATTTTACGCTTTCACTGGTGGGCAAGCTGGATAAGGACGTCAATGCAGCCTGATTTCAAGACGCAAGTAAGATGACGGGACAATTTATGGTGGTCTCGCAAAGTCTCTTTTTTAGGTTTTTGTGTTTCAAAGATTACAAGAAGGGCTTTGTCTTTGAAAATGTCAATAAACTACGCAAATATGTCGGAAATGATTTTGTCGCGTTTGAAAACATCTACAAACCAGGTGTCAAGATGACTAAGGACTTGATTCTCTTCATGGACAGAACTCAGCCATACTATTTTACTTTTGCAACCAATATTCGTGATGATTTGTTTTTTAGAAAACTGTTGGAAAATCTTCGAGAATAAATTAGATGCATCACGTTTAGTCCAAAGATTGGCAGGGTATCTGGACTCCAACAGAAAATGAAATTGCTTTTTAAGGCACCTTGAACTTACTTCAAGGTCCTATCTGCCCCAAGGAGGATACACACAATGGCTATGCCAGCACACCTTACCCTTACGGGTGAAAAACAAGGGAAAATTGATGGTTCCTGCGAAATGCAAGGACGGGAAAACACAATCCTTGTCTATGGGATGAATCACGATGTCAGTATTCCGCGCAGTCCAACCGATGGATTAGCCACCGGGAAACGGGTTCATGGCCCGCTTTCTATTATCAAGGAATATGACAAAAGCTCTCCGAAACTGTACCAGGCCCTCTGCACCGGTGAACATTTGAAGGATGTTACCATCAAATGGTATCGGATCACCAAGCAGGGCACAGAAGAGCACTACTTTACCCATAAGCTGGAAGACGCCATCGTTGTCAACATCAGTCCGTCCATGCCTACAACTTTAATAGCCGCAAACGAACCGTATCGCCATATGGAGCATGTCTCTTTCACCTACAAGAAGATCAAGTGGACCTGGGAACCGAACGGGATCGAATCTGAAGATTCATGGGCTGTGCCGAAGTAAGGATTTCTTAACCATACTGCCTCCTGCTTCTATGCGTACAGGGACAGTCTTTGATGCAAGCGAAATTGCACATCGAAGGAGACCAAGGGAATGTCTGACTTCCACACATATTTCAAGGAAAACATGAAAAGTATGGGACTTCCAGCCCCTGAAACACTTTTTGGAAACCTCCAAACTGCAGTTGCAAACGCAACAATTCTTCTCGCCCTAATCGATAAATATGGAAAAACCGTCACAGTCGGAGAACTCATTGGGGCAGGGACAAAACTAGAAGCTCTTGGAGTAATAGCTGCTTGTTCCGCAGCGTATTATGTTGGGGCAGTTATTGGGAGTATTGCTGTCGCAACAGGTCGTACAATCTCTGGAGGAGTAACTATTACAGATGTACTATTTGCAGCCAACGAACATAATCTCAATCGTCCATGGCTATCGGAGGCGATTGCTATGAGGCGTTGATATCATGAAAGACTCATTTTTGCTTATTATTACAGCTGGTTGTGTTTCACTATTAGCATGGACGTTTTGGCGCTTTACAGGTGAAAATGGATTAGAAATATTTTCTATAATAGTTCTCTTTACTCTACTTTTTGATAATTTCCGGCTAAGGCGCAAGCTCAAGAAATCCGAATATCCCAAGGATAGTCAGTGATTTGCATGTTTCAAATACAGTAGCAGCTGGTCAGTGATAGCATGCAAAATGAAAAGTAAACAAAAATAAGCAGTACTATGTGAAGTCGTTGTGTTCTCTATTAACGGATAAAGGAGGGATTAACAATGGCAATGCCAGCACACCTTACCCTTACGGGTGAAAAACAAGGGAAAATTGATGGTTCCTGCGAAATGCAGGGCCGGGAGAACACCATCCTCGTTTACGGGATGGATCATCAGATCAGCATCCCCCGCAGTCCGACCGATGGACTTGCCACTGGTAAGCGGGTTCATGGTCCCCTGACCATCACCAAGGAATACGACAAGAGTTCGCCGAAACTTTACCAGGCCCTGTGCACCGGCGAGCACCTGAAAGACGTGACCATCAAGTGGTATCGAATCACCAAGCAGGGAACCGAAGAACATTATTTCACCCACAAACTGGAAGATGCAATTGTTGTCAGCATCAGCCCGTCCATGCCCATGACGCTTCTTGCGTCAAATGAACCGTACCGTCACATGGAAGATATTTCCTTTACCTACAAGAAAATCAAGTGGACGTGGGAGCCGAACGGAATCGAATCTGAAGATTCATGGGCTGTTCCCAAATAATTCTATTGTGCACGAGGCCCTCTGCTAGGGGGCCTCATTACAGTATGGATGTCACCATGGAGTATTACAGCAGCAATTAAACATATCAATCGTAGGGCAGGGCTAAGTTGTTTAATTGCAGGAGTAATAGTATCACAGTGAGCGTTGGAGTAGCCAATTACCTTGGCGCAGTAAATAGGTATATTGCTGTTGCAACTTGATGTTAGATATATGGTGTGTTTACAATTTTGATGCGAAATTTGTAGCTAAGATACATAGCCTAATAACTATTGTTTTTAAGATAATATCGATGTCGAATGTGTAGTAATACAATTAATAATAGTATGTAATGCTATTTATCATATGTATGCTTTTGTCAATAAGTTATATAAAGTTACATGTATAACTGTTTACTATGCATTCATCATAATAACTATATTATACATAACACCATTTCTTGATAACTATATACTTTGCTTAAGGTTAAAAGTGATAATTGAATATTTATTTGCGATATTTATATGATACTAAGATCTTCATAACCTTAAGTAATATAATTCACAGTAAGAAAAGGGGCTTTGCATGAAATATTATGTTATTGCATTATTTTTTCTGGCAAGCCTATGTCTGGTTAATGGTGCGTTTGCTGATGATTTTACTGTCAAGCCCGGTGATACTGTACAGAAAATACTGGGTGACTGGAAAGGTAAGCGAGTCAAAATACGCCTTGCGGATGGGACTGAAATAACAGGAAAAGTTTGTAATGTGACCAGTGAGGTCGTGGAGCTGGGAGAATTTCCCAACCAGGGCTATGGTAACCGAATTGTAGCGATTAGCGAGATAGCAATGCTCATAGTAAGGCCAAAAGAGTATTGATTTTATGGGGTGTGAACTTAGATGCATGAAGAACGATTATTCGAGCGAATCCGCTCCCAGGAATCGGAACCATTTCGACGCGGCGGCACTGAACGCAAACGGTGCATAGATTCGGTCGTCGAGCACCTGCAGCGGATTCTCAATACCAGGCAGGGAAATGTTCCTGTCGCCGACGATTACGGGGTTCCTGATTTTGTCGATTTTCTGCAGACCTATCCGGATTCTGTATACCAGATTGAAGGGAGCATTAGGAATGCCATCAACAGCTACGAGCCTCGGCTTTCCGGGACAAGCGTAACGTTTTTGCCGCGGGAGGATAGCGATCTTACGCTGCGTTTTCAGATCATCGCCTGCCTGGTAACTGAGGGTGGCCAGCAGGTACTTCTTGAAACGGTGGTGGATGCCGACGGCAGGATTCTGGTCCGAAGGTGATCCATGCTTACCGTGCTGTTCAGAGAGGGAAAAGTTTGACAAGCAAATGCAATCAGAAGGAGTTGATTCGACTGAGGGAGCTTGCGGTTGAGTTTGCGAATGCCAATCCGGCGCTGGCGCCGCTTTTGAGTGGACCCATGACCGATCCGGATGTGGAGCGGCTTCTGGAAGCGGTTGCCTTTCAGAACGGTTTGCTGGGAAGGAAGCTCGATGTCGATTTTCCTGAACTCGTACGGAAGCTGACGCAGCTGATCCTGCCGCATTTTTTGCGGCCGGTTCCGGCAAGTACCATTGTTGCTTTTACCCCGAAACCAATCGGGGGACAATCCATCACTGTCGCGGCCGGGGCTCAGCTTGCTTCCAGGACGGTTGACGGGACATCATGCTGGTTCTCGACCTCCTGCGATTTGGAAATTCACCCGCTGGAACTGACAGACGCCACGATTACACAAACATCGGGTAGTACCTCAATAAAACTGTCGTTTACGCTGCAAGACCTTCCCCTTTCCCAATGGCGGCCGAAAAATCTTCGACTGTTCCTGGCTGGCGACCGTGCCACTGCCACCGAGTTGTATCGACTCTTATGTCTGCACCTTACACAAATCATCATTGCCGCTGAAGATGGCGGTACCGTGAAACTTCCAGCCGCATGTTTGAACCCGGCCGGTTTCGACGAAACCGAAACCCTGTATCCGTTCCCTCCCCATGCATTTCCAGGCTATCGTCTGCTCCAGGAATATTTCAACGCTCCGGAAAAATTCCTGTTTCTCGAGTTTGGCGGCTGGGAACGCTGGGAACATCGGGGAAACGGCAGGCAGTTCAACGTAATTTTTGAAATGGACAGTCTCCCCACCGGACCGCTGCGGATTGGCAGCGGGAATTTCATCCTGCATGCGGTACCTGCCGTAAACATATTTTCCCACGAAGCCGATCCTGTTTATGTCGATCATCGCGCAAGCCGATATTTCGTTCGTCCTTCCGGACCGAATCCCTCATGCTGCCAGGTATTCTCAGTCGACCGGGTATCCGGCTTCAATCGTCAGACCGGCCGGGAGCGGAGCTATGCGGCATTTGAGTTGTTCGGTTCCGACAGGTGCGAAGCCCCGGTCTACCATGCTGATCTGGAAAAATCACCAGTGCATGGCGGGTATGATGCTTATCTCAGTGTGGTGTTCCCGGTCGGGGCTGCTTTCCCGGTTGAAGAAACCCTGTCAATAGGGCTTACCTGTACTAACGGCGCCCTTCCCGAGAGTCTTCGTATTGGTGATATTTTTGTTCCGATTAGCGGTATTCCCGATACCGTTTCTTTCCGGAACATTACGCCGGTAAACCCCGGATTTCTTCCGCCTTTGGGTGACGGACTTCTTTGGCAGCTCACGAGCCATCTTTATCTGAATCACGTTTCGTTGGCATGCGACGATAATTTGCGGACATTGCTCCAGCTGTATCTGTTCCGGGAAAACTCAACCGGCAGCCCGGATACAGCCAACCTGAAGAGAATAGCGGGCATTGAGGAGGTTTCAATGGGGCCGGGAGAGACCCTGGTTGCGGGTGCTTCCATACGGGGGACCAATGTCCGGTTGAAGGTCCGCCAGGATCATTTTGCCGGAGCGGGAGATTTGTATCTGTTCGGGTCTGTGCTGGATCATTTCCTCGCGGGGTACGCATCGATTAACTGTTTCAGCAGGCTGACACTGGACGAAATGCTACGGGGGGTTAGTTATCGATGGCCTTTGCGACAGGGATGACACCCTCTCCAGTGATGAGCGAACTCTTGACGCAAGGTTACGAATTCTCCTTTGTCCAGGTCATGCGCCTGGCCCGCAGGTTTCTGGACCCGCGCGGCGAAGAAGGGCTGCCTGAAGTCCCGTGGCAGGACCGGGTCCGGGTCCGTCCCGAGCTTTCGCTGGCATTTCCCGCTTCCGATGTGGCCCAAGTCGAGACGGACGGTTCCCATCTCCGGATCACGGCAACCTTTCTCGCTCTGTACGGTTCCTCCTCTCCCCTGCCGAATTTTTACAGCGAAGACCTTATGGACGAAGCATCATCGGACGAATCGGTGTTGCGAGATTTCGTCGACATTATTCATCAACGGCTCTACCACCTCTATTTCCAGTGCTGGAGCAAATATCGCCTCTTTGTCCGCGTCGTGGAAGAGAATAACCCGGTTGACCGGGAGAGACTCCTCTGCCTCATCGGTCTTGGCGAGAAGGAGTTGGCAGCCAGTGTGGCTGACTCCTTTTCCCTGCTGCGCTACACCGGCATTTTGAGCCAGTTTCCCCGCTCCGCCCTTGGCCTTGCAACCATCCTGCGGGACGCGCTGTTTGAGCCGCGGATCAGGATTATCCAGAACGTGCGACGGATGGTTCCGATTCCCAAGGACCAGCGGATGTGCATGGGACTGTCCGGTTGCCGGCTGGGGGTGGATACGGTGCTCGGCAGCGAGATAGTAGACCGGATGGGGAAAATACGTATAAGCGTCGGACCGGTAAGCTGGGAGGAGTACAACAACTATCTGCCGAGTACCGACTGGAATGAAAGGTTAGCAGAATACGTCAGGTTTTACTTGGTCGACCCCCTTGCCGTGGATATGTATCTTGTCCTTGCGGCCGGCGAGGCAAAACCGATCCAGCTTGGCGACCCGAAGGCGCGTCTGGGTCTCAATACCTGGTGCTTTTCCGGTGACACTCTCGGCGAAGTGAGCGCCGCATTCCAGGTGCCCGCCTTTCCGTTCAAGGCACCATCCGGGCAGACCGTTGCCTGTAACCCTTCCGCCAATGCCGGCCGCAGCCTGGCCGACTACTACCAGCAGGAACGTGCCGTCCTCGGCGAACTGGCGATCCGCTTTGTCGAACAGCACGAAAACCTCGCGTCGCTCATGAGCGGGCCCATGGCTGATCCGGGGATTGAGCGGCTTTTCGAGGGGACGGCGTTTCTCAATGCCCTGCTGCAACGGAAGCTTGACGATGACTTCCCGGAGTTCATTCACCCGGTCATGGACACCCTGCAGCCCCACTGCCTCAAACCCGTACCGGCAACGACCATAGTTGCGTTCACCCCCAAAGAGCACATGACCCAACCATTGACTGTCAGTGCAGGCGCCCAGGTGGATTCGGTTCCGGTACGGGGTACGACGTGCCGTTTCAGAAGCTGTTTCGACATATCCGTCCATCCGGTGAAAATTACAAATGCCAGATATATCGAACCATCCGGCAAGCTCCCGGTCATCGTTCTGGATCTGGAACTGAACCAGATGCCTCTTTCCGCATGGCAGGGGGATTCGCTCAGACTGTTTCTATCAGGAACCTATCGTCATGCCAGTGACACCTATCTGATGCTCATGCGTTATCTGAAACAGATCACCATCACAACCTCCGGCAATTACATCCGGCTTCCGGCAGGGAACCTGAAACCGTTCGGATTCGATAGGAACGAAACCATTCTTGCCGGAGAAAATTGTCATATGCCCGGGCACCTGGTGTTGCAGGAGTACTTTCTGTTTCCCGAAAAGTATCTGTTTCTGGATTTACATGGAATGGACAAATGTCGCCTGCTTGGAGAAAGCGCCTCATGCATGATTGAATTCGAACTTGCGTCAACCCTTCCGTACAAACCGACAGTCGGCGCAAACAGTTTTGCCCTGCACGCCGTGCCGGCAATCAATCTGTTCGAGCATAAAGCCAGACCAATACTCCTTGATCGCTGCGGAACACAAAGCAGAATCTCCGTGTCCGGGAGTAAGCCTGAAAACTATCGAATCTATTCGGTCGACAAAGTCTCGGCATTCAACAAGATTGGAAGTGGCAAAACACTATACGGCCGGTCGCAGAAAGAAATCCACGATTTGGCTGGGAATACCAATTATTGCCTGTCGTACATTCAATCAAACAAAGATGAAGGATATGATACCTGCATTAACCTTCCCGCGCTTCAGGATGCATCTTCCGGTTACAAAACAAAAATCGATATAGATCTCACCTGCTCCAACGGCACACTTGCTGAGCAACTTGGACCAGGAGACGTATGCGTACCGGCATCCACGACACCGGAACCACTGCAGCCGTCAAACATCAGTCAGGTAACACACTACGCCAGCTCCGGAATCCAGCCAAACCGCCAGTGGAAACTGTTATCGATCCTGATTCTCAACGGAACGTCACTAGAAGCACTCCCTGGCATCAAGGCCGCATTAAAGGAACTTGCCATAACGGATAACCGTAATCATGCTGCTTTTCAGGCAAACATTGAACGTATCGAAGCCATTGAATCAATAGAGATAAAACAGTCGGACAGAATTTTAAGCGGCAAGATGTACAGGGGCTGCGACATACGTCTAAAGCTGCATGCGGCAAATTTCTCCGGCCCGGGAGATCTGTACCTGTTCGCCTGCGCGTTTGAACGCTTTCTGGGCGGATATGTATCAGCGTTTTGCTACATACGCATGTCCGTCGAAGACACGGACGGTTCACACCAGTTTGAATGGCCGGCACGATTTGGTGACAAGAGTGTAGTGTAAACGCGCACCGTTTCATGAATTGAGAAATGCGAGGCATATATGGCACAAGCCAACAAGAAACCCGACACGACAAAATGGCAGCAAGAAGCGGAACGCCAGGCGCTGGCAATGCAACACGAGCTGTTACTGTACAAACAAATGGCGTATCCGTCTTTTTCAAGACCGGTGCCGACTCTCGAAACATCCACTTATTGGTGCGTCTCCCACGAAACGCTGAATGGCGATTTTGATTTGGATGACCCGCTGGCGTATGAACTTGCCTCCCGCGTAGTTTCAAGCAATCCCGAAGCTGGCTGGCTGAGCGATTATCTGGATGGTGAACTTTTTAATGCAAGCGCCAATTTCCATGAAAACATTGGGGAGGTAACGTTCGGTCGCGGCAATATTTTAAACAACGCCAAATCCGTTGCACAGGCCGGCAAAGCAATTGCCGCGCAACACAAGATAACCAGCGCCGCTGCAAGGATTGTAGCCGGGAAGGCCCAGAGCGTAAAGATCAACAGCCACATGACCCTCTATAACGCCAACAAAAGCGGGAAAGGCCCGCCCAGGCTGCGGGTAAAGATTACCGGACAACCGGTCAAGGTCATATCTCCAAAATTTTCAAAAAATGCCATCAAAACCAGGTCAATCAGAGGCGGATTCAGCGCACGAGCAAGGGATGTAAAAAGCTTGGTTGAACTGGAAAGCATGTCAAGCAAGATGCGATTATTTAATGGCAAGCTTGGCGGCGGTGTCCTTACCTTTGCGCCGACTGTTGCCTTTGACCTATATGACAGCGTCGGCCGTGACGCATATGGGAATCTGCACTGGGATGCATACAAGTTCAGCAATAGCGAAATTAGGAACCAGCCAGGGAATGCGGTGGGATTTGGCGCTAGCGTATTAACTGAGGCAATTGCGGTTGGAGTGTTTAGTGCGGCAGCTTTTTCAGTTCCAGTTATTCTGCTTGCACTTGGCGTAGGAATCGGTGCGCAACTGCTATGGAATCATTTTCACATGCCTGACAAAACGGACAATATGAGGAAAGAGATAATAGGAGGCTAACCATGATGTATTCAATCGATGATGCCTCAACCCTTCTGCCCAAGGCATGGTATGCCTATAGTGGCGGGAGTGCTTTAGCGGTCGGTATGTTTTATCTCATCATGCTCTGTGACCTAAACGAGGATAATGTACAGGGTGATATATTTCTGATTGTTGTCGGCCTAGCAGCTGCCCTGAGTATTGTTCTTGGATTGTTTATTAAATATAGGGCAGAATTTTCGCCGGTGTATTCAATCGTGATGCAGCACTATTTTATTGCTTTGTTAGGAATTTTGCTTGGAGGAAGTGTCTTTGCCTGTGCCATTGTATGGGCCGGTCGTCACGACCTGCTCTGGTTTGCGTTCAATGTGAATGCAGCGGGCATGGCCTTGACTTTGGTGATTAGCATACTCCTTACTGCGAGGGATATAGGAGTATGGGATGGAACCGATAGCTGGCGGCAGCAAATCGAAAAATATATTGATTATTCAAAGCATCAGGTCAGCCCGACATTAACCAGCGATACGGTAAATTACAAAAAAATTGCGTATCCGCATTTGATTATCGGAGCGGGCATTGGGACTATACCATTGCTGTTTCAGATATATACAGGAGATCGGCAAAATGCCATATTTTTTGCGGCACCTTTAGTAACTTTGAGTATCTCTTATATGATTTTCAAAAGCATTGGCCCGGCGCATGTTCGTATTTTCCTTCTCCGCAGAATTGAAAAAGAGCAAGGCTGCCGCTTCCAGAACGCCGACTACGAGAAGATCCAGGAACTGCGGCGCGGCTTTTTCATGGCCCGTTGGCTGATGAAGGACTACCGGCCTCCACAAAAACAGCTTGATGCAGGAAATCATGTCGTATCAAAGCGACACAATAAAAAGAAACGAAAATAGTACAGGGATCTCAATAGAATTCGTTATCAAGCATGAACTCTGGAATAGTGAGGACTATCATGGCACCAACCAGTAAATATCGATTCAACATATTGGATGGCTCCGATTACCGTATCGCAGTTTCGAACTTCCACGCTGAAGAGAAAATATCAGTTCCATATAGCATCACCTTGCGACTGGTCAGCGAGGACCAGATCAAGCTCGATGAAGTAATCAAGAGCGAAGCCCTGCTGACCATCGCAGGCAAAGACGTCGACCGCTACTTTCACGGCCACATATGCAATTTCGCCATGACGGGCCGCATCGACCGTTTCTATACATACAGTGCGACGGTAGTGCCCTATATCTGGTTCATGAACCTGAACAAGAACTACCGCATATTCCAGGACATGACAGCCATTGACATAGCCAGAAAACTTCTGGAAGAAAACCGGGTTGCCTCGGATGAATACGAATTCAACCTGAAAAACGACTATCAGAAAAGGCGCTACTGCACCCAGTACGGAGAAAGCGACTTCCGCTTCATGTGCCGCATACTGGAAGAAGAAGGCATTTTTTTCTTCTTTGAGCACACTAAAGATTCTCACACCATCATATTTTCCGATACTGAAGACATTTACGAGCCGATAGACGGTGAATCTGAAATGGAGTTCAACACCGACTCCAATATGGTCGCGGAAAAGGAGACCATAAGAGATTTCATCTGCAACCGCGCACTCTGTCCCGGCAAAGTCACCCACACCAACTACAATTTCAAACGGCCGTCATTTGACATGAAACTTAACGAAGAAGGTGAAACCCATGCAGAGCATGAATTATACGAATACCCGGGTGATTATGGGTATCCTCCGGAAGGTTCTCCGAAAGTCAAAAACCACCTTGAACATGTCAAATCGCTTGAAGTCACCATCCAGGGAAACGGCAACTGTTCACGATTCACCCCCGGATTTACCTTCAGCATAAGCGATCACCCTTTCGATGAGTTGAACGACGAATACTGCCTCGCGGCCGTTGATCATCATGGCGCCCAATCCGGAGTATTTGGCGAGCATGGCGGAATCGGTGGAGACTACACGTATTCCAACAGCTTTATTGCCATCCCGTCCAAAACCGTATACCGCACTGGGCAAACCATTGAAAAACCATATGTAAAAGGCCTGCAGAGCGCCATCG
This sequence comes from Geobacteraceae bacterium, assembly GCA_028683555.1. Classification (GTDB taxonomy): domain Bacteria; phylum Desulfobacterota; class Desulfuromonadia; order Geobacterales; family Geobacteraceae; genus RPRC01. Next base: position 9,054 of record JAQUHN010000020.1, on the reverse strand, counting down.
TAACAGGCCCCCCGGGCGAGGAAATCCACACCGACGAATACGGCCGCATCAAGGTTCAATTCCACTGGGATCGTGAAGGGAAGAAAGACGAGAAGAGCTCGTGCTGGCTCCGCACCACTCAGCACTGGAGTGGCAACGGCTGGGGCATGGTTTCGCTGCCGCGTGTAGGTGATGAAGTGCTGGTGGACTTCATCAATGGCGATCCAGATTGGCCGATAATGGTGGGAAACGTTAACAATGCCGAGTCCCCAGCTCTTTACTCTCTACCCGCCAATAAATCACAAAGCGGCATCAGAAGCCGCAGCTACCCCGGCGGAACTCCCGACAACTTCAACGAACTACGCTTCGAGGACAAAATCGGTAACGAAGAGATCTATATACAGGGAGAGAAGGACTGGAACATCCTGATCAAGAACGACAAGGGGCAGCGGGTCGGGCATGACGAAACTTTGACTGTCGGCAATGACCGTACTAAACATGTTGTTGCAAATCAGAGCGAAAGTATTGGCGCCAATAAATCAATCCAGGTTGGAGTGAATCACACTGAGACCATTGGTTCCAATATGACGCTGACCGTCGGCAACTGCAAGACCGAAACTATTGCGATTAACTCCATGGAGACCATCGGTGCAGCAAAGGAACTATCCATCGGTGGCCTTTATCAGGTTTCTGTTGGCGGGATAATGAACGAGACAGTCGCCTGTGCAAAAACCGAGGAGGTGGGTTTGGCGAAGGCGGTCTTTGTCGGGGCCACCATGACGGAGAATGTGGTAGGTGACAGAACCACCAACATCGGCGCCAATCTTTCCGAGTTCATCAGCGGCAAGTATTACTCGAAAGCAGACGAATATGTAATTGAAGCACCCAAGATTACTTTCAAAGCGGGTTCTTCCACCATCGTCATGGATGGAAGCAGTATCACCATTAAAGCGAGCAAGGTCTTCACTAACTGAAAGGTGGACGATATTGAAAGGTAACGCGGAAATAGATGCCCCGCACGCTGACATCCTTGGAGAATTGATGTGAAAAGAGAACGTGCAAATACCGTGCAGTATCTGGAAGACCTTGCTCCCATTGAAGGACTGCGGATTGGACGAATCGTGACTATTGATGAGAGCGGGCGGATTTTCGTCGATTTTACCGGCAATACCTTTGGTCCGATAGTCGCCAGGACCACCAGTTCGCTGAAAATGGAAACATTTCGCAAAGGGAACCCGTCAGGCAGGGAAGTGCTGCTTGCTTTTGAAAGTAATGACCCGAGACTCCCCATCCTCATCGACACCATGTATTCCCTGGTTGATGAAATTGCAGAACACGCGACAGTTGCCTTTGAAACGGAAGAGCCGCAAGAGGTACGTATTGACGGGGAAAGGGTTTTGTTTGAGGCCGAAAACGAGATTGTTCTGAAGTGCGGAAAGGCAAGTATCACCCTCACCAAGGCGGGCAAAATCCTTATCAAGGGTGACTATGTTCTCAGCCATTCTTCGGGAGAGAACAGGATTAGGGGTGGGGCGGTATCGATAAACTAGGAATGGTGACAACGTGGCAGTAAATGGAATAATTGCTGAATTTGCCGAGCAAGCGGCCTTTCTCTGGGTTCTCAGGACCAGGGCAGTTGGCGAGCCCCATTTCTCGCTTGAAGACTTGGCAAAGCTCGATGAGCGACTGGATGCCCACCTTGACGGACTGTGTGTTGCCGGAGGGGCCGGCTGGGATCTTTGTAAAGAAGCCCTCGGCAGCAGCAATCCGGCGGAATGCTTTGCCTCAGGCGTGCTTGCATTTGAAAGCGGTGAAACGGAGCGTATCCAGGCCGTACTTGATGCAGTCGACAACAATTATGCTAAGACCCGCGTTCTCATCTCGGCTCTGGGCTGGCTCAAGTACGAACAAGCTTGCCCACAGTTCAAAAAACTTCTTGTCTCCGAATCACCTCTGCACCGGTATATCGGCATAGCTGCAAGCGCTATCCATCGCCACGACCCCGGTCATCATCTGGATAAGGCAGTTAACGATCCTGACATTTTGCTAATGGCACGCGGACTTCGCGCGCATGGAGAACTTGCAAGGGAAATCAAAATTTCTTCTTTCAGACTGCGGGAAAATTTGACGGACGATGACGAAGGAATCCGGTTTTCTTCCGCATGGCCCGCGGCCCTTGCCGGGAATGAAGAGGCCGTCTCGGTATTGAAAGATTTTGTCTGCACGGATTCTCCCTATAAGGAAAAAGCCCTGAATACCGCTTTGCGGCGAATGGAGCCGGGGGCCGCGCTTTCCTGGCAGAGGCAGCTCGCGGAATTCCCGCAGACGATCCGTTGCGCGGTCATCGGCGCGGGGATCATCGGGGACCCCGCCTTGATTCCATGGCTCATCGGGCAGATGAAAACACCCGCGCTGAGCCGTGTGGCCGGTGAAGCCTTCACCATGATAACCGGCGCCGATATCGACTGGGAGGAGCTGAGAGGCAAGAGCCCGGAAGGGTTCGCTGCCGGACCGAATGATGATCCGAATGACGAAAACGTAGCGATGGATGCCGATGGCAATCTTCCCTGGCCCAACTCCGAATCGATACTGCAATGGTGGCACGAGCATAAAGGGACCTTTCAAAGCGGAGCCCGTTACCTGCTGGGGAAGCCGATATCAGCGGAGCATCTCCGGCATGTTTTGCAAAAGGGTCTGCAGCGACAACGTGCGGCCGCCGCTCTGGAGTTGGCGATTATCGAGCCTGGCCGGCCGCTTTTCGAGGTTCGGGCACCGGGATTCAGACAGCGCATTGAGGTTGAACATATATGAAGGAACTGGCGCTCACCGCCATAAATGCCATAACTGCCGTAGGCCATGACGCCGCCATTACCGCGGCCGCCGTTCGGGCAGGTATCTCTCGCTTCTGCGAGTTCGATGAGAATCCGGACGGCAATGACAATCCTATTACTGTCGCCCCAATGAGGGGGATTGAGGATGGTGGGGATACAGTCGAGCGTATGGATGCGATCGCCAGAGTGTGCCTTCAGAATCTGCTTGAAAAGAATTATCCAAATAACACGGTACAGCCGTCGCATTGTAACCTTTTGCTGGGCGTTGCCTCGGAAAAGCGTCCCGGTCCCCGTTACGAAGAACGCTGTTTCGGGTCACTGATCGGCGTTGTGAAAAACTGGACGGACGTACCTTCCGTAAAGGTTGTCCCATTGGGTAACGCAGCCATGCAGAATGCCGTTGCTCAGGCGGGGAAGCTGATTGAGAGCAATCCGGCAGCCGTATGCATAGTCGGTTGCGTTGACTCGTTGCTGCGGCATTCAACCCTCAACTGGTTCGAACAGGCCGGCCGCTTGAAGTCGGCAAGTTACGGTCGCCATCAGGGGTTGATCGCCGGAGAGGCGGTTTGTTTCATGGTCGTCGAAGACCTGGTGCGGGCGAGACGAGCGGGGCGGCCGGTTCTGGCACGCATCACCGGTCTCGGGGTGGCGGAAGAGCCGATGCCGCGCATCTCGAATTTACCCTGTCGGGGTACGGGCCTGTCAGAAGCCTGCCGAAGTGCTTTGGCCGGAACCTCAGGCGAAGTCGTCCGCGCTGTTGTCGGGGACCTGAATGGTGAGAATTCACGTGCACGGGAGTGGAGCATTGCCGAGAGGCGCTGTTTCAAGAAAACGGCTGTACCCCGACACTTCTGGACACCGGCCAATTGCTACGGTGATGTCGGCGCAGCCAGCGGCGGGGTGTTGACAACCATTGCCGTGCAGGGGCTTGTCCGCGGATGGCTGCGATCGCCGGTGCTGATATTTTGCTCGGACGACCACGGTTCTTGCGGAGCAATGGTGCTGGAAACCTGAAGCGGGAGAGGCGTTACGGCGCGAAATGTCTTGATGCCGGAATGGAGAAGTGATCATGGCAGACGCTACCAATCTCGATACCCTGGAACTAACCGTGGGCGAACTGAAAACGAACCGCTGCAAGCAGCGTTTCAAGATCTTCAGCGACTACATGGAAGGGTTCGGCGACAGATTCGACGATCTTGAATTCCTCAATTATCAGACCGGAGAGGTGGTAAAAGGCGCTGAGCTTCGCCATGCCCAAACCGGCTGCGAGATATATGAAAAACTGGGATGGGACACTGCCGATTTCAACGAGACTGAGTTTCACAAATGCGGCTGCAAGCAATTTGATGAACAGTTGATGTTTATCTCGGAAAAAGGCGCATCACTTTCCAATATTGACTACCGCCTGACACTGGAAGATGGCAGAACGGTGACCGGCAGGACTGATAACAACGGCAAGACCAAACGTATCAGGAGCGCCAACAAACCTCTCGCCATAGAACGAGCGGAATTCTTCGTTCCTGAAAACATTCCACGCTGTCCCGGGAAAGAGATTGCCTGCGGCCCTGATGAGCCTGCAAAACGCATTGAAATCGAGGGGATTGTGACCACTATGGAGTATCTGGGCAGTTCCACGAAAACAGTCGTTTTGAAAATAAAAAACCGCCCGCTCACTGATGGTGAAATCGCCATGGCGCGGTTGATTTTCAAGGATTCGATCAACTACTCGGCAGTCAGGATCCATAACGAGGAATACCTTCCGTTCGGTTTCCAGGATGATGACACTGCTATGACTCCCAACGGTGGTATGTATTTTAACCCAGACAGATTTGTACAAGATTTTTCGATTGAGGATAAATATTCAAAGATTTGGTTCATGCATGAAATGACGCATATCTGGCAATATCAACTTGGGTATTCTGTTACCTGGCACGGATTCTGGATTTTTGTAACTGGAGGCTATGTCGGTGGACGAGCCTATAAGATTGACCCATCAGACTCTAAGGACAGTTCAGACAAAAACAAGACTTTTCCTGACTTTAATATGGAACAACAGGGCAGAATTATAGAGGAATATTTCGGAGCAAAGTATTTGAATGACACAAGGTACTTGCAAAACTTTACTTTCTACGAGCGCGTATTAAACGACTTTATAAGGAATCCAAAAAATGCCTCACTTTTACCGTAATTGCCTTATCTGTTGTCTGATTGCTCTTTTCCCGACATCTATTTTCGCAAGGTCAAACAAAGACGCCGATGCTGTTGTAACATTGCGTGATGGTAATCCTTGTTTTTCCTACCCGCAGGATGAAGAGATACGTAAGAGGCCCTATTCGTTTAGTTATCTCGGGGTTTCTAAAAACAGTGGTGGAGTTGTGTGGGAGATTCAGATAGCCAGCTATGACAGAAAAGGGCTGATCGAACCGAATAGCCCGGAAACCTGTATTGAATATGGGATTCTGAAGCTCGGAATGAAAGAGGACAAGACAGCAAAACCATTGCTGCATGACTCACCATATCATGTGTTTATAAGTGTTGCGGAAGCACCAGGTGGGAGAAACAGTTACGATCGAAAGTTTGCCTTGGATTTTTGTATCAGTAACAACGAGAAGGGTGAACCAATTATTGTTGGTGCATCGGGGGAGGGCAAGGGAGCATGGCATTGCCTGAAACCGGGCGAATCTCCGAAGCGCAGTTTCTGGCAGAGGTTGTTCGGCAAGTGATATTTCAGGAGGTGAAAGTACATGGGAAAATCAACGGTTTTTTCAAACAGCCAGGGCATAGCCAACACCAACAGCGGCGACATTGCCATAAGCGGGCCGGATGTGTGCCTTACTCCCATGGGCAGTTCTCTCGTTCCTGTGCCCTATACCAATATTGCCAAGTCTTCTTCACTAGCCGACGGTACAAAAACGGTGAAAATCGATGGCTGCATGGGCGCTATCGAGGGATGTTGCTACAGAACCAGCACCGGGGATCTGCCTGGCATCGGCACCGGAGTGACATCCGGTACGGTCGGTGACAAGGCCGAGTTCGTCAATTGTTCATTTGACGTCAAGATCGAGGGCAAAGGGGTCTGTCGCAATTCTGATCTGATGACGCAAAACAGCAAGAACGCCATATAAAGATAGACGGGACCAATCGATCTTCAAGAATCCTTTATCTGGTGGGGAACATCATTATGGGAAATAACAACGGCAACAGTGCCGGAAACTGTACTAAGGAAGCAGGCCAACAAACTGATTTGAAGACTTTTCGAGTCAGGGTGGTGGAACATCTTTCGTGGGATTCCTACGATGAAAAGAAAAAGTGCTTCCTGCCGGGCCACGAAAAAAACAAGCCGGTAGCAAACAGGGAATTCAAGATCAAAATGCCGGACGGCAGCATCATCCCCAAAACAACTGACGAAGAAGGCATGATCGAACTGACCGGCCGGGAAGAGACTGATATATTCGAGGTTATCTTTGAAACGTCCAGCGAAGAATCAAAAGAAAAACACCATATATTCTACAACAGGTGCACCCCCGTAGATAAAGACAGCAACAACACAACAATAACAAAAGCCGACCTGATGTGCGGCGGTTGGCATCATCTCAGCATTTTACGGTTTACCGTCATTATCGACTCGCATATGCACATTATGAGCTCGCGCTGCTCGCCGCTGAAATGGGTGCAGAACATATCCTCTCTCACAAAACATATGAAGCGCGAGACTATAGAAGGTTTAGCTACGGCTGGGGGGTATTTGATTGAAGTCCTGAATGTGCTCATACCGATCACATGGTTTTTCAAACTGCCCTTCACGAAAACTCCTGCCAGAAAGCTGTCGGATCAGGGGAAAAAATCCACCAGGGAATCCGCCGATGATTTCATCAAGGAACAGAAGAAAACTTATGAAAAATACTTCAAAGGAGAGAAGTTGTACTCCGGCCTGTCCAGACTGTTCATGCCCGCTGTCGTCATGACCATGGATATGGAATACGCCCATATTGACGGCTATTACGGCCTGAAAATTTACAATCCGCTCTATGAGACGAAAGACGCTGAGTTTATCAGTGGAATGGAGACGGGTATAAAAAAAGACAAGGTCGACGGGTATGACGACCTAAAAATATACAAAGCCCTCTATAAATATGAAGATAACAAACGCCAACTCAGACCCATTGCCTACTGGTTTCCCGTGCACGGTAAATGGGTGGCGATAACCGAGCTTGTTAATGCCTACCCCTATGAAACAATGGTGCCGAACTACGTGCCGGTTACAACACAGCAATTTGAAGAAATCGCAGACCGCGATGAATCAAGATATGTGAAAGTCCCCTCCAAAGAGCCGTCTGCCCGCCCCATAGACCTGAGGGAATTCGAACAGGGCTTGGGCAGAAACAGATTGCCCCCGGGTAGTAGCGGTAACCCTGTCGAAAAGGAAAACGAACCCTTCCTCATCGGATCGTACTTCGATGCCGGGGAAAATAAAACCGTAGCGGTTCAGGTGCAGGCTGCGCCGGTTCTCGCTTCGGAACAGGAAGTGAGTGTTTACGAGCAGTGGGAAAGGCAACTGCTGTACACCGAGTTGGCAACTTTGAAACACCCCTTGAAACTGTTGCCCATGTTCCACTACGACCCGCGCCGCTGGCAGACATATGGAGTAAGCGGCAACGCATACCCTTTTTCGCAGGTACGGGGTGACAACGCGCTTTACCTTGGGTTCAAGATGTATACCGCACAAGGGTACAAACCGCTGGATTCCCGCCTGCCCATAATGGAGGATTTCTACGCCAGATGCTGCAGGGACCGTATACCGATTTTGAATCATTGCACGCCGAAGGGCGCGTCCACCTATGAAAAAAGGGAATATCCCAATTTTTACCACCTGAATGACAGCGAGGCCGACAAAAAGAAGCAAAAGGAAGCAGCCGCGAACAAATGCGATGCTGAGGATTATTTCGATGAACACTATGTTTCCCCCAATGCATGGAAAAAGCTGCTGGATGCAACCGTTGGATTTAACAATGAAAAAGCTGGGCTCTGCGAGATGGTTCCGCTCAAGGATCTCTATCTCTGCCTGGCCCATTTCGGCGGGCCAAGCGAGAAGGGGCTGAAATGGAATAAGCAGATAATCGATATGATTTTAGAGGAAGCGGTCCCCCAGCAGCCGGCCGAAGACGGCAAGAAGCCTCCCAAGGCATATAAATACCCCAATCTGTACACGGACATATCCTCATCCTTTGCGGATGAAGGTTTTCGTGATCATTTCACGACAATCATTGCTAAAGCGGGAAATGAAAGATTAAGAGAGCGTATCCTGTTCGGCACCGACTGGTATATGACATTCAGCTACAATCCTTTAACGAACAGTAAAAATTTCAGGCAGTATTGCGAAGCAGCCAAAGAGTGCCTCGATAAGATTGATCGCAGTCTCTGGCCCAGGTTCACCCAGGTAAACCCCTACAATTTTTACCGTCTGGATAAAGAAATCGGGCGGATAGCAAAAAACATCATCAAGAGGCGGGATGATGAGGATGTGCGGAAATTTTTAAAGAGGCTCGAGACGGAAGATGAAGAGGAAATCCGCAGGGAAGCCGCGTATCTCCAGATTGCCAACGAAGATTATTTGAATCTCAGGGAGACTATAAACTTATGGAAACCATGAAAGAAATCAGGCAAAGAACGAACAGGTTACGCAGGATAACTCTTATGCTCGTCATCACCTGCTGCTTCTTTGTCACCACTAGCTATGGAGGAGAGAAAGTGAAATCCCTTTATGATGTTCAAGGCGCCCTGGAACTGAAACCGCAGGAATTCGAGGCCACCGGCGGGCTGTTCGGCACGAAATTGTTCGGCGGTTACTCAAATGTGTCTCTGTTTCCGGTGCCCCTGACCAACAGCGTGGGCAGCAACCAAATGGGCAATGCCATAACCGTGATATCTTTTCCCGGCAAGCGCATCAGCTTCAGCAGGTATTTTAAAGACGCCGATGCAACCATCGAATACGGTGAGATTTTCTTCCCGGTTCTTACGCAAGATATGATCGCCCTCGGCCTGCCCCGCGCCTTTATCCTGTTCGATTTCAAGAAAAAGATACACCGCACCTTAACAATCACCCCTGACATATCGGAAAACATCGAAAAAGCCGCCGTCGTCGATGCCCGGAAAAAACTGTTCATGTTTGAAGTGGCCCGATACTCGGGCAAATCGCCGAGCCCTTGGGACTTTTCCGGCAGCCTGGTGCTCCTGGACCTGAGCG
>JAQUHN010000159.1 GCA_028683555.1 Geobacteraceae bacterium | reverse complement strand
GCTACGTACAGTCAACCAAGACCGTTTCGGCTGCTGACTCCTTCAGCTGGAACGAAGCCAAGAAAACTCCCCAGTGGTACATGATCTGGATGATGCTGTTCCTCAACGTATCGGCCGGATTGGGTCTGCTGTCGCAACTTTCGCCCATGGGACAGGAAATTTTGAAGCAAAACATATCCGATCCCGCGGCACTGGCTGCCAAGGGCGGTCTGATTCTCGCCATTGCTTCGATATTCAACGGTCTGGGCCGTCTTTTCTGGGCATCCATATCCGACAAGATCGGCCGTAAAAACGTGTTCCTGACTATGTTTGCCAGCCAGGCGGTATTGTACTTCTATCTGCCGCAGATCAACTCCGCCACTGTCTTTACAATAGCTGCCTGTTATCTGCTGGCATGTTACGGTGGTGGTTTTGCGGTGATGCCGACCGTGGCTGCCGACGCATTCGGTCCTACCTACATCGGCAAGGTGTACGGTTTCGTCCTGACTGCCTGGGGCGCCGCCGGTGTGGTCGGTCCGCTGGTCTTCGCCAAGATCAAAGGCCCCCCGGCACTCTACACTGCCGCCGGGCTGCTGATTGCCGGTTTCGTCATTACCCTGGCGTATCATCGCCCCAAGCACGTGTCTAACTACCGTTCAGCTGATGTTGCTCCCGCTGTCGACTAATTTTTACCTTATGGCAAGATTATCAATTTTTGCCGGCTATGGGGCCTTTGGCAGAAGGCCCCCCTTTTTTTTGATCATGTCTTACAGGTGAGAGACCCATGGAGAATTCAGGAAAACCGCCCAACAATCCCCCGTACTCCATTTGTCGCAAGAAAAGGGAGCGGGTGGCTGATGAGCGGCTAACTGCAGGAATTACCGGTGTTATTCTGGCTGGGGGCAACTCCAGCAGAATGAAAAGCAACAAGGCTTTGCTACCGTATTGCGGAGAGCGTTTTATCGAAAGGATTTACCGCCAACTATCGGATATATTCGAGGACATTCTCCTTGTTACCAATACCCCGGAGGTTTACCGGTTTCTACCATGTTCCACGGTGTCGGACATCTATCCGGGCCTGGGTTCGCTCGCAGGTATTCATGCCGGGCTCCGCAATAGCAAGACACCCTATATCTTTGTTGTTGCCTGCGACATGCCGAATCTTGACATGGCCTTGATCAGGTGTCTCGTCGGCTCTATCAATGGACAGGATGTTATCATTCCGGAGAGTGACGGCGGGCTTGAACCGCTGCATGCCGTTTATGGTAAAAGTGCCCTGCCGGTGATGGAAGAAGCCCTGGCCAAAGGCAACAGGAAGATCGTGGCGTGTTGCGCGAAGCTGAATGCAACGATACTGCACAGAGATGCGGTTGCCATGATCGATCCCGAGTTCCGTTCGTTTGCAAATATCAATACTCCGGAGGATTATTTCCGTTTCCGGGAAGAAAAGCTTATCGTCCGTGCAGAAACCGTACAGAGGCCGGAACGGATACTGAAATAAATCGTCAGCAAAATGGGAGAATGAGTGAATGCTGCAGTCCATATCAATGGAAAAAGCTATTGAAATAGTATTTAGTTATGCGTCAGCGGCGGGAACTGAGGAAGTACTCGTTACGGACTCTTTTGAAAGGATTCTGGCCGAAGATATTGAGGCGAAATTCCCCCTGCCGCCGTTTCGCAGGTCGCCGCTTGACGGCTTCGCCCTGTGTGCGGCCGACACTGTCGGCGCAACGGAAGACAGTCCCGTTACCCTGCGGATCAGCCAGACCGTTTATGCCGGTGAGGTGCCGAGCGAGCCCGTACTGGCCGGGCAAACCACGGCTGTTACTACCGGCGCGCCCCTTCCCGAGGGAAGCGACACGGTTATCAAATTCGAGGACATCACGCAGCATGGAGATACCATTACCATCGGTTATCCACTCCGGTCTGGTGATAATGTCGTGCCCGAAGGCGAGGACATTGCTCTTGGAGAAAGGGTTCTGGAAAAAGGGGTGAATCTGACGCCCTCCGCTATTGGTTTGTTGGCATCCCTTGGCATGGATAAAGTACGGGTATTCAAAAAACCCCGGGTGGCCGTATTGTCCATCGGTGATGAACTACTGAGCTCCGGCCAACCCCTCAGGCCCGGGAAAATTTATAACAGCAACTTGTATACCCTTTCTGCCCAGGTAAAGGAGGCGGGTGGAACGGCTTATCCGTTCGGAACGATACCGGACAATACCGCTACCATTGCTGCAGCACTCAGTCGTGCCATCGAGGAGTATGACATGATAATAACCACCGGCGGGGCCTCGGTGGGAAGAAAAGACCTGGTCAGGGAGGCGATCAGCTTGAGCGGGGCTGATATCCTATTCTGGAAAGTTGGCATGAAGCCTGGCACTCCAGCCGTCTGCGGGGAAAAAGACGGAAAATTGATCCTAGGACTTTCCGGTAACCCTTCGGCGGCAATGATTACCTTTCTCATGCTGGCGCGTCCCATTATCCGGACCATGGCCGGGAAAGAGTCCGGGAATCTTCCGGAGGTCAGCGCCGTGATGGATCAGCCTTTCGCGAAAAAGAGCAAGCAGCGTCGCCTGTTGCGGGCGGTTGTCAGTTGGAAAGATGGCACCTATCGTGCGATCCCGGCGGGGATGCAGAGTCCCGGAGCCCTTAAATCAATGGTGATGTGCAATGCCCTGATAGATATACCAGCCGGGTACGGTCCGCTCCAAACAGGTGAGGAAGTCAACGCCATCCTCCTTCCCCCGCCATATTGTCTCCAGGGGTAAACCTTGGGCGGTTTCTCTACCGGGGCGGCGGCGCGCGGAAAAACTCAAGGCGTTTTGCTGTTTCACGGTCGCGGGAAGTTTCGGCTGAGATTCCGTATAGAATACCCAGGCTATTGTCTGCATCCTTCCTTATGGATTTCCTTCCTCACTGACGCATCTTCCCTAAAAGCGGATCGACTAAATATGTGGTGATTCTCGCGCACTGCTTTCGCATGGAGACTTATAGAAAGCGTGTGTGACGTTCGCTGCTTCATCTTTGGCTATCGAAAGAAACGATAACTATCATGTTTTGATACATTATTATCAATTTGACTTTCTGTTTGACGACCACTTACATTAGCGCCATTTCCAGACGATAGCATTCAATGCTTTTTGGCGGGACTCAATCAAAGCAGGAAGGACAGATGCATCTTGGGTATGATCAGCCATATGAAACGGTACGGGCTGCTGTAATATTTCAAAATCAGGAAGAAGATGGTACCCGCATAAACGGTTTGCTGGGCAGCAATCCGTTTAATGCGTTTTATGGTCACGTACGAACATATTTCATTGAAAGGAGGGAAGGACATGCCAAGAAGAAAATTCGGTAACCGTCTTCGGATTGGCAGTTGGGCCGAAGGATTCGATTGAATGGGGTGAATCTTATTTCTCGTGTCGGAAATAATTACAATTGAAAGGGAGAATATCTGAAATGGTTAAACTTACAATTGATGGAAAAGCGGTTGAAGTTCCGAAGGGATCGATGCTGATCGACGCTGCAAAGAAACTGGGACTATTTATTCCCACATTGTGTTACCTGGAGCTGCATAGTGACATGTCCGGTGATAACTCCTCGTGCAGGATCTGCATGGTGGAGGTTGCCGGCAGGAAAAACCTTGCTGCGGCCTGTTCCACTCCGGTCATGGACGGCATGGATGTGAAAACGGATACCGACAGGGTTATAAGCGCCCGGAAGGTGATGCTTGAGTTGCTTCTCTCCGACCATAACCAGGATTGTCTTACCTGTGAAAAAGCAGGGAAGTGTACCTTGCAGGACCTCTGCTACCTGTATGATGTGAAGGAGAGCAAATTCCGCGGGGTGATGAACGATTTCCCTCTGGACGAATCGAACGAGTTCTATATCCGCGACATGAATAAATGCGTCAATTGCCGTCGCTGCGTCAATGCCTGTACCGCCAAGCAATGCACGGAGGCGCTTGACTTCGCCGGCCGGGGATTCAATGCCCATCCGACGCCGCCTTTTGATGATCCGGTTCGTGAATCGGTCTGCGTATCCTGCGGTACCTGTGTTTCCGTCTGCCCGACGGCGGCCCTCATGGCCAAATCACCGGAAAAGTTCCGGACCTGGGAAGTGGCCAGAACCACAACGACCTGCAGTTACTGTGGCGTCGGTTGCCAGATGGACCTGTTGGTCAAGAATGGCAAGGTAGTGGGCGTCGAACCGGTGGACGGCCCTGCAAATGAAGGACTGCTCTGCGTCAAGGGTAAATTCGGCTATAATTTTATCAACCATCCCGACCGGCTCACCACGCCTCTCATCAAGAAAGGCGGCAAACTGGTGGAAGCAAGCTGGGATGAGGCGCTCTCCCTAATTGCCGAAAAAGTGAAATCGGTGAAAGAGGCCCACGGACCAGAAGCCTTGGCGGGTCTTGCCTCGGCACGCGTAACCAACGAAGAGAATTACCTGTTCCAAAAGATGGTGCGTACCGTGTTCGGCACTAACCAGGTTGACCACTGCGCCCGCCTCTGCCACGCCTCCACGGTCGCCGGACTGGCCACCACCCTGGGCAGCGGCGCAATGACCAACAGAATCGCTGAAGTGGCTGACTGCGATCTGATCTTTGTAACGGGTTCAAATACCACGGAAACCCACCCGGTTATCGGCGCGAAGGTTCGTCAGGCGAAACGGAAAGGCGCCACGATCATCGTGGCCGAGCCGCGACGTATCGATCTGGCGGGAGATGCCGAGGTCTTCCTGCAGATCACGCCCGGCACCAACGTGGCACTCTTCAACGGCATGATGAACGTCATTCTGACCGAAGGTCTGGAGAACAAGGAATTTATCGCCGAGAGAACCGAGAACTTTGATGAGCTGGTGGCGGTTGTCAAAAACTACACGCCGGAAAAAGTGGCGGAAATCTGCGGCATCAACGCGGAAGACCTGAAAAAGGCCGCCCGCATGTATGCGAAAGCCGAAAGGGCTTCCATCATTTACTCCATGGGCGTGACCCAGCACAGCACCGGCGTCAGCGGCGTCATGGGCACCTCCAACCTGGCCCTCCTCTGCGGGCACATGGGCAAGGAATCCTCCGGCGTCAACCCGCTGCGCGGCCAGAACAACGTGCAGGGCGCCTGCGACATGGGCTGCCTACCCGGCGACCTGCCCGGCTACCAGAAGACGGCAAATCCAGAGGTTGTCGCCAAGTTCGAGAAAGCCTGGGGCGTGACCCTGTCAGACAAGCCCGGTCTTACCGTCACCGAGATTGTCGGCAAGGCAGGCAAAGGAGATATCAAGGTCCTCTACATCATGGGCGAAAACCCCATGCTCTCCGATCCTGACCTCAACCACGTGCAGGAAGCCTTGGAAAACACCGAATTCCTGGTGGTCCAGGATATCTTCCTCACCGAAACCGCGGTGCTCGCGGATGTCGTGCTCCCGGCGGCTTCTTTCGCCGAGAAAGACGGCACCTTCACCAGTACCGAACGGCGCGTCCAGCGTGTCCGCAAGGCCATCGATCCTCCTGGACAGGCCATGGCTGACTGGGAAATCCTCGTGGCAGTGATGAAGCGGCTTGGGTATGACAAGCAGTACCGGAACGCAGGTGAAATTCTGGACGAGGCCGCAACGGTTACACCGCAGTACGGCGGGATCTCGTTCGCCCGTATCGAAGAGTGCGGACTCCAGTGGCCGTGCCCGAATGCCGAACACCCAGGCACCAAGTACCTTCACAAGGGTACCTTCGCCCGCGGCAAGGGTCTCTTCAAACCCGCTGAGTACATTCCGTCAGCGGAACTGCCTGACGCGGAATATCCTTTCATCCTGTCCACCGGAAGGATCCTCTACCACTACCACACCAAGACCATGACCGGAAAGGTGGACGGCCTGAACAACCTGTTCCCCGGTTCGTTCATCGAGATCCACCCGGCAGCCGCCGATAAACTGGGTATCAAGGACGGCACGAAGGTCAAGGTGGCCTCCCGACGCGGCGAGGTTCTCTCGACCGCCCGGGTGACCGATAAGGTCGAAGAAAACGTGCTTTTCATGCCGTTCCACTTTGCGGACGGCGCGGCCAACAGGCTGACCAACAAGGCGCTCGATCCGGTCGCGAAGATTCCGGAGTTCAAGGTATGCGCAGCAACCGTCGAGCCGTTTGATCGCGTTTCGGATTACGTATAATACGAATACGTCTATTTCATTCATGAAGGAATCGGAGAGACGGAAACGGATATACTCACGTTTCCGTCTCTCCGACGTTTTCCCCCTTTTCTTAACCCAGCGGGGTTTCTCAAGAACCAGCACGGTTTCATCCCTTATTAAAATTATGAATATCGTACAGTGATTCCATGGATATTATCCATTTGACTCACCTCGGTTCTTCCCTGTATCTACTCATTAAATTGCTAGGCGTAAAGGCGCACAGGTGATTCCATGAGAAAAGACATTCATGCTTGAGAGGTAACGGTGACAACATTTAAGAGCGTCACCCGCCGCTTTACAAAGAAATTGACATGGAGCGAAGGTATCCTGCCTGTCCTCAGCGCCGGGAAAAGCTTCAAGCTGTTACGTTACTCGGAGAGAGAAAGGTGAAAATGATGGGAAACGAGAAGAGTTCCATGGACAGAAGATCGTTCCTGAAGACTGCGGTTGCCACGGCGCTCGCTGCGTCGCTGGCCCCGAAACGGCTGGCCGCCGGGCAATTCCGGTCCGAATCGTTGCAAGTCTGGTCGTGCGGAGGGCTCTCCGAGGCCTTTAACCTCGCCAATAGCCTTTATGAGAAAAAGACCGGCGTCCGGATTGCCTATACCGGCGCGTTCGCGGCCGCTCTCGGCAAATCCCTGCTGGGCGGGGCGACCACCGAGGTGTTCGCGGGACGGGTCTTGAAGCTCGCCAAGACATTACGTGAGAAGAACAAGATGACCTATTTCCGGCCCCTCTGCTTTACCGAATACGTGATGGTCACACCCGAGGGAAACGGGGCGGGGATAAAAAGCCTGGAGGATCTGACGCGCCCGGGTGTCCGCGTCATCCTGCCTCTGGGCGCCTCTCCTCCCGGCGGCGACGCGGTAATGGGAATCCTCAAGAAAGCCGGAATCGAGAAAGCCGTTCTCAAGAACGCGATCGAAAAAGAAACATGCGTGGTCAAGATGATGCCTGAAATCATCAGCGGGAAAGGCCATGTCTCCATCGTCGAGAAGCGGCTCACCCGTATGGCCGGGTATGAAGGCAAGGTCGAGGTTATTCCCATCCCGGAGAAATTTTTCCCTCCCGGCCCCCTCACTTTTACCATCGGGGTGATGAATGCCGCCAAAGACCGCGCCCTTGCGGATCATTATGTGGACTTTATCTGCTCGCATGAGGCACAGGCGATTTTTGACAGACAGGGGTTCATCCCGGCCGACTCAGAAAAGGGGCGTCTTCTCATCGAAAAACTGGGGGTAAAGGATGCCTGATACCAATATGAAACCTGTTGCCGCAACACGTCTGGTGTGGCTGCGGCGGGCCATACAAACCGGCATGCTCGCGGTGCTCGGCCAATGGTCTTTTTACGGCATATTCCGCTGCCCGTTTCCGGTTCCATTCGTGGACTGCAAAGTCTGCCCGGTCATCACCTGCTGGGGGCGAATTACCTCCCTGTTCTGGGGTTTCTGGCTTGTCCTGCCCGTTTCGGTCCTCTTGTTCGGCCGGGCCTTCTGCGGCTGGTTGTGTCCCGGCGGCCTCGTCAACCAGTTGATCGGAAAGGCTTCCCTGTGCAAGCTGCGCGTCAGGAACCGGATTACCGGAATTGCCGCATGGGGCCTGTTCGTAGGCCTGGCCGCTTCCCTGGTCCTTTGGCTCGGTCTTGGCAACCCGCGCTGGATGGTTCCGATCCGCATCGGGGAGTTCTGGAGTTCCGTGCGTCTTTCCTTCGAACATGCCACGCCCTTCTGGCTGGTGCGGACGTTTGTCGTCCTCGGGCTGGTCGCGGCCGGCTTTCTCTTCGCCAATCTGTGGTGCCGGTTTGCCTGTCCGACCGGCGGGCTGCTGGAACTGCTCAAGCGCTTTTCCCTGTTCAGGGTTTTCAAGACAAGCGCCTGCAATGACTGCAATGACTGTCTGAAGGTTTGCGAGATGGGGACCCGTCCCGATGAGGTGAACTGCACGAATTGCGCTGATTGTCTGAAATCCTGCCCGATCGATGCCATAAAATTCGGCAGAAAGAGGGTGTAGCGTTTTGCAGGCAGCAATGAGTTCCTCAAAAACGGTAGTAAAACACCCCTGTTTCCACCCTTCGGCAAAAGGAAGGTGGGGACGCATTCATCTCCCCGTAGCGCCGGAGTGCAACATCCGGTGCAATTACTGTGACCGCCGCTATGACTGTGCCAATGAAAGCAGGCCCGGCGTAACGAGCCGTGTCCTGGAGCCGGGCGATGTCGTTTCCTGCCTGAAAGTACTCCTCAGATCCGGAGCAGATATCTCGGTCATCGGCATTGCCGGCCCCGGAGATGCGCTCTGTGACCCGGAGCGCACCCTGGAGACGATCCGGGTGGTCCGCCGCGGCTGGCCCGGCATCCTCGTCTGTCTGTCAACCAACGGACTGAATCTTCCTGAGCACATCGACGAACTGGCTGAGGCGGGAGTAACCCATGTCACGGTTACGGTTAATGCCGTAGACCCGTCCATTGGTGAGAAAATTTATGACTGGGTCAGCGTAAACGGGCTGATCTTTCGTGGTCGTTAAGCCGCAGAATTGCTCCTGTCACGCCAGCGGGAGGCGCTCATCAGGCTGAGGTTGAAAGGCCTTTCCGTCAAGGTAA
>JAQUHN010000158.1 GCA_028683555.1 Geobacteraceae bacterium | reverse complement strand
CGAGGAACGAACGGTTGTTGCTCTGCAGCGCTTCGGCGGACAGGGCCTTGAACGCATCGGAAAGCTTCACGTGCGCCGCGTCGAGCACCGCCAGCTTCTCCTCGGTGGCCTTTCGCTCCTCCTGGACCAAGGTAGTCAACTCCGAAACCTTTGCCTTGAGCGAGGAGTTCTCGCCAAACATGGCCGCAAGCTGTTCGTCGCGCCCCGTCAGCACCTTTTCCAGTTCCGGAATACGGCTGTTTTTCTCTTCCGCGGCAGACCTTTTTTCCGACTCCGTTTTCAGCTCGCCGCGCAGAGCGGCAATCTCGGCATTGGCATCCTGCAGCGCAGATTTGAGGGAGATCAGCTGTTCATCCCGACCCAGCAACCGCTCCCCCAGGGCAGCGGCTTCCGCTTCGTGTTCAGCCTTGCCCCGGCTGAAGGCAAGATCGATCCGCGACCTGAGAAGCAGCCATGCCAGAAATCCGCCAAGTATGAAACCGGCGATGAGCAGTAGATATTCCATAGCTCGCAACTCCTTGTACCTGATAATTTCCAAAAAGCAAAAAGCCGCGGCATCAGCAGGTATCCACGATGCAGCGGCCTTGAGAGTCCCCGTGGCAGCAAGGTAGTGCAGGAAAAATCAGTGTGTCACGCCCGGTCCTTCCCCATGGGCCCCGGCGGCAAAAGCGGCGCGGGCCTTTTCCAGTGACTCCAACTCCTTCAACCGCTCACCAAGCCAGTGGTGGAAATTTTTGGCATTATCATAGGAAAGGATGACGCCGGTTTCCACTGCCCTGGACATGGTAGCCCCCGCATCAGCCGGCTCCTGGGCTATCTCCTTGCCGATGGTTCCGGCCGGGGTGATCTCGTGGGTAATGGCAACAGGCAGCAGGGGACGCTCATGGTAGAAATTGATAATGATTTCCCCCCGTGGCGATACCCCGCCATGGGCGCCGTTGACAAATACCGGGGTATAGTTATCGGGAACCACGTAGCAAAACCGGACTTCCTGCTTCATGGCTGACCCCCCTCCCCTGCGGTTGGTTCGATGCCGCTGCGCAACACGGCGGCGATCCGTTCCGGGTCGAGGGCAACCTCCCCCTGGATGCCCCGGTCCATATCCTTGATGGCAGCAGCCCCCCTGGTCAGCTCATCCTCGCCGATGATCAGGGTATAGCGGGCCTTGAACTTGTCGGCCCGCCGCATCTGGCTTTTCAGGCTTTTCCCCTCGTAGTCGATCTCGACGGACACGCCTGAACGCTGCAGCCTGCTCATGAGACGAAACGCCTCATTGCCCGCCGGCTCGCCGTGAAACGCGATAAAAAGGTCCGGGCGATTGCCGTAACCTTCGTCGTCAAGCAGCAGCACGACCCTCTCAACGCCCAGGGCAAAGCCGATTCCGGGATAGTCGGGACCGCCGAGTTCCTCGATCAGGCGGTCATAGCGGCCGCCGGCCGCCACCGCGCTTTGGGAGCCGAGCCGCTCGGTGACCAGTTCGAAGGTGGTGCGGGTGTAATAGTCAAGTCCGCGAACCATGCGCGGATTGATTTCATAGGCGGTGCCGGCCGAGTCCAGATAGTTTCTGGTCCTGGTAAAGTGGTCGTCACAGCCGGCGCAAAGGTTGTCCAGAACCGAGGGGGCCCCGACGGTAGCTTCCTTGCAGCCTGTCGACTTGCAGTCCAAGGCCCGCAGAGGATTGGTTTCGTAGCGTCGCTTGCAGTCGTCGCAGAGCGCATCGAGACGTTCCCGGAGAAAATCTTGCAGCTTCCGCCGGTAGTCCGGCCGACAGTCGTGGCAACCGAGGGAATTTATCTGCAGCCGTGGTTCTGTCAGGCCGAGCTCGGCAAAGAAATGGCAGAGCATGGTCAATACCTGGGCATCGACCTTCGGATCCGAGACACCGGCCACTTCCACCCCTATCTGGTGAAACTGGCGGTAACGGCCTTTCTGGGGTCGCTCATAACGGAACATGGGCCCCAGGTAGTACAGTTTGGCAACCGAGTCCGCCACATGCAGCTTGTGTTCGATGAAGGACCGGATAACCCCGGCCGTTCCTTCCGGCCGGAGGGTAATTGCGTTGCCCCCCTTGTCCGTGAAAGAATACATCTCTTTTTCCACGATATCGGTTGCATCGCCGATGGATCGGGCAAAGAGCTCGGTCTTCTCCAGTACCGGAACCCGAATTTCGGCAAAGCCGTAAATCTCGAAAACCCGCCGCGCGGTCGCTTCCACATGCTGCCATTTCCGGACCTCGCCGGGAAGTATGTCATTGAATCCTTTTATACCGGTTAACGCCACAATAGCTGTCCCTTCTCTGGTAATACTTTATTCTTCATGCAGTGCCCGGAAGACCCGGTTCCTGCCGCTGAACTTGCCGCGATACATGGCTTTGTCCGCCACCTCGAGCAGTTCGAGTTTCGATTTGGTGTCGTCGGGAAAACACGCATAGCCGATGCAGGCAGTCAGATGGATACGGTAGCCTTCCTCAGCCATGAAACCGTGTTGTTCGACGGTACTGCGGATACGCTCGGCGACCAGCGCGGCACTCTCCGCATCGGTCTCCACCAGGATGATGGTATATTCGTCGCCGCCGTAGCGGATCACCAGGTCAACATCGCGCACCGACTTGCGCAGCAGGGCGCCGACCTCTCCCAGGACCCGGCTGCCGATGAGATGGCCGTGGGTATCGTTCACGCCTTTGAACAGATCCAGGTCGATAAAGAGCAGCGCAACACAGGAGCCATACCGCTCCGCCCTCTTCAACTCCCGGTCAAGCGCCAGGTCGAGGTAGCGGTAATTGAACAGTCCGGTAAGCTCATCGATATAAAGCATATTGCGCGCCGATGCGAACCGTGCGGCATTCTCAAAGGCAAGCGAAGACTGGTCCTGGAGAAAATGAAGATTCCTCAATTCGACGTTAACGGGCAAAGACCCCTGTTCCGGAGGAAACAGGGCAACGATACCCTGGAGAACTTTTTTCGTACGGACGAACAGGATGAGTACTTCGTCCAGATCCTGTAAAAAAGGTCTCGCGGCAAGGGCGGAGGGCGGAAGCAAGTCAGCCAGTTGTTCCCTGACCCAGGAAGGATCGGTACTCTCCGCATAGCGGCCAAGTAAGGTCTCAGCAAGGAACTCACCCTCTTCAAAGTCGATGCCGCGCAATTCCTGCAGGCAAAAGCGGCCGTTTTCGTCGGGGAAGATGCCCAACGCCCGGTCCGTGGCCAGCTCATTGGCAAAGGAATCGACTGCCAGGGTCCCGAGCCGCTCAATTTCGAGACAATTGGCGATTGTCTGGCCGACCTGGAACAGGTGGACAAGACCTTTCAACTCGATGTTCTCATTCAGCAGCCGGCGCTGTTCCATGCTCAGGGCCACGGTGTGCCGGAACTCATCGGGATTGACCGGTTTCAGCAGATAGTCCCGGGCACCGTTCTTGAGTGCCTGGATCGCCGACTCCACATTGGTGTTGCCGGTCACAATAATTACGTCGATGTCCAGGTTGTGCCGCTTGACCTGAAACAGCAGATCCATGCCGCTCTCTCCCGGCATGACCAGGTCGGTAATTATCAGGTGGAATTCCTGCTTCCGCAGAAGCCCCATGGCTTCGCTTACCGAAGCAGCGGTATGGACCTCATACCCTTCGCCACTGAGGAGGTGGGAATACATTTCCTGAAAAAAGCGATCATCTTCAACGACCAGAATCTTTTCCATCCAGCATACCCCGAGCACCGTTTTTCACATCTATACCGCTGAAGAAGGTGATCTATTCGGACCACAAAGTAGCAAAGAAATCGGAATGTTGTCAATGAAAATGCCGGTCTTTGCGGAAAGTGTCGACTGACCAGCCGCCATTCTCGAAAGCAACGGTTATGCTTCCCACCAAATCGGTCCGGTAGACCGGGATACCCCGCCGCCTCAGGCGTGTCAGGGTATCCGCCGCCGGCAACCGGAAACGATTGCCATACCCCGCGCTGATGAGCGCGCACTGCGGCGAAGCGGCTGCAAGAAAACGTTCCGTGGAAGAAGTCCGGCTGCCGTGATGGGCAACCTTGAGCACCGTGCAGCGCAGTGCGGAAGGTTCCGCAAGCAGCCGCTGTTCGGTACCATGTCCGATGTCACCGGTAAAAAGAACGGAGAATTCGCCGAGACGCAGGCGAAACACCAGCGATGTAGTGTTCAGATTACCACTGCTGGCCATTCCCGCAAGCGCTGGGGTGTTCCAAGGTGCAAGCGGCTCAATGGTAACCGCGCCGATGGCTATCGGTCCGGACGAAGCATGTATCCTGCGCACCGGAACACCCTTTTGCCGCAGGACCCTCTTCAGCGCCAGATATTCTATGTTCCCGTCATGGATTCCGCTCTCCCAGAACTCGCCGACCGGAAAGTTGCGAGCCAGGTAGAGCAGACCGTTCAGGTGATCGGGGTGCGCATGGGTCAGGACCATGAAATCCAACCGCTTGACCCCCCTGTTCCGAAGTGCCGGCGCCAGCAGCCGCTCTCCCGGATCAAATCCTCCTGCCCGGTAACTCCCGCCGCCATCGATCAGCATCCGCCTGCCATCGGGAAAAGTAATCAGGCTGGCTTCGCCCTGGCCGACACTGTAGAAATCCAGCCGCAACTTCCCTGCTTCCGGGGCAGGAATCGTTGCCCGTATCATGATGAAGGCGGCAACTACCAGACAACAGCAGACGACCCGCACCCTTCGTTCAAGAAAGGTGACGGCGGCCAGAAAGGTAACCAGCAGTGGCAGGTCGAAAGGATTACTGCCCCATACCGGCAACAACGGTATAGTGTCCAGCCAGGTAAGGATCTTTAGCGAAAGATAGACCGGAAAACCGGCGATAAGAAGGAGCAGTGCGGCAACAGACGGAATAACGTGGAGCAAGGGCAGGCTTGAAAAACCGGTTACCACCGCACCGTAGCCGATGAGAGGGATGATGAAAAAGTTTGCCAGCACTCCGGTAAGGGTCGGCTGGTGGAAACTGTCGGCCACCGGGATCAGCGTCACCGCGGTGGCGGCAATGGACACCATCAGAAACAGCAGCAGCTTTCGCCCCAGCCCCGCCGGCATGTTCCGGAAGGGATGCATGAGCAGCGGGGTCAGAGCGAGAATTCCCCAGATGGCAAGGAATGACAGCTGGAACGAAATATCGAACAGTGCGGGCGGGGAACAGGCTAGAATCAGCAGGGCCGCCAGCATAAGAGAATGGATCGGATCGGTTTCCCGCTGCAGGAGGACCGCACCGACACAGGCGGAAATCATGATTACCGAACGCACTGTAGCCGGTGCGGCTCCCGACAAGAAGAGATAGAACAGCAGGCCCGGGATCGTCAGGACCAGAATCGTGCTGCGGAGATTGACGCGGAGCAGGAGAAATTGGGACCAGCGTGCCGCGCAGTACAACAGGGAATAGAGGAAAAAGGCAACCACACCCACATGAAAACCCGAGATGGCGAGGATATGACTGACGCCGGTTCTGGCGAACAGCTCCCGGATTTCCCGGGGCACGATCCTCGATTCGCCCAACAGAAGGGCGCGCAGGACGGCTCCCTCATTGCCGGGCAGAAGCCTGCCGATCCGGCTGCCCAAATCAGCAGCAATACGGTCCATCATATTCTGCAGCGGATACGCAACACCTCTCCTGATGAGAATCATTTGGTCGGCGGTTCGGGCATATGCCGTGACATAGACCTCCCGGAAAGCCAGGTACCGTTCATAGTCGAATTCCCCCGGGATGCCGAAATTGCGCGGCCGGGAGATCCGGCACTCGAAGCGGACCAGATCACCCGTAAAGAGCTCCGCATGGCCTTCAGCAACAGTGAGCAGTACCCTGCCGACCGTTGCGTCCGCTGTTTTCCCCCGAAAAAACCGGACAGCGCGCAGGTATATCTTGCCGCCGGTTTCCTGCCATAGCGGACGGCTATCGATCACCCCTTCAACCACCAGCGGTTCTTGGCCGGTACAGTGAATTATCGAATCCGGTGGAAAATGGGGCGCGAGAAATGGTTCCATGGCCATGCCGCCGGCCATGAAAAAACAGAGCGCGAGCACCAAAAGGAATAAGACCCGGTTGGCAAAAAACACCAGCATGAGGCATGCGCCGAGCAGAACGACAAGAAGGGAAGCTGAACAGGAAAACTGCCACTGGTTTGCCGCCGCAAGTCCGGCGATCACAGAAAAGAGGGGAATGAGCAGAGGACGTTCCGACATGACGCAAAATTAACACAGTCTCATGCAATTCCCAAGCTATTTCCGTGTTTTTTGGTCCAGGCTATGCTATAAGACACGGTATTGGCGGCTCCGGTGGCAGGAAGAGCCACCAGGCGAATTAGGGAGGAAAAGAATAGTATGGGAACAAAACCACCGATTGAGATACTCAACACGCTTCACAAGTGCGCCGAAATCGAGGGTGTCCTGGGGAAAATCTACGATCTTTTCGCCGATGCATACCGGGAAAACCGCGACATCTGCCGTCTCTTTGAAAAAACCGCAGGGGAAGAACGAAATCACGAGTACCAGATCCGGCTCGCTATCAAGTCCCTCGTTCCGTCAATTGAAGCTATGACCCTGACCCTGGAGGAAGCTGACAAGCACCTGACCATGGCCCAGGAAACACTTGATTGGCTAACAAAAGCCACCCCCGGCATCAAAGAGGCGTTGAATATTTCCATCACCCTGGAAGCCAAATTCAGCCGTTTCCATATGGATACCGCCGCCCGCTTCGCCGACCAATCATGCGCCAAGCTCTTCACTGCCATGATGGCCGCCGACGAAGCCCATGTGGCAGCCATGGAAAAAGCGCTTGCAGAGGTGCGCCGGATCGATGCCGCCCTGGACAGATCCAAATAACAACAGCTCTCGGCACGAAAAAAGGCCGCTTTACTGAAAGCGGCCTTTTCGTTTCACCCATGTCAGGACGATAGCTTCTACCTCAGGACTCATCCTCATACTCTTCGTCATCGTCATAATCATCCGCGAAACCGGGATACTCTTCGTCATCCCCGTCATCCTCAGGTTCTTCTGCCAGATATTGGTCGGCCGAAAAATCCTCCTCGTGGCTGATGGCCTCGAATTTTTCGAGCAGGGCTTCATCGGTACAATAACGACCTTTTTTCTTCGAGCAGGTCTCTTTCGAGCACAAATCGAAAAGTTGAATCTCGCTACAGAGCCTTTGCGGTTTTTCTTGTTCTGACATAATCGTTTTTACAAACCTCTCGACCCCGGTGGGAACTCCGTTCACCCCGGTTCCGCACCAAGCTGGTGTTAAACATTGTTGAAATGGCCTTTATTCCTCGTTAAGGAACTCCAGCGCCTTCGCCACGTCTTCGGTACAGCCGATAAAGATCGGCTCCCGTTGATCATAGCCATCCGGATCGATATCGAGAATCGGTATCGTTCCATTGCTCGCCGCCCCGCCGGCCTGTTCCACCAGATATGCCATGGGGTTCAGTTCGAAAAGCAGCCGCAGTTTGCCGTTGGGAGAACCGTTCAGAGCAGGGTACATGAAAATCCCCTTGCCCTTCAGCAGTATCTGGTTGATGTCCGGGACAACGCCGCCCGAATAGCGGAGTTTTGCCCCCTTTGCCTCAAGGTAACGGACAAATTTCTCCACTCCCTCACCGTATTTATTGCGCAACCCGCCCGGTGAATAGATGTTCCCCGCGGGCGCCATGGTGATGTTCTCCCGGGTAAGGGTGTATTCCATGAGATGATTCATGGTGAATTCATGAACGCCCTTGCCGACCGAATAGACGAGGGACACGCGAGGACCGTAGAGAATGTACAGCGCGGCCACCTGCTTGCGGCCCGGCTGGAGAAGGTTGCCGCCGGCAAAGATCGAAACGATCGTTCCCACGGCCAGGTTCACATCCACCAGGGACGAGCCGTCCAGCGGATCGTAGCCGACCGAATAGAGGCCGTCCGCCTCCGGCTTGACGGTGAGCACCTCATCCATTTCCTCGGAAAGAATGCTGCACACCACCCCGGAGTGGATAAGCCGTTTCTTGATAATGCGATCGGACAGCACGTCAAGGGCAAGCTGTTCCTCTCCGTAGAGGTTCGAGGTTCCCGCCACGCCCAGATCGCCGGTCCTGATGGCATTGATGACATACTTGCCCGCCTCGGCTATCTCGCAGATGAGGTGGACCAGATTATCGCAGATATTCTGCTCCCGCAGATGACGACGAAGGTCTGTCTGAAATTTCGTCATACCGGGTTCATGCGGCATTGATTTTTCCTCCAAAAAACGGGCTCTCAGTGGCCCAGAATCCGCTACAGGGTAATCCAAATACCCCGCTAACGCAAGTGAAAAGTACCGCTGCACAGGCCCATCAGTACGGGCCGGAACCTTCCACGTCCACCGCCGTCAGCGGTGTTTTGTCCTGCACGGCAAAGATCTCGATTGCCGACTTCCCTTCCAGCGGGCAGACATGTTCGCAGATGCCGCAGCCGTTGCATAACTCATCCACCACGTAGGGCTTGCGGAGGACGAATGGGCGCCCCGCCGCATCGATGGCCTGCTCGGTCGTGGCACGGATGGCCTTACGCGGAATGGGGCAATGCTCTTCGCAGACGATGCAGTTGACCCCTTTGGCAAAGGGCAGACAGTGATTCTTGTCCAGCACCGCCTTGCCGACCACCTGCCGCTTTTTCTCCTCCAGCGGAAGATCGGGGATGGCGCCGGTGGGACAAACCTGTCCGCAGAGAGTGCAGTTATACTCGCAGTAGCCGAGTCGGGGGATGACAAGGTACTATTGCCCCAAGTGCGGATCGCCGCTGTTCTGGAAGGCTACGGACGGCACCGAGAC
>JAQUHN010000157.1 GCA_028683555.1 Geobacteraceae bacterium | reverse complement strand
CCATGATGTTCAGCTGCGGTGAGCAGTCCCGCGTAGTATGGTTCTTCCAGGAGAGCCATCAGCGAAGGTATGAACTGGTTGGCAGGCAAACATCCCAGGGTTTTCAGTTCTGGAGGCACTATAACGTAAAAGCCCCGAAACGGCATGGCAATCTCGCCTTTGTGCCGTAAGCGGCGCAGTGCCGCACGAGTAGCAATAACGCCTGAACCAAGTGCCTGAACCGCCTCCACTCCGCTGAAACAGTATTTTCCCTGAGTCTGCAGGTCATTGATATAATGAGAAATTATCATGAGCCCCTTTTATGCACCGAACAAGCATGTAAAGCAACGTTTGATGTTGTTTTTTTGCTTATTTTACTCGTTCAGTACCTAGAAACTTTACACTCAGCCACCTATCCGGTGATCCATGTGGTGAACCGTACGATCATCGCATTAACGAATCATTGTCTTCCACCTCTGATGCAACGCAACGGTGGATATAATGCCTGCCTTGCATACTCCAGCCAAACTTCCCCATCAGCTAAGGCCATGTTGATCTCATGGAGTTCGAACACGTAGTCAGGAGTATTGAGTGCATCATTTAAGGCTTCCTCCCGATCCAGCCGGTATTGGTTTATATCAGTTACTATCATCAGATTAATTCCTTCGGACTTTAATATTGGAGTTCCAGAATGGTAGCTCCCAATACTCGTTATTTCAATCGCGGCATTCAATTACTAACTAATCATGTTTTGCGCATATGATCCTAGAGATTTCTAATAGTTAAAGTCTACCGTATTTCAAGCTGTTAACCGCTTGTCAATTTCAGCAAGACGTTCAATGATTCTTTCCCTTTCTGCATTCAATGCATCATGCTCTGAGGGCGATTCCTCAACTTCAATAGAATAAATTATGTTATTCGATTGGTCGGATATCAAATCCTTGGCAGCCATGTGTGGAAAACTTCGGATTAGAACCTCTGTACCACCATCAACGTAAGTCACCCATTTTTGCCAACTTCCTCCGCTTGTAAATGCCCCTTCAATCAATACAATGCCATCCTGTAAAGTTGCTCCAGTGTATCGTCCCTTAGCTTTTGCCACAGGTCGACCATAAACAGTTATCGCGCTGCATATTTTACTTTTCTCATCCTCT
This sequence comes from Geobacteraceae bacterium, assembly GCA_028683555.1. Classification (GTDB taxonomy): domain Bacteria; phylum Desulfobacterota; class Desulfuromonadia; order Geobacterales; family Geobacteraceae; genus RPRC01. The sequence goes on along the minus strand of JAQUHN010000157.1, from coordinate 7,682 downwards.
AACCATTTTACTTTCAAGGTGCATAAGTCATTAACAACACCATCCGTGCCATAATATTTCATGCATAAATCCCGTACACGCTGTTCATCTCTGACATCAAACACCCACGCTTTGGCAGTTTCACTCCATTTCCCATCAATATTCTTAGCTTCTGCCACAAATAAAGTATTGTACATAGATGTTACAACTATCCTTGAATTATTAACTTTTATTGAAAACATAAAAAGCCTCCTCTTATTTTGGTTTTTAATCACAAACAGCAGACGTAAGTTCACAAACGCCATTCACATTATTTTGATTAAATTCACGATCATTACTATTTGAAACCCTTGGCTATGTTCACATTGCTCTGATGATTGTTCTAAGGCTCACAATCCCCCCGCCCGCAGGGTGAGGGGATTGTGAGACAATATGTGAGCTTGTTAAATTTATATTATTTCAATTTCTGGCCTAGAATATAATTCCGGTTTGCTTAAACCAAGCCTAAAGTCCTTTAATCCTAGATCCCACAACATGAAAATATTATTCAGGTACAATTCCACACGTTCGCTAGATGATTTGATTATTTTAAATTCCGCTAAAGTCTCTCCAAATACGCGTACTTCTGCTGTCCAGGGTTCAAATTGATTTTTTGCCAATTCAATGATCGAGGAAACAAACACTTCATAATCATGTTCCTTAGATTTCACTTTGAACAGAGGTGACAGGATAACACTTAGATGGCCGGTGCTTTCTCCAACAAACAAGACAGGTGCTAATAAATTCTTCATGTACAGGTGCTCAACAAAATCGATAATCCGCTTATCACGATCTTTATCCCAAATGATTGCTAAATCTTGAATCTGCGGCTCTTTGAGCGGTAATCTACAGCTATCGAACCATGATGTTGTTCGTAATACTGAATAGTGTGTTCCGTACCCAAGGTGACCAACTGGATAATTATCATCGTGGAGAGTTGTTATAAATTGTGAATAGTTTTTCATGTCTTGCTCCTTTAGAGGTTTGGGCTAATGCCCTTTAGATTAGTTACTTGTGCGATAGTTTAGTGGTGTGTTGATTCCATCATTCTTCTACTGTTTTTGACAAATATAGCTTGTCAATGATGTTCGGTGATCCACTTAGAATATTTGAAGACATGCGCTCCATCATTTGTTCAAACCTTTCAGTCGCATTCATATTCAAAACAAACTTGGCACCATCGTCTTCGAACTCAACAGCGTTTGTATTGTAAAAATACGTTTTTACAAATTCTTCAAGAAATATTAGGATGATATCCATCTTGTTGTTCATCGCAATCATGTCTCTTTTTGTAGTTGCCAGTTGAATCTTTGTGTACTTTTCATGGTTCTCTTTGTTGAATGGATTAAAATATTCGTTCAACGCGTCTGATACAATTTGCCCCATAAATCTTCTTTTCTTCCGAGCCTCATATGACAATTCATCGTGTGCTGTCTTTGGAATACGAACTTGTATCTGAACTCCAGGCGATTTCTTTCGTGACATGACTTACTCCTTTGCGTGCATTCCGCCGAAAAATGATAGTATCCCTACAAGTATTATTACACCCACTATGTGAAGTTCATTGAAGCCATACCTCATTGCTAGTATGGCCGTCAGAACTGTCACAGTGAGCACCGTGTATGCCACTGTTATCAAAAGCTTAAAGCGTTCGGGTGCCTTTCTGTTAGCTGCTTTTGCAACCTTTTCAACGATATCCATTGCACTCTGTCTAAACTCAAAATCAAATTGGTCATATTGCTCCCGTGCATTTATGTTTGCCGTTCCAATAATGTCGGCCTTGATTTCCGAATAGGCCGTATTCACCTGTTCGCTAAATCTTGAAGGTATTCCCTCAAGGCGGTGCACCAAATGTGCATCGAGTATATGGCGGGTCATCGCGGCATCATCGGGATTGCAATCATAGGCCTGACAATACATGGCGATGAACGCTTCAACACCACGCGGCATTTCAGAACCATACAGCATTGCATAGAGCTTCTTAGGCTTATCAAGCGCTCTCAGATATTGCATAATTGTCTCCCAGCCTAAAGTGCTAGCATTTCTTTGATGCTGTTAAATGATCGTGAGGCCTGCTCGTGCCATTTTTTAAGATTAGCTCGGTCAATCTGATCGTATGTTGGGTCGTTCAGTAAATCATTGATCCTGTGTTTTTCATCTATCACTTTGATTGATATAGATGCATGCACGCGCGGGAAAAGGATTTCGGTAATGTTCGCCTTCAACAGTGTTTCATTTGTTTTCTTCTTTTGGTCCCACAGGAAAAATTCATTCTCGAAGCCGTTTTTCAGGTTCTTAACCGCGATGACCGAATGTAATTTCGGAAGATTCTCCAGGGCATCTAGCAACAACACAACTGATTGCCTCTGAATATTCAAAACCCATATTAATATCAGCGGCCTGTTAATTGCTTCAAACATGCCGACTACATTGTCGTGAAACTTGTCAAGCGACAACTTGCTTCCTGCTTTCATGTTTATGACCAACGTTTCTGGATTGTTATTTGCAAATTTTGCAAGTTGAATCCAACCACCTGCGTCTGTTTCGTCGATATCTATTTCTTCTGGTGGCATGGTATTAACCCGTGACTCTTTTTTATAAATTGCATATACGTCTGGGTTAGTAAGGTCAGTATCGATCAAGTTGATCCTTTCTTCGAAACCAAGAAGCCATTCGATCATATTCACAGACACAGTTGACTTTCCCACACCACCTTTATCTCCAGAAACCATTATTATTGGTCTAGCGATGCTTTCATTTTTTTTGCTCATTTCAATTTCTCCTTTAATGTTATATTTCTCTGTCGAGGTCTGTTGCTTTTGCCCTGCCTGTTGGTACATTCCCGACAGGAATTGATTTCAGTGTTGCCTCCGCTTTAACTACTTTTTCAGCTTCTTTGGGCATCGAAGTCTCAGATGTCGTTTTTTTGCCCGATTTATTTCGGACTTGCTTTTCACTGACTGCTTTTGCTGATGCTTCGGCTATCTCTTTGCGTTTACGGGACATGTAGACCTTTAACGTGCCTGATTTGATTGCAAACATTTTGTTTCGCTCTGCCTTGTCAGGAATAGCCTCGGCCAACATAATATTTAATTCATCCAATATTTCATCGAAGCGATAGCCCCTTTTTTTCATTACTTCTATGTCTTCAAAAAAGTTACTTACCAGGAAATCAGCTGTAATCCGTTTTATTCCAATTTCTGCCCTGTCTCTGATTTTCCTGATTCCATTTTTGATAACATTGAATTCAATCAGGTCATTTGCCATGTTTACACCTACCTAATTTTGATTTCCGAAGACTGATTTCACAAATTTCTGATATTTAATATTTTACGACCATGAAATTTCCGAAAGTTTTTCGCTAAATCGTAATATCGACACGTTATGAATTGTACTTCGGATAATCATGCTTAATTTCAATATGTTGCAGTCTTCTCACTTCATTCTGTTATAAATACTTCGGTTTATACTCATTGATTACAGACAGTTACATCAACCACACTTCATTCCCTTTATCTTGCAGTGTCATTTTTTCAAAACAAGAGAATGAATTCGACGTCATCAAGAGTCGTCAAGGAATAATATTTTAGAAAAAGCCTTTCCTTCTTCTGATTCACACCATCGTATATCATCAGCAGTTTTGGACTCGGTTCGAAGTTTCTCTTGTTTCTCCTGAAGTTTACGTTCTTCATCAGTGCGTACCTTTGCTTCAGCTTGTTCGGCTAATCTGCTTCGAGTCGATTTTGCGTAATCAGATGACAGCGCTTCTACAATCATCCCGCCCAAGCTGTTACCCTCGGCAATTCTATGCTTTAGGAGGCAGTACTTAATGTTGCTGCCTACATAGTCTTCTTCGTGTGCCTCCAAAGCCGCTAATATTGATTTGGTAAGCCGTGGACTGTGATCGGCTAAAGGGATTATACCGAGCATAGCAGAGAGAACTTGCTTATCAGGCGTAGCCAAAAGATCAACAACACTGGTTTCAGTTGTTGTTGTGTTCTCTGAAGTAGTCTTTGTAGTATTCTCTGTTATATTCGGGATGGACTTACCCAATTTAGGTAAGTGGGCTTTGTCTATCTCCGTAGATGGGGAAGGCCCATCTACGTAAATGGACTTTCCCGATTTACGAACAAATATTTCAAAGAGCAGGGCATCTACAAGACCGTGGTTTCTCAGATACCAGGTTAGTCCCTTGATTTTGTCGTGGTATGAGGCATAAAAAAGTCCTTGAAATTGGTTTTCCACTTCTACTGCTTTTTTAAACTCGCTAAATGATCTGTACCTGTATCCAATTCTGTCGAATGCGCACCTAAACTCGTCAGATGAAATTGACAGTTCCTCACACCAGCTGTCACCGAGCTTATATGCTGGGTGTGGCTTCTCACTCTTCTGCTTATCTAAAAATTTATAAAATGGCTTTCCCTCTTTGGTAGAAAACCAATAATCTAACTGCTGCATAAGTATGCAAGCAGCAATACTCCCTACGTATGGTCTGAGCGCTGGGATATAGGGAATCGATTTGTTGATTTCAGCAAGGGTGTGATTTTTCATGCCGCACTTTCAATGAGGGCACGGATGTCACGAACGTCCCAAGCAGAAATTCTAGGGCCGAACTTTTTGGTTGGTTTTGGGTAGCGGCCATCACGGACGCCATTCCACCATGTTGATTTTGAAATTGGGATTACAGCGAGTACTGCGGGGAGCCGGACATAGCCGGTTTCAGGGAGTGGTGCTATGATCTTGCTAGATGCTACAATGGATTTTTTTAAAGCTGACAACCGTACACAGACGGATTCAGAGAGAGTAGGGAAAAAAACATCGGGATTGTCAATTTTTGGGGAAAAACTGACATTGCCGGCTTCAGGGGGTGGTGTTGTGTACTTCATAAATAACGACCTCCAACAAGGATTAACTACGTTGGAGATCGTTCTATACTGTCCAATATTCTATAACCGGGGTTTTGGAATTCCATAAATAGGTTATGGAACAAAAAAATTACTTCGGAAGGGGATAATCCTTCCGCAATTTAGTGAGAATTTTTGAAACGTCATTCGCATAATATTCTGTAGTTTTATAAGATATTTCGCTAACTTTAGCTTTTTTGATAGGTTTATCTATTACAAAGATAGTATATTTCGAAGGGGCAATTTTAACCCGTTCAATTCTCTCAGCTATATAATCATTTATATTCCTATTCCCTTTCTCATTTGTAATATCCCTCATTCGTTTCAGAAATTCCACGATTTTTCCCGGTCGAAGAATCTCAGTATTTCCTTCTGCCAATAGCGTTTTATATAAACATTCGACTGCTTCAGAGAGTGGTAATTTTGGTTTACCACCCTTTTTGAGAGCTGTTTTCTGATCAGAATCACTCAGTTTTTGACCAGCTACCCCATCGCTCTGAAAATAGGTTTTAGAATTTTCATAGGATTCAATCTCATCCTGAAACTGCTCTTCATTTTCAAAAAACTGCATCAAATCGTCACGTAGTATTATTAGCTTATTTTTATTAATAGTGTAATAAATATCATAACAAGGAGAAGCAACGAAGCTAACGCTGCGATTAGAAGTATCTTCTTCCTGCTCTGATTTGTTTCCAAATTTTATCTTTTCTTTCATACCTGCAATAGTATGTGAATCTATATAGTTATCTCCTTCATCATCAGCATCTAAAAACAATAATTCTCCAGAAAAGCAATGTTCTTCCTCAATCGTATTTGCATAATTGCTTTTGTCATATAGATCAATATAATGACTTACTAAGTAGAAATAAAATTTATCAATCTTGTAAGTGTTAGTAGGTATAATATCAACAGCTTCAACATGATCTAAGCTATCCAATGATTCGAAATATTTAATAAGTTGAGGACAAACATAATAATAACCGCTTGAGTAAGTATAATTACCTTCATAAAGACAATATGTTCTTACGTTCTCCTTTTCAATATTAATACAGGCAGCAATTTTGAGTTTATTTAATGCTCCATATTGAATAACGTCAACTGGGTCGCAACAAAGTTTTTGTGCCACTTCTGTGACCAAATATTGTGTTTTATTCCATTTATTTTTCATTTAAACCTCTGTATTGTGAACATCAATAATAGTGAATAATCAACAATAGTATTCGCGCGTAATAAAGATCATATTCACTTTACACCATAGTCTTCAACCCGTCTAAATAATCCGCCCAAAGCTGCATCATCTTCTTTCGTTCGATCAGGTGTGCCGTGCGGTTGTAGGCTCGGCCATTCGGGTCTTTGACCGCGTGCGCAAGCTGATGTTCTATGAAGTCAGGCCGGACTTGCAAGACCTCATCAAGAATAGTACGCGCCATTGCCCGGAATCCGTGACCGGTGATCTCTGTTTTTTCAAAACCCATGCGCCGCAAACCCGCATTGACGGCATTTTCGCTCATACAGCGCAGGGGTGAACGATGGCTGGGGAATACATATCGGCTGTGGCCTGTAAGCGGTTGCAGCTCTTTCAATATTTCAACTGCCTGATGTGAGAGCGGCACAAGGTGAGCAACTTTCATTTTCATTTTCTCAGCCGGTATGTTCCACTCAGCAGAATCCAAGTTAATCTCTGTCCATTCAGCTGCCCGTAACTCTCCAGGCCGGACGAACAAGATCGGCGCAAGCTGCAAGGCGCACTTAACCACGAAAGAGCCTTGAAACTCATCAATCGCCCGTAAAAGTGGTGCAACGGCCTTGGGGTCTGTAGGTGCAGCGTGATGGCCGTTCTTGACTGGTGGCAATGCTCCTTTCAAATCAGCGACAGGATCGCGATCTGTACGACCGGTGGCTACTGCATAACGAAATATTGAGCTACACTCAAAACGAACTCTGTGCGCCGTGTCCAGAATATTCCGGGATTCCATTCGACGTAATACCGCCAACACATCTGGTGCGCTGATCTCATTGATTGGTCGCTTGCCTATCCATGGAAAAACGTTTTTTTCCAACCGTTCGAGTTTGTGCTGTGCATGACTGGCAACCCAAGTATGAGCAAACTTGCAGTGCCATTCACGAGCGATGACCTCGAAGGTATTTATGTCCTGCACACCCTGTGCGGCTTTCTGGGCTTTTTTTGTTTCGCCAGGGTCAACACCATTGGCAAGAAGCTTCTTTGCCTCCTCCCGGCGCTGCCGTGCATCGGCAAGAGTGATCGCAGGGTACGCACCGAAAGACAACCTTTTTTCCTTGCCCCCATATTTGTATTTCATATTCCAGAGTTTCCCGCCAGTAGGTGTTACGAGTAAGTACATTCCCCCACCATCTGACAACTTGTGCTCTTTGTCTTGTGGTTTTGAATTCCTTACTTGAATGTCTGTAAGCGGCATAATCCTTTTAGGCATAGGCTTTTCCTCTGTTTTGGGGGCATCTATTTTTACTTGGGGGCGTTTGCATCTAAAAACCGCCCCCAAAACTCTTGGATTTAGCCATACCAGAATGGACTACAAAAGACAATAGGCAATAAAAAAGCCCCTATTTTCAAGGGGCTTAAGTACTACATTGGATTGTATAAAATGTTTAATTGGTGCCCGAAGCCGGAATCGAACCGGCACAGAATTTCTTCCGAGGGATTTTAAGTCCCTTGCGTCTACCAGTTCCGCCATTCGGGCTTAATTGCCAACGATCGATTTGTCAGCAGTTTACCCGTTC
>JAQUHN010000156.1 GCA_028683555.1 Geobacteraceae bacterium | reverse complement strand
TGGGAATCATCAAAACCTGCTGCCCGGACAGGCCGTCGCAGTTATTTCACTATCAGGTTGTTTTTCACCGATACGACACCAGATACCCCGCGGGCAACCTCTGCGGCTTTTGTGGCCATCTTTTGCGAGTCGACAAAACCGCTTAACTGAACCACCCCTTTGAAGGTCTCGACATTAATCTGGAAGACTTTCAGATCCGAGTCGGTAAAGATTGCGGTTTTTACCTTGGTTGTGATTGCAGTGTCATCGACATAACCGCCGGTGCTTTCATGTGTCCGCGTGGCCGCACACCCCATGAATGAGGTTATCAGCGCTAAACAGGCCAGGAATTTCATAATGCGATTCAATTTTACCATGATGCTTTCTCCTTTCTGTTGGTGGACCACTGTTGTTGTACGGAAGCATTCAAGAAATGTAACGTTGATGTCCTGTGACACCCCTGAGAACAGCTTCCCCGGAATACCCGGTTATTCCTGCTTCCGAATCATCCTTTCTTCACGGCTGGTTCATGCCACTGCCGAGCCATTTCCACCCATCGCCGTCATTTCTTCCATTACCCTCGCGCCGCTTTTATCGCCTCCGCTCCCGCCGTGGACGCAATGGTGTTGATCCTGATCTCCGGTTCTTTGTTGAGCAGTTTCATTGCTCCGATCAGACACCGAAATGGACGGACCTCAGATGGGTGTTCAAGTCTTCACTGGTCTTCTACTCTTCCTTTAATTTCAGCTTCCACATCCACATAGCTATTGCAGCTTATGCAGCCCTGCTCACGCCGAACCTGGGAGAGTATTGCCTTGAAGGTTTGAAAGACCTCTTTCCTTTTATCAGAGGGAACCGCTATCTTGATAGCGACGTCGATTATCGGCTTTTCCCTTGGGACATTGATCAAGATCAATATCGGCTACTCACTTCCCCACGTGAAAAGAGGAAAGGGAACTTAAAATTCCAAAAACATTTAACAGCCAAAAAATTACAACAATGACAACAACGATATTCAAGATCGATTTTATGGATCCTGCCATTGGAATGAATCGGTTGATAAGCCAAAGAAGAAAACCAACAACAATCAGGACAATTACCACGTGAAGTAATGACATGAGCTATTACACCTCCTTCTTTACCTTTCGGAAACGGACTCCTCAAACTGCCCCTGGTTATGCACTGTCGAGCACAGGAAAATAGCCGTTGAATCTCTGCCACTCTGCGTTCTGAACTCCATGAACTATTTCGCATATGACTGCAGACAATTCAGACAGCTACAACCGGCCCAACAGCAACACAATGATCAAAATCATGCCAATCCCGCCACTTGGGTAGTAGCCCCAATTTCGGCTATGGGGGCCATGTGGGCAAAGCACCCAGCAACACCAAAACCAAAACAATGATTTACATAGTTCCTACCATGGTGAATCTTCTTCTCCGTGAAAGTTCCGCTTGGCAGAGCTACGGCAGCCTCAGTTGCTGTATTTTTTCCACTTTTCACGGGTGACCTCACTTCATAATTTTACACGGACAGCCAACGCCTCGCAATGCCCGCAATGAGATCAAGCTCTGCCGTGTAGTTGTTATTCAGAACAATAGTCGTAAAATTATCGTATGCTGCCTTGAAGAAATGGGCAAAACGAACGAAAGGGGAAGCTAATGAAAAGTCTAATTCTTGTCGCGTTATTCGCGATGTTCACACTCACGGCGTGCGTTGTTTCACCAGGCCCCGGAGGCTACGGGGGGGTAACGGTCTCTCCTCTTCCGGCAGTTGTTGAACTGGGTACAGACCCATACTACTATCAGAACGGATATTACTATTACTACCATAACAACAACTGGCGCTACTCTAACACCAGGAACGGACCCTGGACGAATCTGCCGAGATCACATTGGCCGAAAGAGATCAGGTACAGAAACAGTGACCATCATCAAAACAGGGACAGAGACAATAATCAAGGCAAGGACAGAGAGGACAATCAAGGCAGGGATTACAGGCAGGGGCACGACAGGCAATAGGCATTCATATTACGCACGATCCAGAAAGAGCAGAGCAAAGGCTACGAAAATAAAAAAGGGGGGTCAATCTAAATACTTTCTAACGCTACATATTGAGACGTGTCCCCTTTTGCGTCCCCAAGCGTACCGGGTTTGAGGTCATGAGGATAAGTGGGTAAGCCCATATCTTAGTAAGGACCAACAGCTACGTCCTCTCCAAAATCTCTATTGAGCGCTTTCCCAATCTTGCATGCCGCGGCATAAATTACCGAGTCTCCTCCTCGCCTTGAGATTCATCAAGAGATTCAGTTGGCTGAACAGTTTTTTTATCCATTTTGCGCTGTATTTTCTCTTCGTTCTTTTTTTTCTTTTCCAGTTCTTTCTGACGCTTCTGAAATTTGAAATTAGGTTTTGCCATCGCAACACTCCTTTTGAACATATACTGCATTCGGCCCGAAAAAGATATTTTCACGCCAGGGTATGCAAATTTTCGAAAATAGAAAATGAAGTTTTCAGTCTTCGGAACAAAAGATCAGGCCAGGGAATCGTCCTGGAAGCACCTCTTGTATATGACTATAAAACTATCAAAATAACGCAGTGCGAAAAGAAGCACGGCAACTGCATAAAGGCCTTTTTCCAACAAAAAAGCCCCGGAAAATACCGGGGCTTTTTTGCATCAAAAAATTACGATGCTCAGATTCTACGTACGTTCGCGGCCTGTAGCCCTTTCGGACCCTTGGTTACTTCAAACGTCACGCTATCACCTTCAGCAAGGGATTTAAATCCGTCGCCTTCAATTGCGGAAAAGTGGCAAAAAACATCATCGCCATTTTCCTGCTCCAGAAATCCAAAACCCTTGCTGTCATTAAACCATTTTACTGTTCCGTTTACCATGTGCTTACTTTCTCCTGATACTACTTGTTAGTTGTCCCCGATATATTTACCGAGTGACTTTACTGTAACAGTTATCGGTGATTAAAGGCAAGCAATAAAACCCAAATATTTTTTCTAAAGCTGCCAACAAAACTCATGCCATTGATTTTAAAGCCTTTTGCCCCAGATATTTTCTCACACTGGATCCAGTCGACCAATAATTAATGGCGGATAGAAACGTATAAAAAGAATGAAATGTTGCAAAGTTCAAATATAGTTTGACAATTACTCCTTTTGATTATTGAGATACTGCGCAACCTAAAATAACTGGTAATTACCTGTATCAATATCAAAAAGAGTTAGTCTCAATGATTCTTTTCCAGAACTCAATGCGTTGATCAAACTTCCGGTTCTTTTTGCTTTTTCTTGCTGCTTCGAACAGCACGTACCTTTTTAGCTTCAAGGACTTTATCGGGTGGCGGCAAATATGAAGCCGGGTCAGCCGGTTGCAGGACACAGAAATGGGAAACAGCAATTTTTCTCAGTATCCCATCACTGAATTGAATCGTCGCCCGGCCGTCGTTAACCTCTACCACCATGCCGGCACCCCATTCATTCTTCACCGTATGCCGTACTACTTTTCCGCGCTTAACGTACATGTTTTCTCCTTATTGAAAAGGCCTGTTTTATCGGACTTTACAGTTTGAACACAAGATCCACACAATAAAACCCGACCTTCCATGCTTGATCGCATTTCATGGCCGATTCCGCTTATTCAGGGTCACCCATTCTGACGAAGACCTGATGTTTGACCAGGCTCCGCTGTAACTCTATGACTCCATCGCGCACCCGTCGACCATCCATTTCCAACAAGGCGACGCCACGCTCGCACCCGTTTGGATTTTCGACACGGATTTCATAGATCGCTTCACCATGACGATAGCAAAGGCTGAAGCGCTCCCATGACGCAGGTATAACCGGATTTAGCCGCAGTTGCTCCCCGCGCACCTGCAAGCCTAGAACTTCTTCTACCCAGGCCCGGTACATCCACGCCGCTGAACCGGTATACCAGGACCACCCTCCCTGGCCGATTCGTCCAGGTAACCGGTAGACATCGGCAGCAATCACGTAGGGTTCAACACCGTAATTCCAGACCGACTCCGGATCTCGAGCATGTTCGATCGGGTTAAGCATACGCAGCATTTTCACCGCCCGCTCCCCGTCCCCCTTCCGCGCCATGGCCATGGCCAGCCAAATGGCCGCGTGGGTGTACTGGCCGCCATTCTCCCGAACTCCCGGAGGGTAGCCCTTGATGTAACCGGGCGAGGGCACCGTTTTATCAAAGGGCGGCTCGAAGAGCAGTACCAGCCCTTCGTCCTCACGGACGAGGTGCCGCCATGCCGATTCCAGGGCCTTTTCCGCACGTTCCGGGTCGGCAACGCCGGAGAGCCACGCCCACGATTGCGGCAGTGAGTCGATCTTAGCCTCCATATTTGCCGAGGAACCAAGGGGGCTGCCATCATCGAAGGTACCCCGCAAATACCACTCTCCATCCCAGCCTGCCTTTTCGACCCGTCGGATCAGGGCACTCCGCTCAGCCTGATAGCCCAGGCTCAGTTCCGGCTGGTGCAAAAGGTCTGACATTTCGATCATTCCCTGCAGCAGATCACAGAGAAACCAGGCAAGCCACACGCTCTCCCCGTTGCCCCCGGCACCCACCAGGTTCATTCCGTCGTTCCAGTCTCCTGTGCCAATCAATGGCAATCCATGGGGACCGCTCGTCAGTCCGCGGCTTACCGCACGTTGACAATGCTCGAACAGCGTAGCGCGTTCTAAAGTAACCTCCGGAGTAGAGAATATCTCGTGCTGGTCAGAAGCCAGCGTCGGAGCATCGAGGAATGGGATCTCCACCGCCAGGATTGCGGAATCACCGGTGGCCCTGACGTAGTTGGCGACAGCGTGGGGAAGCCAAAGCAGGTCGTCGGATATGCGCGAGCGGATTCCTGCCCCGGAAGGTTCGTGCCACCAATGCTGGACATCCCCCTCCTTGAACTGTCGACCTGCCGCCAGCAGGATCTGCTTACGCGCCAGGTCGGGGTTGGTATAGAGAAAAGCCATGACGTCTTGCAGTTGATCGCGAAAACCGAATGCGCCGCCGGACTGGTAGAGGCCCGAACGACCCCAGAGCCGGCAACTCAGGCTCTGGTACTGAAGCCAGCGATTGACCAGGAGATCCGCGGACGGTTCGGGTGTATGCACTTCAATTGTTCCCAGAAAGGCATCCCACCATGCCTTGGTCTGATCAAGCGCAATCGCCGCTGCCTGATTTTCACGGTATGCGAGAACCAGGTTATGGGCCTGCTCCAGCGACTCTGCCTGGCCCAGCATACAGGTAATCGCTCCCCTCTCGCCGGGAGCCAGATCAAGGATGACCCGAAGTGCCGCGCACGGGTCCAATCCCGCCCCGGTCCGTCGTGACAACCTGAGCTGTTCCATCGCCGCCGGGTTAGCCAGCGAGCGATTGCGCCCGATAAAGGAGGTACGGTCGCCGCCATGGGAATCAACCGGCTGATTCATGGCTACGAAGGTAATTCGTTCCCCGTACTCGGGGTGGTAGCGATTCCAGGCGAACAGGGCCTGGGCTTCGTCATCCCAATGGGTCTTGACGTGCATCTGGGAGGACTCGCGGTGCTCGCCAAGGGTCAACTCGACATAATAGGTTACCGAGAGTCTGCGTTGCCGGCTGGTGTCATTCTTCAACCGCAGCATCTGCAGCTTGATCGGGTCCCCCCCGTTCTCATCCACAGGAACGAAAACCGTCAGTTCCTGTTCGATGCCGTGACTGTTATGTTCGAAAACCGAATATCCCGCCCCATGGCGGGCTCGATAGGCGGTCTCCTCGCGAATAGGCGCCGGGGTCGGCGTCCAACTGGCGCCGCTCTCTTCGTCGCGGATGTAGACCGTTTCGGATGATGGATCAATGACCGGGTCATTGGACCACTGCGTCAGTCGATTGCGTTGGCTGTTACCATACCAGGTAAAACCGGATCCTGCTTCCGTAACCAGTGTTCCGAAAGTTGGATTGGCAATGACGTTTGCCCAGGGCGCCGGGGTGTGGGTGTCGGGACCAAGATAGATTGCGTATTCACGACCATCCGGTGTAAAACCACCCAGGCTATTGAAATAGTTCAATTCCATGAAGGGGAGAGGAGCTGATGGGTCACGGAAAACACCTTTTGCGACCAGCGGTTCGGGAATCCCGGGAATTTCCACGGGCATGCCCAATTGCTGGGGCAGCGTGCCCCGTGCCGCCACCAGCACTATGCTGGCGGAAGACTTGAGCAGTCGCAGATCTTCCTCCGGCATTTGTGCCGCGCTACGCAGGAAAATCCCACCGGGCCGGTCAGTCCCTGCATACTGGAAACGCATCCGGACCAGACTTTCGAGTCGTTCCCGCAACGGCTGCTCGTAGCCGCCCGCTTCCTCATCGAGGATTACCAGATCGACGCTCAATCCGTGCAGCCGCCAGTAGGTATGGGCCAGGAGCATCTGGCTGACGAGGGCGATATCACGTGCTTCCTTGATGGTTACCACGGCAATTGGCAGGTCACCGGAAATACCGTAGGGCCACAACCCGGCCTGCCCCTTGCGGTTCTCTGCCAGGCGTTCGGCAGGCAGCCGCAGCAGCGGGTTGGGATAGAGCAGGTGGCTTGCCAGTTGCTGGAATCGGCGGGCTTCGTCCGGCAGCATGTGCAATACCTGCAATTCCTGCTGGGCCAAACCCCAGGCAAAATCTATCGTCCGATCGATGACATGCGGGTCACGATACTTGTCCATCAGTCCCAAGACCTGCTCACGCGTTTCGCCAACTGCCAGAACCTGGGAAACATGAACTTCCTGGCCCGGTTCCAGAGTCAAGCTATGGCGAAGGCTGAGAATCGGATCCAAGACAAAACCCTGGGTGTTGCCGAGTGCCTGAATGCTGCCCATCGGATTGGCAAGGGTTCTTCCACGGCCAATGAAGCGACCCCGGTCGGTTTCAAACTGCAAAGATTCATGCTCTGACTGTTCAAAGGTAAGGCGGTGTGCCACGTACAGGGACGGGTCGCTTTCACTGCGGGGTCGCCGGTAGGCGAGAAGTGCCTGTTGTTCAGGCACGGCTTCCGTCCGAATGAAAAGCTTGTTGAAAGCAGGATGCTGCCGGTCCGCATTGTGCGGAGCCATGGAAAGTTCATTATAGCTGGTGAGGGTAAGATGACGAACACGACTAGAGCGGTTAGCCAGTGTTATGCGGCGAATCTCCACGTCATCTTCCTGCGAGACGGTTACCTCCGTTTCAGTGTATAGACCCTTGTCGTCGCGCTGAAAAACTGCCCGGTCCAGGGCGAAAGTAACGGAATATGATTCAACCTTTCCACCAATGGGATGGTAGGTGGTGGACCACAAACTGTCCGCATCAGTCTCGTGGATATAGCAGAACGTTCCCCACGAATCACAGGTACGATCCGAGCGCCAGCGGGTTATTTCATGGTCACCCCACTGACTGTAGCCGCCGCCACTGTTCGTGACCATCAAACCATAGCGGCCGTTGCTGAGCAACAGACTCCTGGGACTGAAAGTGTGCGGCGTGGTGAAGGTGCTCGTGACGGGCGCAACTGCGTCTGCACTCAGCAATACAGGCACTCTCTCCCGCGTGGAAATGAGGTGTAAAGGTGGAAGATTCGGCACGCGCTCCTGGAGCAGGGGTTCATAGGCACGCACCCGCGCATCGGCATGAAAACGCCGCGGAAACGGGTTATCATGGAGATAATTGGTAAGCGCGAGAAACCCCATCCCCTGATGATGGGCCATGTATGCTTCAATGATCACGCCGCGCCCGCCGTCACGATGCTTTTGACGGCTGAAATCCATCGCCTCGTAATAACCGTAGTCGCTCAAAAGTCCAAGCCCGGCCAATCGTTTCAGGTTTTGCACTGTTTCCTCCGGTGCAACGTTCAGCGCCAGAAGGGTGGCGTAGGGGGCAACAACAAGCTGATCCTCCAGGCCGCGCTTCAAACCGAGCGCCGGGACACCGAAGGCTTTATATTGATAGGTCTTGTTGATATCAAGGTCGGCAAAGGCCGACTCGGAAATGCCCCACGGCACCCGACATTTACGGCCATAGGCAATCTGAACCGCCACGGCTTCCCTGGCTGCTTTATCCAGGAGCGAATTGCCATAGGAACGTTGGAAAATCAGCGGCATCAGATATTCGAACATGGTGCCGGTCCAGCTGAGCAGCACCCGGCTCCGGCCGATCGCGCCGTAGGGTCGATTCAGGGAAAACCAGTGTTCAAGGGGAACATCGCCCCGGGCAATGGCCGCAAAACTTCCAAATCGGGCCTCACTGGCCAGCAGATCGTAGAAAGAGCTGTCCAGTCGATCAGCGGAAACGTTGTAGCCAATGGAAAACAGCTTTCTTTCCCGGTCATAGAGGAAGCCCATGTCCATCTCCGCGGACAACTCCCGCACATCGCCGATGAGCTGCTCAGCCATTCCCAGCGTTTCGCCGGCCAGCCATTGCGATCTTTTAAAAGCATCGATAACACGGTCGATCCATTCCATGATTGGGCCGGACTTTACGGCAGACTCTTCCCGGATTGAGGTGAGGATCGGGATGGATTCGGCCCGGCCGGCGGCAAGGTCGGAGAGCGATGGCGCATAAGACAGATCCTCACGGATGGCGTTCATTGCCTCCGGTCCAAGCAGGGCACTCTCCCCTTCCGGATTTTCGGCCAGGATTTCGATCCAGCCGAGATAGCGGTCCGCGATGATGAGCCACGCCGAAACCTGGCTTTCCATCTCACCGGCCCATGATGCTGCTCCCGGCGGAACAAGGGGTACCCTGAAGCTTCCCTCTACCCGCCGCAACAGAGACAGCAGGTCGGCGATGCGAGCCGGGGGTGTTTCCCAG
>JAQUHN010000155.1 GCA_028683555.1 Geobacteraceae bacterium | reverse complement strand
ATAAACGGTACCTCCGGATACGAAGAAGCCGCAGCGCAGGGTCTCATGGCTGGAATAAACGCGGCATTGGCGGTAAAGGGTAAAGATCCTCTGGTGCTCGGTAGGAGTGACGCCTATATCGGTGTGCTCATAGACGATCTTGTGACTCTTGGAACGAAAGAACCATACCGGATGTTCACCTCGCGTGCCGAATACCGGCTCCTGTTGCGAGAGGATAATGCCGATCAACGACTACGAGAGAAGGGTTATACCGTTGGTCTCGTTCAAGATGAAGAGTATCGAGGGTTTCAGAAAAAACTGAAGATGATTGGGGATGAACTGGCCCGGTTGCGATCCGAGCGGGTTACCCCTTCGGAAGCAGACAACAGCTTTCTGGCAGAGCATGGGCTTTGCGGAATGCAGAATGCCATTTCCTACGAGCAGCTATTACGCAGACCGGATTTTACCTACGAACAACTTAAGAGTATCGATCCGCAATGTGCCGCAGTACCGGAGGTGGTAAGAGAGCAGGTTGAAATACAGATTAAATACCAGGGCTACATCGATCGGCAACTGCAGCAAGTCGAAAGATCGGCAAAGCTCGAATCGAGCAGAATCCCGGATAATTTCGATTACACTGAACTTGCCAGCCTGTCCACTGAAGTTCGGGAAAAATTGATAAAATTCAGGCCCGACACCCTAGGTCAGGCATCCCGCATCCAGGGAGTTACGCCTGCGGCGATATCAATCCTTGCAGTGGCCCTGAAATCAGGCAGGGGAAAATGAGCAGCGAGGTTACGGAACTGCTTCGGCAGTGCGCGGCGGATTTGGGACTTGAGATTGACGACAACAATCTCGGTCGCTTTGCCACTTTTAGCAATGAACTGAAGAAATGGAATCGAAAGATTAATCTCACCGCGATCAGGAATGATCGGGATATCGTGCTCAAGCACTTTGCCGACTCCCTGACCTTGGTCGGTTGTGTCAACAAGTATGGTTCACTGCTCGATCTCGGCTCCGGTGGCGGCTTTCCTGCCATACCGCTGAAAATTGTCCTGCCCAAGCTCAAGATAGTTTCCGTTGATGCCGTGGAAAAGAAAATTCTCTTCCAGCGCCATGCAGCCCGGCTTCTCCATCTCAGTGATTTTACCGCACTCCATGTTCGGGGAGAAGAACTGGTAAAAAGTTATGCCTCGCATTTCGACTGGATTGTGTCGCGAGCCTTTGCCGATTTAGCCTATTTCGTCTCGTTGGCATTACCGCTCCTGAAAGATGAAGGCTGTATTATTGCCATGAAGGGCCGGGATGGTAAAGAAGAGGCTGTTGCTGCAAAAAAGCAACTAGCAGAGCAGGGCGTTGAGGTGATGGAGTGTATTCACCTCAAGTTGCCAGTTTCCGGTGATGACCGGTACCTGGTGCTCATGGCAAAAACCGGGGCAAGAAGGAGTGGATAAATATTCGGTAAATTGTATTTAGACAACAATAGGTCAAAAATCGCTTTTCGGCGTTTTTGACCTCAAGCAAAAGTAATGACCTTCCTTTCGCCCCAAAAACCCCGTATAAGTCAATTTTGAAAGCCTATTTTTTGTGCAAATCGAAAAAGTGCACAGATATTTGTTCCTCCAAACTACACCTTCCGCCTCACCTTTAATCATCAAACGATACAACGATATTGAAACTGATGTAGTTGCTGACTAGCTGTTCTATGCCTAGTTTCAAGAACGGTGGAAACATCGGGTCATATCGACCAAAATCCGATTTGTTGCGTAACGAAACCGGGTACACATGAAGTAGACATGCTAAATTGCGAATTAACCGAACAAGCCGAAAAAATGCGTTATAGTTGTTATGCCATACTTGTTGAGCGATGTAGAAAGAAATACATGAGAAAGTCTGGGAATATAAAAGGTCTTGGTATGGGATGCGATGAAAATAGAGAAAGAGCTTGTGCTACGGTACTACCGATAGTGAAGCGGTAAAGAAAACCAACTACTTTCTGATGAGCAAATCGGAGCTTCCGAGTCTAGATACCTGCCAGAGGTGCGGTAAATTTCTTTTATCATCGTGAATATCTATAATTTGAAAAAAGCAGCATTTGCATTGTACAAAGAATTGCATAGCTGAAACGTCAGTCTGATGGGAAAATCAATCGATGTCTAGCCAGCTTGAAACAGTTATTGCCTATCACGAGGCAACAAAACACCGCTTTGAAAAATATGCCCGCGGGCCAGGGCGGATGGACTGGGCAACGCAGCCGGAAGCGTTCCGTTGCTATGCCGGGGCTCCGCGAATTCAGCTGGACATAGACCCGCCGGGGGACGATCCGTCGTATGACTCGGTCTTTTCCTGCAACAGCGAAATTGCTGTTGCTTCACTGGATTCACGAAGCATTTCAAGACTTCTTTACGACAGCATGGCCCTATCGGCCTGGAAGTCTGCCGACGGTGTCAGTTGGCCGCTACGCATCAATCCGTCGAGCGGAAATCTCCATCCGACTGAATGTTATCTTGTTTGTGGAGCAGTAGCGGATCTTTGTACGTCACCGATGATCTGCCACTATGCCCCGAAAGAGCACGAACTGGAGGTGCGGGTAGAAATTCCTTGTCAGATCTGGGAAAAGCTTGTCAAGGAGCTACCTGACAAAACCATACTTCTTGGCTTTACCTCGATCCACTGGCGAGAGTCATGGAAATACGGTGAGCGGGCCTACCGCTACTGTCAGTTGGATGTCGGTCACGCCTTGGGCGCGGTTGCGCTGGCCGCAGCTGCGCTCGGCTGGGAGGCAAAGCTGCTCGATGCGCCAGGGAGCGATCAGCTCGGCAAACTGCTCGGCGTAGATAGTCAAGCTGGTGCGGAGGCCGAAGTACCAGACTGCCTGCTAGCCATCTTTCCCCGTGGCGCGATGACGGGCCATCTTTCCCACAATTTTGATATAGTGGAGCAGTTCGACGGACTTCCGTGGCAGGGTATTCCCAACAGACTGAGTTCATCCAACAGGGACTGGGAGAGAATCGATCAGGTTGCCCAGGCTTCCCGCAAGCCTTTCCTGTATCCTGACTATCCACTGTGGGAGGCGCCGGCAGACGAAGTACATGTGACTGCTGGCAGCGGCTCATTCCGCCGAATAATCCGACAGCGGCGTAGCGCGGTGGCCATGGATGGAATCAGCTCCATGCCGCTTGTTACTTTCTATCGTCTGCTGGCAAGAACCGTTGCCCGATCGGCAATGCCACCGTTCAACCTGGTTGCCTGGCCACCCGTCATTGACCTGGTACTGTTCGTACACCGGGTTGACGGTCTTGCTCCGGGTCTTTACCTGCTGCTCCGTAACCGGGAACGACTGGAGGAACTGCGGAAATCGGTTGATGTGGAATTTCTTTGGCAACGACCGGCATCCTGTCCCGAAGGCCTGGATCTCTACCTCCTGAGCGCGACTGACGTAGGTGCTGTCGCCATGGAAATTTCCTGTTACCAGGATATTGCCGCGGAGGGATGTTTCAGTATCGGCATGCTGGCAGAGTTCTCCCGGCCCCTGGAAAATCTCGGCCCATGGTTTTATCCGCGACTTTTCTGGGAGTGCGGCATGATCGGTCAGGTGCTGTACCTTGAGGCGGAAGCCGCCGGGTTGCGGGGCACCGGGATCGGCTGCTTCTTTGATGACGCACTGCACGGCCTGCTCGGTCTAGGGGGGAATTGCTATCAGGATCTCTATCATTTCACAGTCGGCGGAGCGGTGGAAGACAAGCGTCTCGCGACTATGCCGGCTTATTCGATGAGGCCTAAATAAGCTAAATATATCAGCATATTAGGTGTGATATCATGCTGGCAATCAACAGATCTAGGTGAAAAAGGAGCCATATATGGATGAATTTCTGCAGGCGGCGATCGAAGAAGCGCGGCAAGGGATGGCAGAAGGGGGTATTCCAATTGGATCGGTGCTGGTTATTGATGGCCGGATAGTGGGACGGGGGCACAATCGACGAGTCCAGAGGGGGAGTGCGGTGCTGCATGCCGAAATGGATTGCCTGGAGAATGCCGGCCGCTTGAAAGCGGCGGAATACCGGCGGGCCACCCTGTATTCGACCCTCTCGCCATGCGACATGTGCAGCGGGGCGGTGCTGCTCTATGGGATTCCGAAAGTAGTGATCGGGGAGAACCGATCGTTCCAGGGGCCGGAGGAGTACCTGCGGTCACGGGGCGTGGAGCTGGTGCTAGCAGATGATCAGCAGTGTCGACAGCTTATGGAAACCTTCATCGCCGGGAATCCGGAACTCTGGTATGAGGATATTGGCGAATAGCAGCATTGCGTCACCCTGCAGAAACACGCCCGCCTGTGCGGGCTTCTTTGTGCAGGGCAGCGGACTACGCTTTCTTTTTGACAGTTGGGATGCTGTATGGTACGGAAGTACGGGGTCAGGAAACGGCTTAGTGCTTCTGCAGCTGTGTTTAGCGGCTCGATGCGCAGACGAAACCAGGAAAGGATAGTGATGGAATTTCGAATTTATTATGAAGATACCGATGCAGGTGGAGTTGTGTATCATGCCCGCTATCTGGCTTTTTTTGAGCGGGGCAGAACCGAGTTTTTCCGGGAGCGGGGGCTTTCAGTCAGCGAATTGGCGGAGCAGGGCATGGTTTTTCCGGTGGTGCGCTTGGAGATCGACTACAAGGCGCCCGCGAGGCTGGACGACCTGGTGAGGGTCGACACCGAGGTACTGGAAGTTGGCAAAACTTCGTTCACACTCGGTCAACAGGTAGTGCGGGTTCTTGATGGGAAACTGCTGACTGCGGGAAAGGTAACCCTGGTCTGCGTGGGTCCGGGCATGAAGGCAAAGCGTCTTCCTGAACAACTGCTGAGCGTACTGCAGGACTAGTGTCCAGCGTGCAGGCGTTGAGGGGGTATACGTGGAACTAGATTATGAGTCACTCCGGGCGGCATGCTTCGATGCCGCCCGGAAAACCCTGGAGGACGCGCGGCCGGTGGATGTCGCCAGGATCATAAGGCTTTCCGACAGGTTCTATCACTGTGCCAGCGAGCATGTGAGCCGGATTGTCGAACAGGGGCGCGACCCGAACATCCTGGTGCGGTCGGTGAACTATCTTGCTCACACCCACGCAATCCAGCCGATGCACGATAGTACCGAATGGTTTTTTTTCATGCTGCGGGCGCTCGTTGAACTGAGCTGCCCGGAGCGGCAGCAAGATAGGGAATCATTGGCTGTTTTCAGCGATATTGAAGAAGGCCTGGCTGTCGCCCGGAGCTGTACAGAGAAAGGGTAGTGAGGGTTGAAAAAGAGCCCGGGAAGAAACGCTTCGGTACGAAACCGGCTTACCTGCCACGGGCTCTGAAGGTTTGCTGGCTTTTCAGTGGTGGAAGCGTCCCATACGACCCTTATGGGCGGGGGTCGGCGTTCGATGACATTCGAAACAGTTCTCGTCCGCAACCTTTCGAACTTCGAGGGACGAGGTCGGCTTTTCAGCGGGCGGCAGGTTGTATTTCTCCGTCTGGAAGTATTTCCGATCCTTTTCATCACTGAGCACCGGCGCCTTGTAGGCCAACTGCCAGTTGTTGCTGATCGGCTGGGTGTGGCACTGATCGCAGCCTCCCGGTGGCGGAATCGACTTCCAGGCAGTGAACATGGTGCATCCGGCAGCCAGGGTTAACGTGGAAATGCAGGCAATAAATATTCGATTTTTCATGAGGTATCCCCAGTAGGTAAAATGGAAAAGGAGCTTCATTGCCGAAGTATAGTGAAAGAATAGCATAAAGAATGGCAAAACAAAATCAAACATGTGGAAATCGGCAAAAACCTTGCTGGTTCCCGCTATGGTGAAAATAATCTTGCCGTGTGGCTGATCTGCGGACAAGTTTAGGAGACTATCCGGAATGGAAACACGAGACAGAAAAATCCTGTTCAAAGGCCTGGTGGTGGATCTGGAACAGATGGAAGTGAAGATTGGCGAGAAGGGTTGGCACCTTTTCCAGATAGTCCGACACCCTGGCGGTGTGGGGGTCCTGCCGCTCCATGAAGACGGTACTGTTACCCTTATCCGGCAGCTGCGTCCGGCAGTGGATCGCCAGACGCTGGAAATCCCAGCCGGCCGGCTGGATCCGGGGGAAGATCCTGCCGCGTGCGGCAAGCGCGAACTTCTCGAAGAGACCGGGCTTGTTGCCGCAAATCTCGAATCCCTTGGTTTCATGTATCCATCACCCGGGGTGTTCGATGAGGCTATTCATCTCTTTCTTGCCACCGGCTTACAACAGGGGGATGCCGAGCCGGAGCATTACGAGGACATCGAAACGGTACGGGTTCCGTTGCAGGATGCTGTCAGGATGGTGGCAGAGGGCGGGATAAACGACGGTAAAACCGCCTTGGCGATATTTCGCGCCGCTAGTCGCTGAGTGGCTGCAGAGGGGGGTACTGGTGGCAGTTTTAAAATAATTTTACTCTCAGTAAATTTAGGCCTTCATTAATGTCTCGCTATTTGCTAGTATACAAAAAGGAAACAGCAATTACCCCGATGTCCCATCAGACGGCACGATACCATTAATTTCACAGAACATGGCGGAACTATGCACGAATTATCCCTAACCCAGGGCGTGGTAGACATTTGTGAGAGCAGCGCCGGTGGCCGGCGCGTTACGGCGGTCGTTCTGCAGATCGGCGAGTTGAGCAGCGTTGTCCCGGAAGCGGTGGAGTTCTGCTTCGAGGCCTGCTCCAGGGGGACTCTGCTGGAAGGAGCACGTCTGATTATCGAACAGATACCCGCCAGGGGGAGGTGTGGCGATTGTTCCACCGAATTTCCCCTGCGATCCTACTATAACAGCTGTCCTTCCTGCGCTGGTCACCGGGTTACCATCATTTCCGGTGAAGAGCTGCGGGTGAAAGAAATGGAGGTTGACTGAATCCATGTGCATTACATGCGGATGTTCCCCTGAAGACCATCATCACGACCATGATCACGATCATCACCACGATCATACGCACGACCATGGCCATCAGCACTCCCACAACCACGGCGAGACGGAAACTGCCAGAAAAGTTGCCGTCGAAACCGATATTCTGTCGAAGAACAACCGACTGGCTCGGGAAAACAGAAACCTCTTTTTTCGCAAAGGTGTTTTTGTCCTGAACCTGGTCAGTTCTCCCGGTTCCGGCAAGACCACCATCCTCGAGCGTACTCTGCGCGACCTGCAGCAGAAATTTCGGTTCGCCGTTATCGAGGGCGACCAGCAGACCGATAATGATGCCGTGCGGATCGCAGCCACCGGGGTTCCGGTACGGCAGGTCAACACCGGCGCGGGATGTCACCTGGATGCCCATATGGTGAGCCATACCCTGCATGAGTTCGAACTTGATAGCCTGGATATCCTCCTTATCGAGAATGTCGGCAACCTTGTCTGCCCGGCCTCCTTCGACCTGGGCGAAAACCACAAAGTCGTCGTTCTCAGCGTAACCGAGGGTGAGGACAAGCCGCTCAAATATCCGGCCATGTTTCACAACGCCGACGTGATGCTGCTCAATAAAGTGGATCTTCTTCCCCATGTGGATTTCGATGCCGAAAAGTGCAAGGAAATGGCCCGGAAGGTGAATCCCGATATCCTTATATTCGACGTTTCCAGCAAAACCGGCGAAGGGATGGAGGCCTGGTACCAATGGCTCGCTTCCGGGACCCGGAAGGGGTAACGCGGAACTTTATTCCCTCGTTCAGTTTTCATGTATCCGGAGTCAGGCCACGATCAAAAGAATCTCGTTAACAGTCCAGGGTATTGTCCAGGGAGTTGGCTTCCGGCCTTTCGTCTATCGCCTGGCGGTAGGCTCCGGGTTGACCGGTTGGGTGCGAAACACCCCCGCTGGTGTATTTCTCGAGGTCCAGGGGGCCGAAGAGTGCCTGCACGCTTTTCTCCACGATTTGCGCGACAAGGCTCCCCCCCTGGCGGTAATCACCTCGATAGGCAGCGCAGAAATCGCCACGGTGGAAGAGACAGCGTTTACCATTCTGGCGAGCGGTGGCGGGGAAAACAGCATCCAGATCGCTCCCGATGGCGATGTTTGTCCCGATTGTCTCCGGGAGCTGTTTGATCCTGCTGATCGCCGCTACCGGTACCCCTTCATCAACTGCACCAACTGCGGACCGCGCTATTCCATCATTACCGGTGTTCCCTATGACCGGCCGTTCACCACCATGGCCCCGTTTCCCCTCTGTCCGCTATGCCGGGCCGAATACGGCAATCCGCTGGATCGCCGCTTCCATGCCCAACCGGTTGCCTGTCCGGTCTGCGGACCCCGTCTCGAGCTTATCGATGCTGTAGGGGGCAGAGTCGCCGGCGACCCCCTGGACATGGCCATTGCCCTGCTCAAAGAAGGAAAGATCCTTGCGCTGAAGGGGCTTGGCGGCTATCATCTTGCGGTGGATGCCTGCAATGCGGCTGCGGTGCGGCAACTCCGGCTGCGCAAAAAACGGGACGAAAAGCCCTTTGCGGTCATGTCGTCCGGCATCGTTGAGGTGGCCGGATATGCCCATTTTGACCGGATGGAGCAGCGGCTGCTGGAAGGCCCGGAGAAGCCCATTGTGCTGCTTCGCAAGCGGCAAGGGAACCCGCTTGCGCCGCTGGTCGCTCCGGCCAACGGTTATTTCGGCGTCATGCTTCCTTCTACGCCGCTCCATCACCTGCTTCTGCGGGGGAATTTTCCGGCCCTGGTAATGACCAGCGGTAACCTTTCCGACGAGCCCATTGCCTACCGGGATGATGAGGCCCGCGAGCGCTTGGCCGGAATCGCCGATTTCTTTCTGGTCCATGACCGGGGAATCCACGTCCGTAGCGATGATTCGGTGATCCGGGTCTTTCAGGGCAAGCCTATCTTTCTGCGCCGTTCACGGGGCTACGTGCCGCGGGCTGTTGTGCTGCCC
>JAQUHN010000019.1 GCA_028683555.1 Geobacteraceae bacterium | reverse complement strand
GGTTGAGTATTATTAACAGGTTACGGAACTTTAGTTCAAGGTAAAGGGCCTGCGAAAACAATATTTTTCTTAATTGTGACTGTCACACTTTGTGTTTAACGAACGGGTGCCAGCCCCGGCAGTGTATCATTCCTAAAAGCGGCAGAAAAAGTACCAAGAAAATCCAGATAATTTTGTTGGATGAGTCCGTGAATTCGCTTCTAATAATGTCAACAAGGGTAAAAAGCCAGAGCAAAAGAATACCGGCACCTATCAGCATCACTACGGTTATAAATCTTTCAAGCTTATATAATGCTTTGTTAAAACTGGTGTTTTTATGAAGGCTTTTCTTTGATGGCAAGGGATATTGAGGGAGACCTAAAGAATTTCCTGCTAGCGGGTTTCTTTTCCCAACTGCTTGGTAACTTTTATTGGTCAGTGGCATCGGTTGAGTTGATTGTTGAATCCGACTGTCTTGTCGCGTTTCTCCGAGGACTTTTTCTCGATATTTCTGTGGAATGGAAAGAGCATTATCCGTGAAGTGCATTCCATTCTCATCTTGCCACTTGTAAACTTCACCATACGCAGCAGTTGCGGCAAACGTAACGAGCATAAATAAAATGACTACCCTCATAATGACCTCGTACTAGATAACCCAAAACGAAACATTGCCGCCGCTATCGCCGCGCCCCCATGAAGGAAACTTTCCAGAAATTCACGTCGCGCGCATTGTCCGGGACACTTTGCTGCTTCCAGGTCTTCCCGCCGTCACGGGTATGATAGATAACGCCGCGCGGCAGCTCGGCAGCGGCAAAAAGGGTTTTCATACCGACCAGCCAGGCCGTTCTATTGTCGGACAACGCAGAGATCCCTTCCATCGTATAGTTCACATCGGAAAAGGAATTCGTCTCGAACGCGCCGTCCGTCACGGTAACGCGGGCAGCCACGCCGCCACTGGAAAGGCCGTTGTTCTGGGCAACCCAGACAACATTGGCGCTGGAGGCGCAGATATCGTCGAAGTCCGCCGTTCCGGCAATGGAGTCCGTGCTTCTGCTCCAGGAGCTCCCGCCGTCGCTCGTCGACCAGAGGTACCCTTCCGAATTCACCGCAGCCCAGGCAACGAGCGAATCGAACGCCGAAATGGCCAGGGACCCGCCACCCTGCCCGAGCTCCGGCAGGTATTCCTGCCGCCAGGTTGCGCCGCCGTCCGGCGAGTGGATAACACCGTAATTGCCGCCCAGGGAATCGACGATCCAAATATCCCTTCCCGTCACATCCAACCGGTTTACCTGCTGGACCGGAATGATGGTACCGTCGGCCCTTTTCAATTCGACGATATCCCAGTGGTTCCCCCCGTCGGTGGTGTGCAGGACGTCGCCGCGAATGCTCACCGCCCAGGCCTCCGCGGGGCTCACCCCCTTGATGCTCTTCATGTGCCGATTGCCCATGCCGTCGGGCAGCGATTGCAGTGTCCAGGTTGCACCGCCGTCCCCGGTATGCAGGATGCCACCCTCCAAAATTTGCGAATCGCCGATGGCGGCCCAGGCAACCGCATGGCTTACCGCGCTGATGTCGTTCCCGGTAAAGCCGACGCAAGAGTCAGGGAGTGTCTGCAGCACCCAACTCGCACCGCCGTTGACGGTTTTCAGGATCTTGACTGTGGGTTCTTGCGTCACGCTATCGGTTGACGCCCCGATTATCCAGCCGCTGACCGGGACGATAAGCGGCGTAGGCGAAGAATCACCGCCGCAGGACGGTAGCACCACGCCTACGCTGAGCAGGAACAGAATCAAAAGAAGTTTTTTCATTGAGACTCCATTTTGGAAGACAAGTTTGAAGTATGACGAAAAAGCAAAAACTTCTGTCTTCTTTTTCATCCTGCATACTTTGTTTCCGCCAACAACGCGGTAACAAAAAAGCCGCCTGCCGGAACACCCGACAAAACGGCTTTCATTTATTGAATTTCCTTATTTCCCGTTCCATGGCCCATCAGAAAACTCCATAATCAACATACAGAAAAAACGGCCGAAACTTATTTATGAGTACTGTTCAATTTTTTACCAAAAATAAATCAATAAAACCATTTAATTTTTTTCAATTAAGACAGGAGAAAGGCAAGTAGGAAGGATGAATTATGAAGTATGAAAAAAAACCTAAGGCCTGCAAAGCACAACTGTCCCATGAGTGCCGCTGGTCACGCTAAGAAGGCCCTAGGTTCTGTGTATCGTTTACACCATAAAGAGCGCCATCCGCCTCAATACAGCTTCTCGATGAACTTACCGACATGCTCGCCGAGGCTCTGGGCCTGGTGGGGGAAGAGATCCTCAAAGCTCTCCATGGTCGCCACCCCCTTGTAGCCGGTCTCCTGGTCAACGAAAGTGGCCAGCACCTTCCCCGAACCGGCCTCCACCAGCCTGCCCTTTGCCGCCAGGTAGGTTTTGCCGGCACCAAAACCGACCCAGAACCGGAGTGCCCGGTTGCCACCGTTGAATTCGGTGAATTCCCCCTCGAGAATGACCGCCTTGCTTTTTCCGTCCCAGGCGGAAGCCACGCTCTTGAACAGCTTCTTTTTCTTCATCTCCGCTTCGATGCTCATGGAGAGGTTCTTCACGATGAGCGGTCTCAGGGCGTCCACGGTAGGCTTCTCTTCATCGTCGATGTTTTCATAGGCGACCCCGTCGCTGGCGAAATCCTTTACCACCAAAACGTCATAGGTGGAAAGCCGCTGGGAAGTGGAAACCGTCTCCTCGTTCAGGACGTCCGGTTTCGGCAGCGGTGTTTCGTCCGCGTACAAGGCAGGAGCCGCCGCCAGAATACCAAGTGCAGCACATAATACCGTGAGTTTCTTCATGTTTACCCTCCATAGAAATCTAAGTATGAATTATGAAGTATGAAGTATGAAAAAAAGTCGAAACAGAAGAAATTATAAGACCGGGATGAATTACTAGTAGAAAGTATGAAAAAAGTCAAGAAAACCAGTTATAACTATCTAAACTACCACTAGCCCTGTTTGTCGAGCTGTTTGCACTTCTTGGCAATCGCTGAAAATAAGTATGAAGTATGAATTATGAAGTATGAAAAGTGCACTAGCCCATTTTTACACCCTGCTTGCACTTCTTTGCAATCGCAGTAAATATGGCCAGTAGTTCGTCACATTCTTTTCGCAAAGCGTTCAAGTTTGCAGACGGTTGTATTTCTGCCTCTACAAGTAACTCGAACCAATAGCTGGTTTCGTCGAGTTCTTTCAGGCAATCCCCGATCTTGGCCGTAAATTCAGCTTTCGAACGGGACCGAAAGGCCTCGCGGTAATTGGCGCCCACCGAGGTACCGGAGCGGAGAACCTGCTTGCCCAACACCTGTGCTTCCGCGGATTTGGGAAGCGACGAATACAGCCTAATGACCTGAATCGCAAATTCCTTCGTCCGCCCCCGCAAATCATTCGTATCCTTCATTGTCGGCAATCCCCGCTGCCTTCCTAAGTCCTTATTTTACGCCTTTTTCATACTTCATAATTCATCCTTCATACTTGTCTTTTTCATCCTTCATACTTGTCTTTTTCATCCTTCATCCTTGCACCATAAAATACTCCCCAGAATTCGCCCTGGGCTCCCTTACGCCTTATCCATCAGTCCATCTCAGCCAAGTAACAGCACCAGATCCAGCACGATCAGGCCGATAACCCCCAAGCCTGCCACCAGGTTCACCCACACCGCAAGCCAGCCGAGATATTGCACCACGAGACCGGCAAAAATTCCCAGCAGGTATCCCGTAACGAGACCGGCAATGCTCCCCACCAGACCAATAAGGAGCGAGTGTTCAAGGGCTCCGGCAAACACCCCTGCGGTAAAACCCAGTACAAGCAGAAAAAAGAATACACCGGTGAGAAAGTTGTCGTAAGAAGGTGGCCCCGTCCATGAGCGAATACTGAAGACGGCCATGGCCACGATGCCGGCCACGCCGGCACCTCCGACAACCCACCCAAGTACGGAATGATGCGCCAGCGCATTGGGTATCCCCGTTATGGCGAGAATGCAGCAGAAAACGAATACAAGAGAATACTCCATGCGCACGAACGTGGTCCCGTCTCCACCTCGTCGACGCAAACGGTTCCAAAGAAGAGCGGGAAAAAAATGCAGATGGTAGTCGAGGGAAAAAATTTCTCTATACACGGACGTCACCATTATTCCTTTCCGTGGTGCCTGCAACAGCTGTTTTTTGCAGGATTCATTGACCTGTCAAGCAACCCGGCCCGCCCGGGCGGACATGTGGCGACGAGGAAAAGCCATCAGCCACGAGAAGCGAAGCAATGTCCAGGTTGATAGTGCGATCAGGATAACGGCAACCCAGAACATCAGCGACTCGATGCTATGCGTGTTCATGATGGAATCAGGCAATTTTACGAGCTCTTCGCACAATTCCACGAAAAGGCCCAGCAGCAACAGGCACAGTCCGTAGTGGTGACAGACATGATCCGTTGCTTCCTGGGCAGGGGTACGATGGCCCGGATAAAGGCGGAGAAACTCCATGAGGGTGGCACGCTCCTCGGTTGCGACACCATAGGCAATGAGGATAGTGCCATATCCTTCCGTGATATTTTCCAGCTGAGTAATGTCGTTGCTTACATTTGCCAGAAGCGGGAGCATCTCCATGAGGCAACTGACTCCGGACACGATAATCAAAAGGTTCATCAAGGAAAGAGAAACTCGACCGGTCAGGGCTAAAAGAATACGTTCGCGCATGCATCCTCATTCCACAAAGAAACCGACGCATGGCGTCGGCTCTCTGTCTATCCGAAATTATTGGGAAAAGGCACATCAGCTGTGATTCGAACGCTATACTATTTTTATCGAAAAGTTGCCACTGTTTTTTACTGCCCACAGTTGAAACCGTTTTCCCCTCACCCGGCTTGTCCGCCGACGTGTCCACCGACGTGTCCACCGAAGCTTAAGCGAAGGTGGAAGCTTAAGCGAAGGTGGAAGCCTTGGCAAAGGAATAGAGAACACCGACAGAAGCAAAACAAATGATCATTCAACTTAAAACTCAACACTCAAAACCCAACACTGCTTTTTTCCTCTTTCCCCGCTCCTCCTGTTTTTGCCTTTTCCTTCATACTTCATAATTCATACTTCATACTTGCCTTTTCATTCCTGCCTTATCCTATCCTTGGCCAGTCGCAGACCGTCAAAAACAGGCGCAGCAACACTTTCCGGGAATCCACTGGGCAGCCTGGCTTGCACCTCACTGATACCTTCTTCCAAACGCTCTACTAACATGTCGACAATGTTCTTCATTTCACGTTCAGGAAAGTTGCACGTTCTGGATGTTGCCAGCCAATGCCGGAAACACATCTGCTCCCATTTGTAATGTCGATTTGCAGCTCGCAGCGACATTGCCATGGTCATTCTTCGCTGATCCAACTGGCCCTTGGCCACTAGAGGATAGGCAGACATGATGTCGTATGCCGGAGTAAGCCTGAATGCCCCGTCCGGCAGTAAAAATATACTGAAATTCTTGGCATGACCATCAATGGCACCAAGCATCCAGAACAAAAACACCTGGTTCATGAATGTTTTCCGGTCTTCAAGGGCGCTGTCCGAACCGAGGAGTACCTGCATGATCCGTTCGATCCCGGGACCACCGTCTGATTCGTATTTAAGAGCAGGCGAAACATTGAGCGCCTGGCACATATCTTCTTGGGGAAGACGTACCAGCCAGGACTTGTCAGCCGCCCAGCGGCGGTCGAATCGCTCCACGACCAGGACCTTTACCCCATCGAAATACATTATTTCCGCGTTGGCTACAGAAACGTCGAAGAACTTGACAATAGCGTGGCAAAGCCACTCGTTTTCGACGCTGTCGCTCAAATCCATCCCGCTGTGTTCGATACGACCGATGGGAAGCTTGAAGATATGGGTTGTCGGCGTTGTCCCCACAGGCCTGAACCACTTTTCCCCAAGCTTGAGAAATGCGGCCTTTTCCTGGGCGCCGGCAATTGAAATACGGAACTCACTGTCTTGCCGCATGCCGAGCGGCATGGTTTGGTAGTTTTTCAGCGTGTCGGCAATTTCCGCATCAGTCAGCGGTACGGCTTCAACCTTTTTCACTTCCGGGTGGGCGTCTTCAGGCAGAATCTGCAGCGCACCGACACAGTCTCTGCCCACATGCCACAACAGATCGAAACACCGGTTTGTGTCAGCGCCAAACCGTCTCTGAATCCGGTTCCTGATTGGTTGGCTGTCAGGCAGAAGGTTGTCAAAAAAGTTTTCGACCGTGTTACCGCTATAGGTCTGCGCAGCCAGAGGCATCGAGAGCGACAACGGACGACTTGACTCACTGGCAATCCATGCCGCATCGTAGGTGAACCCCAACACCCCGTTGGACCCACGGGTAAGCAGGCCGACTCTCTCTCCGTTCATGAAAACGAACAATTCCGCACGTTGCCGCTTGCGTCCCATTACCACTTCTCTCCATCACTGCTGTCGCGTCCCGTTCCCTTGGACTGTACAATCATTTCCATGCCCAGCGCAGCCAGCAGGCGGAATAACGTGTCTATGCGGGCATTGGATTCGCCCCTTTCAATCCGGGAAACCATGGCCTGCGTAAGGCCGACGAGCTCACCCGCCTGGTGCTGGTTCAATCCTTTTTGCAACCGGAATGATTTCAGAATCTGCCCGAGAACCTTTGGAGAAGTGGCTATTTGCACGGTTTCATACCTCCACAGCGCCTGATAAACACTGCAATTATATCTAATTTCAGATAAAATCCATTTATACCAAAAAAGGCATAATGTCAAATTATATCTTTATCGACATAAACTCAACTTATGCCTTTTCAGATATATTTTGCCAGAGCCATGAGAAACAATCCTCGTTCCTCTTTCCCCGCTCCTCCTGTTTTTGCCTTTTCCTTCATACTTCATACTTCATACTTCATACTTGTTTTTCAAAAGTACCAGCTCAGCCACAAATACCCCGCATCCGCCCCCCGTGCAGTAAACCCGGTCCCCGGTATCTTCACCCCACCGAATTCGGAGCCGGGCGAGCCCCAGAAAATGCTGCCGCCGGCGATGAGCTGCATGTTCTGCGTCAGGTCGTAGGTGACCCGTGGCTGCAGCACGCCGGACGGGTCGTGCAGGTTGGTGATGGCGCTGAGGATGATGTTGACCAGCGGGTGCACTTCCATGGTGACGCTGGCGCCGAGATAGGTTCGGCCCAGGGTGTACAGCTCGCCCCGGTCGAGCCGTTCGACGATATCCGGGTTCAGCAGCGCCGCCCGGTAATCGTCCTCGCCGATGCCGCTGTAGTAGAATTCCACCAGGCCGTAAAAGTTCTTCTCCAACCAGGTCCAGGAATAATCCATGTTGGCGACCAGCGACAGGTAGTCGCTCGACGGCCCGCCGGAATCGAGCACCGTCCAGGTCAGGTCGATCCGCCAGGCGGCGTCCCCCAGGTAGCCGACGCTGCCGAGCCCCAGCAGGTAATCAGAGTAGTGCCGCGCCGCCATCAGGTCGAACTCGGTGCCGGCCACGGCAAAATGGTACTTGGCCGCCAGCGACGAACTCTCCCAGGAAAGGTGGTGGGTGTCCGGGTTGCGGCGCGGGACATAGAGGAACTGCAGGTTACCCGACCCGCCGAGCGGGGCCTGGACCGACACCATGTCATCGCCGATCTTGTAGTCCCGCTCGATATCGGTGGGAGAAAAGGGATTGAACAGGTCCATCGGGTTGAACAGCAGGCCGTTGCCCCAGGTGACCGCCTGGCGGCCGACCCGGACCACGCCCCAGGAGGGTTTGAGGGTGAGAGCGAGGCGGTCGATGCGATGATAGAGGATCAGGTCATCGTTTTCGCTGATGACCGAGGTCAGGTCGACCAGCCGGCGATCGTCCTCCGGGATCCGGCTGCCGATAAAACCCTGTGCCGCAAGACCGGGAAAGATGCGCGCCAGCGCGTTGATCTTCCGCCGGGTATCGCCGCCGGCCAGGACCATTTCATAGTGGGTTTCGAAGGTGGCGAAATCGCCGAAAAACAGCTCGCTCTTCAGCCGCCCCTCGAGGGAGCCGTCAAGGTAGGTGCCCCGGCCCACCAGCTCGTACAGCGTGTCGGACGACGGCCACGAGGCGCTGCCGCGGGCCTTCAGGTAGCCGCCCCAGTCGCTGTCGACGTTCTCCAGCCAGCCGGACCCCCTGTCGGACGCAGCGGCCTGCGTCGCCTCGGACGGATTGGCCGACTCGGCCCGGACCGGTGCGAAAACCGCAAGAAGCAAGATTGTCAGCACTGGAAGTATTGCACTTTTCATGGAGGTATCACGTATCCGGTTACTTCTGCTGGGCCATCAACTAACAACCAACAACTGCTTTGCCTGGCCTCTAACTAAAAACTCAACACTCAACACTCAAAACTGCTTTTCCTACTTCCTCGTGTCCTCCACCACCTTCCCATCCCTGAGCATCACCAGCCGCCGGGCGAAATCCATCACCATCTTGTCGTGGGTGGAAAAGATAAAGGTGGCCTTTTTCGTTTCGTTCATCCGCAGCATCAGCTCCAGCAGACCCTTGCCGGTGGCCGAGTCCAGGTTGGCGGTCGGTTCGTCGGCCAGCACGATGGCCGGATCCGAGACGATCGCCCGGGCCACCGCCACCCGCTGCTGCTGGCCGCCGGACAGTTCCGACGGCCGCCGGTGATACAGTCCGGCGAGACCCACATCGTCGAGCATCGCCCAGGCCCGTTGCCGTCGCTCCGCGGCCGGCACGCCCTGCAGCAGCATGCCGAACTCGACGTTCTCCACTGCCGACAGCACCGGAATCAGGTTGAAGGACTGGAACACGAAGCCGACCTTGCGCAGCCGCAGCTCGGCCAGCATGGCTTCGCTCATCTCGCCGAGGGCGTTGCCGTCCAGCGTTACCGATCCCTCGTCGGCCCGGTCGAGCCCGCCGATGATGTTCAGCAGCGTGGTCTTGCCGGAACCGGACGGCCCGGCCAGCGCCACGAAACCGCCCTGCTCGATGGCAAGGGTGATGCCGTCCAGCGCCGTGACCGCCAGGTGGCCCTGGTGGTAGACTTTCTTCACATCCCGGCATTCTACGATATTCATTTTATGCTCCGCGTAAAGGCACGTATGAAGTATGAAATAAAAGGCAAAGCTTACCCCTGAGAAAAACCAAGTATGAAGGATGAAATTAACCATTGACAGCATCGGCTGCCTTTGTTTCAAGACCTGCCAGGTTTTTGAAAACCTGGCAGGTCTGATCTCCACTTTGAACCGGTGAACAGTGAACGGGAAAAGGTTCTTTGTCCGTCCTTCAACTTAAAACTCAAAATTCAACACTCAAAACTGCCTTTCTCCTCACTCTTCACTGTCGTTACGTGTGTGCCATCGCCTCCACCGGCGTAAACCGCGCCGCCTTGACCGCCGGATAGAGGCTGATCAGCAGCCCCAGCAGGAACACCGTCAGGTCCGCGCTGACCACGTCCCTGACGTAGACAACGGGGATGATGATGCGCGACATGCCGGCGAACTCCATGCCCTGGGCGAACGCCGACAGGTCGATGCCGCTGCCGGACAGCAGCCAGACGCTCGCCAGCCCCAGCAGGTTGCCGACCAACGTGCCGATCGCCAGCAGGAAGAACGATTCGGCCAGCACCTCGGCCACCACCAGCCGCGGCTTCATCCCCAGCGACCGCAGCAGGCCGAATTCGCGGACCCGCTCGAACACCGCCATGAGGATGGTGTTCACCAGGCCGAACCCCATGGCGATAAACACCACGATGAACCAGACCAGGATGAAGCCGTCATACATCTTCATGATCGAGGACACCAGCGGCAGCAGCTGCTGCCAGGTATAGACCGTCACGGTTTGGTCGGTAATCCCGGCGCGGATGCTGTTGGCCACCGCCGCCGCGTCGCGATAGTTACCGAGCAGGATGGCGATCTCCGACACCTCGTCGCCGGTCTTCAGCATCTGCTGCGCCGCCGGCAGCGTTACGAACACGAATTGTTTTTCCGTGGATTGCAGCTCGGCCCGGAACACGCCGACAATCCGGAACGCTCGCGAGGCGATTTCGCCGTCGGCGCCCTGCGACATCAGCACCAGCTTATGGCCGAGGCGGGTCTCGAATTTCTCCAGCAGCGCCCGCCCGACGATGATGCCGTTGAGGTCGTCCTCGCCGAGATAGCGTCCCTGGTAGACGGCGTCGCCGATGAAGGAAATTTTCGCCTCCCGACCGGGATCGATGCCGGCCAGCACCACCCCGTCCGAGTGCCGGGCGTTGGCGGCAACCGCATTGACCCTGATCCGCTGCGTCCAGCGGGCGTCCGCCGGCAGCCGGCCAAGCACCGGCGCCAGCTTGTCCGGCGCCTTGAGGAAATGCTCGATGACCGGATCGTTGCGGAACGCCGCGTCCTGCAGCTGGATATGACCGGTCAGGGTGGCAATGCTGTTTTTCACCATCTGGTCGGCAATGCCGCGCATCAGGGCGCCCATGAAGATCATGGCCCACACGCCGATGATGACGGCGACCAGGATCACGGCGGTGCGCCGCTTGTTGCGCCAGATATTTCTCCACCCCATCTGCAGGATCATGGTTCGCTTCTCCAGGCTGCCGGCAAAGGCATCGTCACACCGCTGTCAGGGCTTGTACCGGCTTCAGCCGCCTGACCCGGAACGCGGAATAGAGCGCCGTCAGGCAGGTCAGCAGCAGTACGATACCGGCACCGACACCGATGGACAGCAGCGACAATTGCGGGTACATCCGTTCCGGCAGGCCGAACTGCCGCATCATCTCCTCCGCGCCGGAAATGACCAGGCCGTTGACCTGGAAATACCAGGTAACCAGCGAACCGGCAACGATCCCGGCCAGCACGCCGATCAGCGTCATGCCCAGCGACTCCATCACCAGGATCCGCATCAGCCGGCCGGGCCGGGTGCCCATTGCCATCATCACGCCGAATTCCCGGGTCCGTTCAAAGATGGCCATCAGGAAGGTGTTCATGATGCTGAACGCCACCACCACGATCAGGATCACGTAAAACAGCATACCGCTGATCAGGTCCATCTTGATGGCCTGCACCAGGCCCGGCGTCAGCTCTTGCCAGTCCAGCACCGTCAGCCCGCTCATGCCGGCCAGGGCCTTCTGGATATGGCTTTTCGCGGCCGGGACAACGTCGAGCGAATCGCAGACCGCGACCACCGAATTCACCGCGCCCTGCATGCCGTACACTTCCTGAAACCAGGCGAGCGGCAGATAAATGACCCCGCGGTCGAACTCGTCCTGGCCGGAATTGAAGATCCCCTTGATGCGCACCGTGGTCGCGGCAATGGAACCATCGCGCCCCTGGCCCAGCACCACCAGTTCGTCGCCCACCCCGGCCCGGAAATTCTTCGCCAGCAAGTGGCCGACGACCGCTTCGGCGGTGTCCCCGCGCGCCAGGAACGAACCGTCGCGCACCAGTTCCCTGATGGTGGAGACAGCCGGCTCCCGCTGCGGGTCGATGCCCGCCACCAGCGCACCGTAGGTGCGGTTTTTCGACGAAACGAGCGAGAAGCTTTCCGCCCGGAAGGTATAGGCTCTGATCCCCGGCGTCCGCTCGAGGATTGCCGCCACAGCCTGCGGCTCGCGCACCACCTTGCGTATCTCGCGATTCTCATGGTAGCCCGCGGCCTGCACCTGGAGATGGCCGGTGCGGATCCTGACCGAGGCGTTGATCATCGTGGCGTACGAGCCGAACTGCCACGACAGCATGAACACCAGCAGCGTCGTGGCAAAGGCGACGGCGGCCATGGTCAGGATCGAACGTCGCGGGTTGCGCCAGATATTTCTCCACGCCAGTTTGCAGTCCATGGCTTCATCTCCCCCGGTTTTTCAGGGATGTGATGGTGAACAGCCGGTCCGGCAGGTCGGGGAGGAATTTCAGCTCCCGGTACTCCAGCTGGGTGTATTCGTCTGTCACTTCCGCCTTCTGCATCCGCCAGATCCTCGGGAACAGTTTGCCACCGAGCATCCGGATGTCGCTGCCGGTCATGGTCTTGACCAGCTGCCGGTCCTCGTCGAAAAAATCCTCGCGCAGCAGAATCCTGTCATCGCGCAGATAGAGCCGCTGCATGCCCCACACCACCGGCGCGGCGGGTTTCGGTACCGAGCGGATCACGTAAACCTTGTGGCCGTCCGATTCCGTGACCGTTTCGACGGTATGCTGGTAATCGTCGATGATGCTGTCGGATTTGGCCAGGTCGTTATTGGAGAAATCGGACCCCATCCACGCCTGGGACATCATGGAAGGCGGCAGCTTGATCACCCGGTTGACCTTCGGGTTGTAGGTCCACATCTCGCGTCCCTTCTTGAGCGTGCCGTTGCCCTTGTCCTTGGCCGGCGCGACAATGAAAAACAGGCTGTCCCTGGTGCCCTTGGTCCAGGCCTCGATGGTCATGGTCCGCTCCCAGTCGGGACGGTGGATCGTCATGACCACTTTCGCCGTCGAGGCGGCGCCGCGGTAGTAATCGATCGCCTCCTTCACCAGCGCCGCGGCGTCGGGCGTCCCCCCCGCGGCCCGGGCATCGGGCACTACCGGCAACAACAGGACCAGGAAAACGACCAGACCCAGATTTTTCAAGCGCATGTCACTCCTCCCCATGTTACTACCCCACCTTGTTAAAAGGTCACCCATGAAAGCCCCCCCGTCAAGGGCAAAAACGTTTTCCGGATAAGAAAATCCAGCGCGCCGAAACAGCCCGGGCGGGAAAAGGTTGTATGACAGGGTGAGCATCAGCGGTACAAAAACAAAAAAGGCTACGGAATGAACCGTAGCCCTTTGCTATTTTTGGCGCGCCCGGAGAGATTCGAACTCCCGACCAATGGCTTCGAAGGCCATTGCTCTATCCAGCTGAGCTACGAGCGCGTAAATGAATGTGGGTGGTGACAGAAGTCCGCGGGGGGAGTGAAAGACCTGCGTGATGTCTGCCCACTCTATCCCAAGAACGGAAAAGAAAGCAAGCCCATTTTGTAAACAATTCTCCCTTTTCGCCTCTGGCACTGCGGTATTTTCCGGTTATACTGAGGTATCAGGGAACATACTCACAAGGAGGTCTAAATCTATGATAAGCAAGAAAATGGTTCAATCGCTGAACAAGCAGGTCAACAACGAAATCTATTCCGCCTATCTCTACCTTGCCATGTCATCCTACACCAGCCACATCGGTCTGAAAGGCGCCGCCAACTGGTTCATGGTGCAGTACCAGGAAGAAATGGTCCATGCGATGAAAATTTACGATTATGTCCAGAGCCAGGGAGAGCATGCCCAGCTGGCGGCGATCGCCGCGCCGCCGAACGAATACGGGACATTGCTTTCCATGTTCGAGCAGACCCTGAAGCACGAGCAGTTCATCACCAACTGCATCAACGAGCTGATGGACCTGGCCATCAAGGAAAAAGACCATGCCACCCAGATCTTCCTGCAGTGGTTCGTGACCGAGCAGATCGAGGAAGAGGGCAACGACAACGACATCATCGCCAAGCTGAAGCTGGTGGGCGACAGCCCGCAGGGCCTGATGATGGTTGACCGGGATCTGGCCGCCCGCATCTTTACGCCGCCCGCTCCGGCAGCGGAGTAGCTTCCGGGGACGAGACCGGAAAGGATACACCCATGAAAGTGAGACTCTGCGACAAAAACAAGGGCAAAGCCAAGCTGGCCAAGCGACTCGAGGAGGAAATGCCCGAACTGGATGTGCAGATAAAGAAGTGCATCGATATCTGCGACGACTGCGGCAAAGGCAAAATTGCCCGGGTGGACGGGAAAAAGGTCGTGGCCGATGATGCCGACGAACTGGTGAAGAAGATAACCAAAGCAGCAAAGAAGAAGTAGGGTTCAGGAGAACCGGTTTTTGGTTTTTTGTTGCAGGCGCAGCTGTTGACACGGCCGCTGATGCTTTTCCGGTAAAGGAGACCTGCCAGGTTTTCGGAAACCTGGCAGGTCTTGTCTGAAGCGGTTGGGGCTTACAACACGAATGAGCAGAAAAAGGTGTTCCGGCAGGCGGGGGGAGCAAAAAGCTCCCCCCGCCTCTCTTTCCCGTCGAACCATCCCGCAATTTTCAGCAGACCTGGTGCACAATCCCCGCCCGGCAATTCCGCTTTAGCCGTTCCGAGACCCCGACCGGAATAATTGACAATATTTATCGGGTATGCTATTCGGTAAACAATACAATTGTTACCATGATTGTTGTCAACAAAAGGGGTTTCCATGCTCAAAAGAATACGGGATGATATACAGGCGGTGTTCGAAAGGGACCCGGCGGCGCGCAGCATTCTCGAGGTACTCTTCTGCTATCCCGGGCTCCATGCCATCTGGCTGCACCGCATTTCCCACTGGTTGTGGCTTCACAAGGCGTACTTCCTCGGCCGGTTCGTTTCCCACCTGGCCCGCTTCCTGACCGGCATCGAGATCCATCCGGGCGCCACCATCGGCAAAGGGGTGTTCATCGACCACGGCATGGGCGTGGTGATCGGTGAAACCGCGGAAATCGGCGACAACGTTACCCTCTACCACGGCGTCACCCTCGGCGGCGTCAGCCTGGAACGCGTCAAGCGCCACCCGACCGTGGAAGAGAACGTGGTAATCGGCTCCGGCGCCAAGGTCCTCGGCCCGTTCACGGTCGGCAAAGGCAGCCGGATCGGCTCCAACTCGGTGGTCATCAAGGAGGTCCCGGCCAATTCGACGGTTGTCGGCGTACCGGGCAGAATGGTCATGACCGGCGAGAGAGCCACCGAAAAGACCGACCTGGAGCATGGCAAGATGCCCGATCCGGAAGCCAAGGCAATCGCCTGCATGTTCGATCAGATCAGGGAACTTGAACGGAAATACAACGAGCTGGCACAGGAGCACGAGGCCCTGAAAAAGCGGCTGGATGGGCAACCCGGCGATGGCGAATAACAGCGGAAAACCGAAACGGATAGCGGTCGCCATGAGCGGCGGCGTCGATTCCTCGGTGGCGGCGGCGCTGCTGAAAGAACAGGGCCACGAACTGATCGGCATCACCATGCGGGTCTGGGATCCGTCGGCCGCCGGTGACGCGGCGGAAGCCTCCTGCTGCTCGCCGGATGATGTGCGCGATGCCGGCCGGATTGCCGAACAGCTGGGGATTCCCTTTTACGTGGTGAATTTCGAGGACGAATTCCGGCGGCTGGTTATTGACGATTTTGTCGGGGAATACTATCATGGCCGGACGCCGAACCCCTGCGTCCGCTGCAACCAACTGGTCAAGTTCGGACTGCTGCTGGACAAGGCCCGGGAGCTGGGCGCCGATTTCCTGGCAACCGGCCACTACGCCCGGATCGAACAGGGCGACGACGGCTTCTTTCACCTGCTGAAGGGGCTCGACCCGAAGAAGGATCAGTCCTACTTCCTGTTCGCCCTCTCCCAGCAGCAGCTGGCACACAGCCTGTTCCCGCTCGGCGGGCTGACCAAACCGGAAGTCCGCGCCCTGGCATCCCGCTTCAGCCTGCGTGTCGCCGAGAAGGGTGAAAGCCAGGAAATCTGCTTCATCCCCGATGACGACTATGTCCGGTTCCTCGAGGCCGAAGAGGGTGCCGAAGACCTGTGCGGGGACATCGTCGACCGGCAGGGCAAGGTGCTCGGCCGCCATCTCGGCACCTACCGCTATACGGTAGGACAACGCCGCGGGCTGGGCATCGCCTGGAAGGAGCCGCTCTACGTGCTCGGCGTGGATGCGGAGCGGCGCGAGGTGATTGTCGGCCCGCAAAGCGAACTCTACCTGAACGGCCTGACCGCCGCCCAGGTCAACTGGCTGATGCCGCCGCCCGTGGCGGAATTCGAATCCACCTGCCGGATCCGCTACCGCCACCAGCCGGTGCCCTGTCGGGTCATCCCGCTGCCGGACAACCGGGTCGAAGTAGTTTTCACAACCAAGGAAAAATCGGTGACCCCGGGCCAGGCGGTTGTTTTCTACGGAGGAAACCGGGTTCTCGGCGGGGGCTGGATCGAACAGGGACTATGAAGAAAATCTCGTTTGTAACCCTCGGCTGCAAGACTAACCAGTTCGAGTCCGCCGCCATGTCCGAAGCGGTCCGCAAGGAAGGATTCCAGGTCGTTGCCGCGGGAGAAGCGGCCGATGTCTGCGTCATCAACACCTGCACGGTTACGGCCCGGACCGATGCCGAATCGCGCCGCCTGATCCGTCGGGCGCTACGGCAAAACCCCGCCGCGCGCATCGTCGTCACCGGCTGCTATGCCCAGATCGCGGCCGAGGAAATCCGCACCATGCCCGGCGTCGCGCTGGTCATCGGCAACACCGAAAAACGGGAACTGGTCGAGCTGCTCCGGGAACTGGGCGACGAGCAGCGCATCAAGGTGACAGACATATCCCTGGTGCGGGAGACCGGGCCGCTGATCCTCGAAACGTTCGCCGAACATACCCGGGCTTTCCTGCAGGTGCAGAACGGCTGCGACGCCCGCTGCTCCTACTGCATCGTGCCCCATGTCCGGGGACCGAGCAGAAGCGTTCAGCTGGACGACGCCCTGAACGGCATCCGCACCTTTGCCCGGCAGGGCTTCCGGGAAGTGGTGCTGACCGGGATACACCTGGGCGCTTTCGGCCTCGACCTGGCGCCGCCCACCAGCCTGCTCGAACTGCTGTCGGCCGCCGACCGGGAAAACCTTGTGCCCCGCCTGCGGCTCGGCTCCATCGAACCAACCGAGATCCCCGATCCGCTGATCCGGCTGATCGCCGGCGGCCGGACAATCTGCCCCCATCTCCACATACCGCTGCAGAACGGCGATGACGACGTTCTGGCGGCAATGAACCGGCCCTACTCCAGCGGCTTTTTCCGCCAACTGGTGGAAAAGCTCGTTGCCGCCGCCCCGGCCATCTGCCTCGGCACCGACATCATCGCCGGTTTCCCCGGCGAGACGGAGGAGGCATTCGAACGGGGCTACCGCTTCCTCGAAGCACTGCCGCTCGCCTACTTCCACGTCTTTCCGTTTTCGCCGCGCCAGGGCACCCCGGCGGCAACCATGCCGAACCGGGTGCCTGCCCCGCTGATCAAGCAGCGGGCCGAAGCACTGCGGACGCTTTCCGCCCGCAAGAAACTGGCCTACGCCGAAAGTTTCCTCGGCAAGGAGCTGCAGGTCCTCATCCAGCAAACACGAAACGACGGCAACCGCCAGGGGCTGTCCAGGAACTACCTGTCCGTGTCGATCCCGGACTGCAACGCGCCGGTCAACGCCGAGGTAACGGTGCGGGTGACCGGGGCAACGGCGGAACTGCTCACCGGGTTCGTTGTCGGCTGAGGGTTGCCGGCGAGCGGTTGCTCCTCCCGGCTGATCGCCGGATCCAGCAGGTGGCGCGGCTGAACATTGGCCAGGGCCCGCAGCATGCTCCGTTTCACATGGGGATTGTCCTTCTCCAGCGTGCTGAGCAGCTCTTTCATCTTCTTCCGCTGCAGGTCGGCGACCCCGCAGACCGGGCAGCGGCAGCAAACCACCGGATAACCATTGGCAGCGGCAAAGGGGATGATTTCCTGCTCCTCCACGTAGACCAGCGGCCGAATCACCGTGGTTTCACCGTTGTCGGCCAGCATCTTCGCCGCCATCGCCTTCAGCGAGCCGACGAAAAACTGGTTCAGCAGCAGGGTTTCGATGAAATCGTCCAGGTGGTGGCCGAGCGCCAGCTTGTTGCAGTTGAACCGCTGCGCCAGGGTGTAGAGCACCCCCCGCTTGAGCCGGGCGCAGATGGAGCAGTAGGAGGAACCGGGCCGCCGCTTGTCGCGGATGATATCGTAATGGTCGGTTTTTTCCATATGGTAGGCAAAGCCGTACTGTGCCAGGTGCTGCTCGATGAGGTCGGCCCGGTAACCGGGATAGCCCGAATCGATATTAATCGCCAAAATCTCGTAGCGGATCGGCGCCCGCTTCCGCAACGCCTCGAGGATATGCAGCAGGGCGTAGGAATCCTTGCCCCCGGAAACCGCCACGGCAATCCGGTCGCCTTCCTCGATCAGGCCGAAATCGGCGATTGCCCGCCCCACCGCGTTCTTGATCTTCTTGTACCGTTTTTCATCTGCTGATACCACGTGTCTCTCTCTCCTCTGTCGTTGCCACTTCTCGCTCTTGACCACCCCTGGCCCGGAAAAATCATGAAAAAGCCCCCGGAGCCATTGCGGAGGCATCGCTCTACGGTACCGGAAACCGACAAAAGAAGTCAAGTTTCCCGACCGGGAATTTTCCCGCCGATCGCCCCTTGCCCGGAATCCCCGCCTCTGGTATTGTGATGGGGACTGCAGTTCGTCAGCCGCCAAACTACCCCGCATGAAAAGGCCGCCCCGGAAATGCCCCATAGCCGTTATCGAACCATTGAAGTCGCCGTGCCCCTGCCCCTCGACCGGACCTTCCACTACAGTGTTCCGGAAGCGCTGCAGCGCTCGATCCAGCCGGGCGTCCGGGTGCTGGTGCCGTTCGGCCGCCGGAAAGTCACCGGCTACGTGCTGGGCTCCGCCAACGCCCCGGCCGGGGAACTGAAGGACGTCATCGAGATCCTCGACGCCGAGCCGCTCTTTACCACCCGTGAGCTGGCCTTCTACCGCTGGATTGCAAACTATTACCTCTATCCGCTGGGCGAGGTCATCAAGACCGCCCTGCCCACCGGCATCAATATCGAAAGCCGCCGCAGAACAGTGACCGGCGACGACGGCTCGACTGTCATTGAAGAACATTTCGCCGGCGGCGGCAGCATTCGCCGGGAACGGTTCTACCGGGCCGCAGCCGAGGCAGCGGACGCCGCCGGGATCCGCGGCAGCGGCGCTGCTATCCTGCTCTTTCTGCTGGAGAACGGCGAGACGTCCCGGGCGAAAATCAGCCAGCAGTTCTCCAACCCGTCGGCCCCTCTGAAACGCCTGGTGGAGCGGGGACTGGTGACGGTCGAGGAGCGGGAGGTCTATCGGGACCCATTCCGGGAAGACGATTGTACCGTGACGCCGGCGCTGGACCTCAACGAACATCAGGCAACAGCCTTTGCCACCATCGCGGCCGCCGTTACTGCCGGCGAGTTCTCCCCTTTTCTGCTCCACGGCGTCACCGGCAGCGGCAAAACCGAGGTCTATCTCCATGCCATCGCCCATACCCTGCAACACGGCAAACGGGCCCTGGTACTGACCCCGGAAATCGCCCTCACCCCCCAGCTGGTGAAGAGGTTCCGCGGACGCTTCAGCGAAGGTATAGCCGTGCTCCACAGCGGGCTGTCGCTCGGCGAGCGCTACGACGAATGGCGCCGCATCCGGCGGGGTGAGGTTGCCATTGTCATCGGCGCACGCTCGGCGCTGTTCGCTCCGCTGGACAACCTCGGCATTATCGTCGTGGACGAGGAGCACGAGGCATCCTACAAGCAGTCGGAAGGAGTCACCTACAACGCCAGGGACCTGGCGCTGGTGCGGGGCAAGCTGGAAAAGGCCGC
Source organism: Geobacteraceae bacterium (assembly GCA_028683555.1). Taxonomy (GTDB): domain Bacteria; phylum Desulfobacterota; class Desulfuromonadia; order Geobacterales; family Geobacteraceae; genus RPRC01. The sequence goes on along the minus strand of JAQUHN010000019.1, from coordinate 16,372 downwards.
GGTGGTGCTCGGCACCGCAACACCCCTTATCACCACCTTTCACGCCGCGCAACACGGGCGGATTCACTATCTCCATCTGCCGCAACGGGTCCGGGGACTGTCGCTTCCGGAAACCCGTATCGTGGACACGCGCAAGCTGCGAGGCGCCGCCTTTTCGCCGGAACTGGTCGCGGCCATTGGCGAAAACCTCGCAAAGGGCGGCCAGACCCTGCTCTTTCTCAATCGGCGCGGCTTTGCCACCTTTCTCCTCTGCCGGGACTGCGGCCACGTGTTCCGCTGTCCCAATTGTTCCGTCACCCTGACCCACCACCGGGCCAAACAGCGCCATTTCTGCCACTACTGCGACTTCTCGCTCCCGGCCCCGTCGGTCTGTCCCGAGTGCAGCGGCACTGATATCGGCCTGTTCGGACGGGGCACGGAACGGGTCGAGGATGAGGTAAAGGAGCTGTTTCCCGATGCGCGGGTGGCACGCATGGACAGCGATACCACCACCGGCCGCGGCGGACATGCCCGCATCCTCAAGCGGCTGGAAGAGGGCGCTATCGATATCCTCATCGGCACCCAGATGATCGCCAAGGGCCACGACTATCCGGGGGTAACCCTGGTGGGGGTGGTGTCGGCCGACGCAACCCTCAATATTCCCGATTTCCGGAGTGCCGAACGGACCTTCCAGCTGGTGAGCCAGGTGATGGGACGGGCCGGCAGGGGTGACGCACCCGGCACCGTGGTGATCCAGGGAGTTTCAGCCGATCACTATGCCCTGCTGCGGGCGGCAAGCCACGATTACGAAGGATTTTATGCCGAAGAAATTGCCTTCCGGGAGGACGCGGGATACCCGCCCTTCGCCCACCTGGCCATGGCGGTCATTTCCGGTACGGCCGAAAAAGCGGTGGAAAAGGGCGCGCAGGATGCGGCCCGCCTTTTCCGGGCAGGACGCCAGGCACTGAACATTCGCGCCGAAATTCTCGGTCCGGCGCCGGCGCCGCTGGCCAAGGTGCGGGGCCGGTTTCGCTGGCAAATCATGCTCAAGGCCCGCAACCGTACCGAACTGAAACGGCTGCTGCTTCACTTTCAGCGGGAATGGAACCCGCCGCGGGTGCTGCGCACAACCCTTGACGTGGATCCGGTGGACACCCTTTAAAGGAGCTTTGCCGGACCGCGCTGCACCCTGCGGTGGATCATGTTTGCCGAAAACCGCCGCTTTTTCTTGACGTTCCGCAAATAAACGGGACAATTCTACTGGAACATGCAGCAACGGTGGTCCGAGTAGCAATTCCATTCGCCTGCCGATACTCCCATGAAAGGGGCAGCAGATGAAACAGCGCAGGAAAAAGGATGTCCGGGAGCCGTCAACGCAAATGACCCCGCGTTTGATGCGATCGAAATCCACCATGACGGAAGAAGAAGTCGAAAAGTTCAAGGGCATGAACTGGGAATGGTATTACAATTGTTATCTTTACCGGGACGAGCCGATCGAGGTTATGTGCAAGATCTGCAAGGGTGTAAATATCTTTCTCCCCGGTGAAATGAAGAAAAAATGCAGCCACTGCGGCATCGAGTGCCACAGGTGCGAAGTTGACGAACAAGCGAAATAACTGAATCAGCCCTTGCGGGCTGAAACAACCTGAATGCAGGAAAACGAATCCGTCGTCCAGCGTCGATAGCGGCAGTTGTAACACGACCTGGCTTCATCAGCCACACACTCTTCCTCCACGTCTTCGCGAAACGCGGGGCAGCCGAGAGCCTCGGCCGCAGCTCCCGCCCAATCAGACTGTCCGCCCAGATACTCCCGGGAACCATCATCCAGAACTTTCCACATCAGTTTTGCCTCCTGCCAGGATATACGGAATCCAGCACCGCCACAAAGTCACCCTGTCGCTGAACGCCATCGTTGCATCAGCTTTCAGCTATGGCGACAGGCAGCCGCCTGGGTGACTCCGCTGGGCGAAGCGAGGAACATTCCCTTGCCCAATGCTGTATATTTTGTTATATAGCGTAACGCGTCGGCAGCGCAACAATTTCTTGCCGGAACCGGCATTTTGCTCCGGAAGTCCAACCACCGATGCTGGCGCTGCACCGGAGACCAAGGTATTTCATACCAGCAGAGCTGGCAAGGAGGAAAGGCATGAAAACAGCAACAATCCTGCTTCTTTTTGGAGTTCTTCTCTTTTTCTGCGGTTACCCGGGCGTCGCGCAGGCCGCCTACCACCATATGGGCGAATCGGACGCGCCGAAGTTCCTCCAGGCATACCCAGACAAGGCGGGCACCAAACTAGACAATTGCGTGCTGTGCCACCGGGGCGGTTCATATTCCCCGGCAAACGGCAAAAAAGTCGAGCTGGGCAGCTGTCAGTGGTGCCACCACACCTTCGGCTACGACGGCAGCGGGGACATCAACGCCACCCTCAACCGCTTTGGCAAAGACTATCGACAAAACGGCCGAAGCGTGTCGGCCTTGCGGGCCATCGAAAAGCATGATTCCGATGGCGACACGTTTGCCAATATCGATGAAATTGCCGCGGTTCGCTATCCGGGCGACCCGCAAGACGACCCGGCAAAGGTCGTTGCATCCTATCGCATCTACACCAGGGAGCAGCTGCTGGCCATGCCCCAGCACAGCCAAGTCCTGCTCATGAATACCGCCAAAGCGCTTGATTTCTATGCCGAGTTCACCGGGGTAACCATGGAGTACCTGCTCGACAGGACCGGCATAGAGCCTGCCGCGACCAAGATTACCGTCTACTCCCCGGATGGCTACGCGCAGGGACATCCGCTGGAAATCGACAGTTCCGCCGACCCCTTTGTCCGGGGAACCTATCCGACCGCAACCTACTACTACAACAGGGCAGCCGACCAGAACGGCAATCCGCAGGGTTGGTGCGATTACAGCTCGCCCGCCGTACAGGGTCTCAAGCACGGCGACCCGATCCATGTCAAGAACGGCCTGAGGCTGCTGCTGGCGCTCCGCGCCGACGGCAGGGACCTGGTGGCGGGAAAACTCGGCCCGGACAACATGCTGGTAAGAGGCAGCCAGGGACCGTTTCACATTGTCGCGCCGCAAAAAAGCGTCGGTCCTCCGGATCAGCCGTCATCCCGCTCGAGGAAAGGGGTCATCTGGCCGTACGACTATTCTCTTGACCATAACGGCGGCATCTCGACCAAATGTACCACTATCATCAAAGTTGAGCCCCTTCCCGCCGGAACCACCGACATCGATGTCATGGAAGCCGGCTGGTCATTCATCGATCAGCAAAAGATCATTGTCTACGGTGCATTGCAGGGTCCGAAACCGGTCGCGCCGGCAAACGGGGCCAAAGGCGTCTCCTGGAATCCGGCCCGGTTCTCCTGGGAGCAGAGCCCGGGTGTCGCCCCGGGCGACGTTATCGGCTACCGGCTCGAATATACCAAAGATGATCCTGCCCTCGGTCACTGGCATAGCGTTGCCGTGCCGGCCGGAAAAGCCTCGACAGGGCACGCCGGTGCCAAGGGTGCGGGCTTTGCCCTTTTTGCCGGCTGCGGGATTCTGGCTGCCGTGAGGACACGAAGCCGGAGCAAAGTGATGGTGGCTCTCCTGTTGCTGGGATTGTTCGGGGCAAGCCTGGCAACCCATGCCGGCGAAAAGCCGCCAAAGGTCACCGACACAGCCTTGGCCAGGGTAAAAACTGCGCTGCACCTCGAGCCGAACACCACCTATTATTGGCGGGTGCGGGACCAGGACAAAAACGGCGGAACCACGGTGAGCGCGGTTTACCGCTTCACGACGAAAAACTGACCGGTTGGCGAAATACACTTGCGGCAAATCGTCTGCGGCGCTGCCCGGTGCCGCCAGCCTTCCTCATAACGTTTTTCAACCGCCGGTATCATAACGAAAAAGGGGCCGGGGTTGCTTTGCCAACCCCGGCCCCTTTTTCGTTCAGCAATGGACGAGCTTAGCGTCCCGTCATCGGACTGGAAATTGATACGTTAAACTGCCGACCACCCGATGAAAAGCGGACCCGGGTTGGGAGAATCTCCTCGACCGTTGCTCCGTTTACCGTAGCACCTTCCTCCACCAGGGTGCCGTTAATCACGGCCCTGCGGGCCGAAGGCTTTTCCTGCCAGGCAATACCCGAAACCATCAACCCGGAGCCACCCGAACCGGAAACCTCCCGGTAGGGCTGTGCAGGCTGCTCTCTAACAGTATTCTCCGCTGGGCTCCGGACAGTGGCTTGCCTTCTTTGCCGACCGTTCGGGTTTACCATGGCAGGGCGGACAGGACGGACAGCCCTGTTCGTCCGACCCTCCGGCGTTCTGGCCAAAGCGGCTTGCCCGGCCATCATCGGGTCAGGTCTTTCGACCGGAGCAGCAACGGGTTCGGAAACCACCGCCTCAGGCACGGCAACGGGAGGAGCAACGGGCTGCACGACAGGCGCAGGCTGGGGCTGGGCTTCCGCCGAAACGCTGGGCGCTGGCGGCAACGGCCGTTCGGCACGCAGGGCAACAGCCTGCGGTTCATCGGCACCATGCCGCTGCCAGAAGAAGATACCCGCCGCAGCCAGCAGCAGCAAACCCAGACCGGCCAGCACCACGCTCAGCGGCACGCCGCGCTTCACCTTGCGCCGCACGTTCGGCCCGCCGCGCAGAATCTCATCGGAAATATTGACCGTGCCATGCTTGCGGGCGGCTTTTTCCTGTTCCAGTTTTTTCAGGGCGTCCAATATGAAACTCATAGAGTTATGATTCCCCTTTCCTTACCAGTCTGAGTGCCGAAACCGTGCCGCCGGCACGATAGAGCAGCAGCAGGGTCTGGCCTCCGACGATACCGTCGGCCTCGATCCCCTGGGCAGCCTGGAAACGCTTGACCGCCGCCAGCATCGGTTCATCGAACACCGTGGTGAAAGGACCGCGGTAGAAACCAGCTTTTGCCAGATGCTGTTTGAGACTCTTTATCGGCTCCCCGGTGTCGCCCAGCCTGCTGGCAAGCGGCAGATCCAGGGCATTCTTCCACAGCAGATAACTGCGGCCGGACCAGAATTGCTCCAGTTCGGCGCTGCTGATGGAGGTCCGGTGCGGAAACGGCGGGGCAACGATCAGCCGATCGTTTTGCGTGCCGAGCAGGGCAAGGTAGCGCCGGCCACCACCCTTCGGCAGGGTCAGTTCCAGGATGGCAGGATAATCAAGCCGAAGCAAGGCCCCCAGGTTGCCGTTGGTGCGGGCCAGTCTCAGCCCGCTCCGCTCGGCATATTTCTCGAGATCGGCAGGTTCGGCCGAGACCTGCGCCAGGGGCAGCGGGGCGACACCCCAGATTCGGGCAACGGCGTTAAAAGCCGCCACGGCACTCTCCCCTTCGGTCTTCGCGGCCAATTGCGGGTGGAGATCGACTGCCGCCGGCTCTTTCAAACGAACTGAAGTGATTTTTTCCGTAATGGCAACGGCTGGCGGAGCAGACGATTCCGTTGACGCGGTCAGGCTGCCGAAGATTCCGTACAGGCCGAACAGCGCCAGGATGATGACGGCGGCAATTGCGACAGAACGGACGATGCGTAGCGGCACGCTGCGGGGCTCCTGCTTTTTCACGTCGGAAAAGGCAGCATCTACCATTCGCGCGGTAACCTCGTGGCTCCCTTTGCTATAGGCAACCAGAAGAGCCCGGTCGCAGACGGCATTGATCAGCCGGGGCAGTCCGCCGGAAAAGTAAAAAATACGTTTCAATGCTCCGGGCGCAAAGATTTCGCAACTCTGTGCCGCGGCCACCTCGAGCCGATGTTCGATATATTCCGCGGTATCGCTGTAATCCATCGGACAGAGATGATAGCGGACCGTGATCCGCTGGTTCAGCTGACGCAGTTCGGGTTTATTCAGTTTCTCGCGCAACTCGGGCTGCCCCACCAGAACGATCTGGATAAGTTTATCCTTCTCCGTTTCCAGATTGGAAATAAGGCGAATCTGCTCAAGAACCTGAGGCTCGAGGTTTTGTGCTTCGTCAATCACCAGGACAACGGTATGTCCTGCGGCATTCTCCCGCAGGAGAAATTGATTCAGCGAATGGAGCAGCTGGGAGTTGTTCCGGTCATCGGCAGGTATCCCGTATTCATGATTGATATTCTGCAGCAGCTCAAGGGCGGAAAGGGACGGATTGAAGATGAGAGCGGTTCGGTAGCTATCCCCGTCCAGCTGGTTGAGCAGGGTCCGCAGTACCGTTGTCTTGCCGGTACCCACTTCACCGGTAAGCTCGATGAATCCGGCATGGGAGTCGATCCCATAAAGGAGATGGGCAAAAGCCTCCTTGTGGTTCTTGCTGAGAAAAATGAACTGGGGATTGGGAGTTATGGTAAATGGCTTTTCTCTGAAACCGAAAAAACTGCAATACATATTCTGCTCCCGCTGTACCTTGTAGAAACAACCGGCCCACGACCTCACACAGGATTTCGTCGGGACACCCTGCAGAGAACCGGCAAAGCAATCAAAGTTCTTCGGACTAATGAGCTTTAAATAAGCGGCTATTATATACCCGATGCCAAACAGACGAAAGTTTTTTTCCTCAACAGCGTCTCATCCGGGCAGTATTTCTCCCGAAATGCGCTCCAGGGTCGACTCAAAAACCTTAGCTACTGCTGTTCCGGGCACTATTGGGGTGTCCGCTGCCATGACGACACGTACCCGGGGCGACGGGAGAATTCCACCCCAGCCGCTGCCGATACTTTCGGCAGCGGCTTTCGCCGGCAGTGTTAAAGCTTTTACATTGTATTTTCCTCCTGTTTTGCTATTATCACCTCACTTCCGCCGATCTATCCGGCAGGCCTTTCCTTTTACCAACGCCCCCCCTGCGATTTTTCCAGGCAAGAAGGAAAGCTGCCGCTCCAAACCTGCACGTCGCGTGACCCGAAGTATTTGATTGGCTAAAATTTTCACGCTTTAATGAAACTTCCGCATCTTTTTTCGCGGAAACATTTTACTAGAAAGGTATTGTCGTGAAGAAACTCCAGATACGTATTCTCCTGCTCCCGGTTCTCTTTCTTGCTCTGTTCACGGCATCGGTCTGCGGTGCAAACTCCCCGAATTACCGAAGCAAGGCCGCTGACGCTATCGAGCAGGTACAAAAGAACGCTCCACCCGACTCCCTCTACGGAGAATTCGGCAGCATCTTGGAAACATTCTCCCGCGCAGAAGAATTGTTTGACCAGCACAAGCTCGATGAAGCCGACAAACTTTTCCAGATGGTCATCCTGAAAACCTCCTTGTACGAAAAGCAATTCGCTGCGCTGCAGTCCCGCGCCAGCGCTGCCCCTGTCCCGCTCGCCAAGGTAACGGAACGGAACGTTGCTGCCGGTAGCGACACTCGGCCTGCCGAACCGCCGAGTACCCCGCCGGCAGCACTTTCAGCCGCACGGAACCAGCCCCCTGCCCCTGCGGCAGCGACCGGCACCGATTCCGACAACGCAACCGCAGCCTCCCGGGTGATTATCGGCAAGAAAAGGATCTATACCGTCAGGAAAGGCGATACCTTGCGGCTGATCGGTGCCAAATTCGGCGTCAACTGGCGGCAGGTTGCGCAACAAAACCACCTGAATCCGAAAAAAACCTTGCACCCGGGCAAAAAGCTCACCATCAATACCCGGAGGATTGTGCCGAAAACGGTCCAGGAAGGTATCGTCATCAACATACCGGACCGCACCCTCTATCTTTTTAAAAACCGCAAGCTGCAAAAAGCCCTGCCCGTTGGCCTGGGAATGACGAAGTGGAAAGATCTGCTGATCTGGCAGACGCCCACCGGAAAGTTCAGGATACTTTCCAAAATCAAGGATCCTGCCTGGCACGTTCCGGCATCCATTCAACGGAAGATGAAAGAGGAAGGCAAGGAGGTTAAAACCATCGTTCCGCCGGGAGACGACAACCCGCTTGGCAAATTCGCCCTGAAAACTTCCCTGCCGGGCATCCTGATCCACGGCACGATCTTTCCCGAGTCGGTGTATACCTTCAGCAGCCATGGCTGCATCCGTGTTCTTCCCGGCAACATGGAAGACATTTTCAATGCGATCCCGGTCAATACCAGCGGCGAAATCATCTATCAACCGGTAAAGTTCGCCCTTGCCGAGGATGGTCGGGTTTTTCTCGAAGTTCACCGTGATGTCTACGACCGGCACAAGAATCTGCAGGAACTGGCAAAAAGTTTGATCATCAGGAACCATGCGGAATCGAAAGTGGACTGGAACAAGGTCAACGCATCGCTGCGCAGAAAGGCCGGGGTACCGGAAGAAATTACCCGCACCAAACAGCCGCAGCCGATTTTGACCAGCGAAAATCGCACTACTGCCGGAATACCTGCCATTCCCTGAGCCAAAACCGCCACCTGGATGTAACGCGTCGGCAAACACCATCACCTGACCACTCCAGCACCAGGGTTTTTTATTGACCCCTCCCTGAGTACATAGTATAAGTAGAAAGTTTAATCTTCTTGCCTCCGCGGCAAGGAGATTTTCTGTGTGTTCCCGGTATCTTATCCCGGGCAGGGGCATGTCATTTTACCAGTCAGGAGGAGACACAATGCATCTTATTGACAAAATCAAGGCAAAGGCAAAACTGAATCTGCAAACCGTAGTTCTCCCGGAAAGCTACGACGAGAGAATGCTGTACGCTGCGGAAAAAATTGTTGAGCAGGGACTTGCAAAAGTCGTGCTGTTGGGAAATCCGGACAAGGTCAAGGAATCCGCGACAGCCAAGGGCGTTAAACTCGACGGCGTCGAGATTGTCGACCCGAACACCTCGGCTAAACTTGCTTCCTATGTGGACGGTCTCGTTGAGATCCGTAAAAAGAAAGGTCTCACTCCGGAAGATGCCCGCAAATTGCTGACCGCCGAGGACAACCTCTACTATGCAGGCATGATGGTGCGGATGGGCGACGCGGGCGGCTGCGTGGCAGGCGCAACCAGCACCACCGGCAATGTTCTCCGGGCCTCGATCCAGACAATCGGCACCGCTGCCGGCATCAAGACCGTCTCATCCTTCTTTATCATGATCACCAAGGATGCAAAGTTCGGCGAAGACGGCGTTGTCTTTTTTGCCGACTGTGCGGTGAACCCCAACCCGGACTCACAGGCACTGGCCGAAATCGCCGTGGCAACCGCCGGCAACTGCAAGGCATTCCTCGATGTGGAAGCCAAGGTAGCCATGCTCTCTTTCTCCACCAAAGGCAGCGCGACCCACCCCGATGTGGACAAGGTAACCAAGGCGGTCGAAATCGCCAAGCAACTCGCTCCGGACCTCCTGATCGACGGCGAACTCCAGGCCGACGCCGCCCTGATTCCCAGCATTGGCGAAAAGAAGGCGCCCGGCAGCGCGGTTGCCGGCAAGGCAAACGTAGTCATTTTCCCCGACCTGGACTCCGGCAACATCGGCTACAAGCTTACCGAAAGGATCGGCGGCGCCGTGGCATTCGGCCCGATTCTGCAGGGACTGGCAAAGCCGGTTAACGATCTGTCCCGCGGCTGCTCCGTGGATGACATCGTCAACGTCGTGGCATTCACCGCAGTACAGGCCCAGTAAGCAGCCTGCACCTGACAAACGATGGGTGGAGACCTGCGGCCCACAGCCCGGGATTCTCCACCTGCCATGTCTCGGACATAAAAAAGGGCCGGCAAATTTTGCCGGCCCTTTACCCTATGAGTTGGTAATTTATTAAACCCTCCCATTGAACTCACGTTTATAGGAGGGTTTTCTTATGACGACCTGTTGAGTTGCCCGGAATCGTATCTGCACCGTTTTTCAACCAGCTATGAGGCTCTTTAAGAATCATGGTATTGCAATTCAAACAAATGTTTGATACTTATGATTCAAACGTATGTTTGAATTTTGTCTAACAAGGAGATAAAAAATGGATAGCAAGCGATTCATCCATCTACGTGAACAGCTCGGCTACGATAATTTGCGTATGTCAAAAATGCTCAGAATTGACATCGCGGAAGTGGAAGCCTTCTGTGTCGGCACAAAGTCGATACCCGAAAACCTAGCGAAAGAACTAGAGGACTTTGTTGACTGGTCATTTGAGCTTTCGCATACAGAAACAAAAAGAGAACTTGCGAAAAAGTACTTGAATAAACCTGAGTAGCGTTCGTCCATAAACATATGATTTTGGGGTGGTACCACACCAGGCACGCTCGCCGCTCATAGAGGCAAACACGGATCATATTGCCAGTCGCAAGCTCGGTATATATGCTGGGAAGATATCTTGCCAGACTTTAATTCGTTTACAGACAACCCAACCCCGAGCACCAAATTGCAACATACTGATTACACAAACAAAAATGCCCTACTAAACCTGAATCGATTAGTAGGGCATTGTGTTTTATCAACACAAAAGGCGAAAGGCCGGCAAAATTTGCCGGCCTTTTTTCATTTACTGAACCTTCCGCTGGTGATTATTTACCGAAATCAGCCCGGGAGAACGAATACTCGAAGTTCATGTGATCGGTATAGGTCCCGTCGAGAATCGCGGCAACATCCTCGGTAAAGACGAGCTCTTCATCGGTGGGAATGACGAAAACCTTGATCGGAGAATCATCGGTGGTGATGAGGCACTCCTCGCCCTTGACAGCGGCCCGGTTTCTTTCCTTGTCGAAGTGAATTCCCATATACTCGAGGCCTTCGCAGGCCATTTCACGAATCTGCCAGCCACGCTCGCCGACGCCGGCAGTGAAGACGATAGCGTCAAGCCTGCCAAGAGCAGCCATGTAGCTGCCGATGTACTTGCGCAGACGATATGCTTCGATGTCCATGGCAAGCTTGCAGGTCTTGTCGCCCTTTTCGGCATGGGCAGTCACATCCCTGCGGTCGGTGTACTTACCGGTAATGCCGAGAATACCGCTCTTCTTGTTGAGAATGCTGTCGATTTCCGACGCGGAAAGACCCTCGATCTGCATCATGAAGCTGGGGATGGCCGGATCGATGTCGCCACAGCGGGTACCCATCACCGCGCCTTCCAGCGGGGTCAGACCCATGCTGGTGTCGACCGAAACGCCATGCTTGATGGCGGTGTGGGAAACGCCGTTGCCGATATGCATGGTGATGAGGTTGCAGTCTTTCGGCTTTTTGCCCAGCAGGACAGCGGCCCGCTTGGAAACATAGAGATGAGAGGTGCCATGGAAGCCGTAGCGACGGACACCGTAGCGCACATACCAATCGTAGGGCAACGGATAGATGTAAGCGTACTCAGGCATGGTCTGGTGGAACGCCGTGTCGAAAATGGCGACGTTGGGAACACCGGGAAGAACTGCCAACATTGCCTCGATACCGGCAATGTTGGGCGGATTGTGCAGCGGGGCAAGGTGCTGAAAAGTCTTTACCGCGTTGAGCACTTCTTCATCGATCATCACCGACTGGGTAAACTGCTCCCCGCCATGCACCACGCGATGGCCGACCGCCGAGATTTCCCTGATATCGTTGATGACACCATTCTCCGGATCCGTCAGGGTCTTGATGATCAGGTCCATTGCAACAGTATGATTCGGGCACTCATGCTCTAACTTGTACTTCTGACGGCCCGGAACCTCCTGCTGAATGAAGGACCCTCCGACAACAACCCTCTCAACGACACCCTTTGCAATAAGCTCTTTGCGATCCCAGCTGTAAAGCTGGTACTTGACAGACGAACTGCCACAGTTAATGGCGAGAATATCCATTTAAACTTCCTCCCTCTTTATGTAATTAGTCTGGGTATGAATGCTATGAAGTGGTTCAGGTGATCAGATATGCCTGGAACGACGACGCTGGCGCTTAATGAGGCAAAGACAAAAATGATCACCAATTTATACAATAGTGTTTGCTCGAATTCAACATATTTTGTTGCACACCAACACCTGCCAGGAAGCGATAAAATACCGGCAAGTACCCGAACTAAAAGATAAATACGCAAATTAACAGGCAAAAACAAGATCGTTTTCCCGGCAAAAAAAATTCGTCATTTGTAAGTTTTTTATTATAAATAAAAATATTTATTTTTGCCAAACAAAGAACAAAAGTAGCTGGCAACGAGGTATCGCGGAGCGGGATGAGCCGAAGGGACGTGGACGGAAACGGTGCGAAACGGAGCAGTCACTGCCGGGACAAGAATATGAGGAAATTTTCCAGCATATCACAGGCAGCAGCGAGAGATTTTTCGGTCCGACAGCTCAACCCCTCGCCGAAACCGAAATCATCGCCGGGGACAGAAACCTGCCAGGCAGGAAGCGGGGAGCCACGCAGCAGCTCGGCATACAGCAGCAGCTCGGCTGGCGAAAAATGGTGGCCGAATGCTGGCGACGGCGCGGCACCGCTCACCGGATGAACCGTCACCTTTGCGCCGCCTTCATCATCGTTCACCCTGGCATCCAGAAACAGCACCGCCGTAACATCCTTTTCCGCCAGGCCCTCGGCCAGTTCCGGCACCAACTGGTGCGGGGTAAGCACCCGCAGATCACCTGGCCTGCACCGGGTGCCGATCATCCTGGCGAGAACCGGGCCGACACCGTCATCCCGCCGTAGCGGATTTCCATAACCGATCAGCACAATCATACCTAACCTTCAGAGGGAAATTACCGCACCTACGGTACGGACAAGACACGTCCCCGCTCGCTGCAGGGAGGCCGGTTTTGCCTTCAATTGCGGGACAATTCATGCAGCACACGCCCGTCAGCGGAAATGAGCCGGATCGCCAGCGGCATCCTGCCGAGCGCGTGGGTGGAACAGCTGAGGCACGGATCATAGACCCGGATGCCGTGCTCCACCCGGTTGAGCATGCCTTCGGTCAGGACATCGCCGTGCACGTATTTCCGGGCAATATTCGTTATGGTGCGGTTCATGGCCAGGTTGTTGTGGCCGGTGGAAACAATCAGATTGACGTCGGTGATGAGGCCATTGCGATCGACCCTGTAGTCATGGATCAGCGTGCCGCGGGGAGCCTCGACCATTCCCACCCCGTGCAGCCGGTTGACACCCGCCTCGGCCCGGACCCAATCATCGAGGATGTCCTCTTCGCGCAGGGTCTGCTCGATCTTCTCCAGCGAGAACAGGATCTCGATCAGGCGGGCATAGTGGTAATGGAAACTGCTGGTAACAGTCCGACCGTTGCCGAGACGGCGGAATTCCGCCAGCTCCTGGTCGGCTTTCGGCGTGCCGGCGAAGTCACAGACATTCAGCCGCCCCAGCGGTCCCACCCGGTACATGCCTGCGTACTCGGCACGATTATAGGGGCCATGGGCCTTGAAATAGGGAAACTTCAGGTAGCTCCAGTTTTCCGAGGCCTCGTCGATATAATCGCGATAGCGTTCGTTGACAATACCGGGCTCCACCGGCGTTCCGTCACTGGCACAGAAACGGAGCAGGCCGTTATACTGTTCCAGACCTCCCTCGGCAGTCACCAGGCCGGCGAACAGGGAAGGGAAATCATAGATTTCGACATCGGCGGCAAACTGGGCAAAACACTTTTTCAACAGCTCGAGAGCCAGACCGATGGAGGCAAAAGCCTCCGGCAACAGGGCTGTGATGGCATCACGCTTTTCGGCGGTCAGCGGATGCCGGACGCCGCCGGGAACCGCCCAGGCCTGATGAATGCTCTTGTCGGCGAGAATCCGGAGGATCTCCTGGCCGATGCCGCGCAACCGAACCCCTTTGCGGGCCACATCGGGATACTTCTGGATCAGCCCCATGACATTACGGGTCGCAGGGTCATGATCGAAACCGAGCAGCAGGTCCGGGGCACTGAGGTGAAAAAAACTCAGCGCATGGCTCTGGACATACTGGGCCCAGTTGAAAATTCTGCGCAATTTTTCCGCTACCGGAGGAATCGCAACCCCCATGATGGCATCGCCGGCCTTTACCGAAGCCAGCGCATGGCTGGTGGGACAAATGCCGCAGATCCGGTTGGTAATGCCGGGCATCTCGTAAAAGGGCCGACCGATGCAGAATTTCTCGAAGGCACGGAACTCCACCACATGCATCCTGGCCTCGCTGACCTCACCGGCATCATCCAGGTAAATGGAAACCTTCGCATGCCCCTCGATCCTGGTGACCGGTTCAATACGCACTGTTCTAGCCATGGATAGACACTCCTTCAGATCTTTTAGCCGAACGTAATGGACTCGGCCGGCAACTCCGGCTTCTCGCCCGCCAGCAGCGCAGTAACCGCCCGAAGAATGCGGTCGGGGTCGGGAGGACAGCCCGGCAGATAGAAATCCACCGGAACGGCGGCGTGCAGCGGGTACACCTTGGGCAGCAACACCGGCAGGACCTCCAGAGCTTCCGGACCTTTGGGGATGCTGCCCGGCCCCGCCTGGTAGACCTGGGTCAGCACATCGTCGATTTTCAGCAGGTTGCGCAATTGGGAGGTATTGCCGGTAACGGCGCAATCACCGAAACTGACCAGAACCCTGGACCGGTCCCGAACTTTCAACAGCAGTTCCAGGTTCTCGGTATTGCACAACGCTCCCTCCACCAACACCACGTCCACATCCTCGGGATATTCCTTCACATCGGCAATCGGGCTGTACACCAGTTCGATCCGATCCGCCAGATCGATCAGTTTCTCGTCGATATCGAGAAAACTCATATGGCAACCGGAACAGCCACCCAACCAGACCGTCGCAACTCTCGTCTTGCTTGTCATAGGTAACTCCACGATTTCTTCTCCCGGCCGCCCTTGATCCACTGGAGGAACCCCACTTCCTTCTGCATCTCGGCCACCGTCGACCCCTTCCAGAAAAGGGTGCCGGTCGGGCAGACATTGACGCATTTGCCGCACTTGGTGCAGGTTTCGCTCGTGACCCATTTCTGATGCATATCGATGATGATCCGGCTTTCGATGCCGCGCCCCTCCATGTCAAGGGTGTGTGCCCCTTCGATCTGATCGCAGGCCCTGATGCAGCGGGTACAGCTGATGCATCGATTGTGATCCAGTCCGTTCCTTTCGTGACTGGTGTCGAGAGGCGGCAGGTCGGGACAGCGGTATTCAAAGCGGGTATGATCCACGCCGAGTTCCGCGCACAACGCCCGCAACTCGCAGGCGCCATTGGCGACACACACCGAGCAGATGTGATTCCGCTCCGAAAGGAGCAGTTCGAGTGTCATCTTGCGGTACTTCACCAGTTTTTCGGTATGGGTCAGCACCACCATTCCCTCCTGGGCCTCGGTAACGCAGGCCGGCAGCAACCGTCGCGCTCCTTCCACCTGCACCAGACAGAGCCGGCAGGCGCCGACCGGTGTCAACCCCTCCAGGTGACAGAGGGTGGGCAGTTCGACGCCGTTCTGACGACAGGCCTCCAGCAGCGTTGCGCCAACGGGAGCGCTTCCCTCGATGCCGTTTATGGTCAAGGTAATAACTGACATGGGTTTTCCTCCCCTCGCCTGACTGTTACGATTTCGCCTCTTCCCGGATGCGGCGCGGCAGCTCGGTGACCAGCTCCCGCAACGGCACCTCGGTCATCACGCAGACCCCGACCGGGCACTTCCGGTCACGGATATGGGCCTCGTATTCCTCCCGGAAATACCGCAGCGTACTGAGAGTCGGGTTGGGTGAGGTGAAGCCGAGCCCGCAGAGGCTGGTATCCTGCACCATCTCGGCCAGTTCCCGGAGCTTGTCCAGGTCCTCCATCACGGCACTGCCGTTACATATTTTTTCCAGCATCCGGAGCATCTGTGACGTACCGACCCGGCAGGGAATGCACTTGCCGCAGCTCTCGTCGCGACAGAAGTCCATGAAAAACCGCGCCACGTCCACCATGCAGCTCCGGTCGTTCATGATCACCAGGCCGCCGGACCCCATGATGGAGCCGAGCGCTGCCAGGTTCTCGTAGTCGATCGGCGTATCCAGGTACTCTGCCGGGATGCAGCCGCCGCTCGGTCCGCCGGTCTGCGCCGCCTTGAAGCCCCTGCCGCCGGGGATGCCGCCGCCGATTTCGTACACCACCTCGCGCAGCGTAATGCCCATCGGCACTTCGATCAGGCCGGTGTTGCTGATCTCGCCGGCCAGGGCGAAAATCTTGGTCCCCTTGCTCTTTTCCGTGCCGATACCGGCATACCAGTCGCCGCCCCGGTTGATGATCGGCGCAATATTGCCGTAGGTCTCCACGTTGTTGATCAGGGTCGGGCAGCCCCACAGGCCGCTGTTGGCCGGGAATGGCGGGCGGGGATAGGGCTGGCCGCGGCGGCCCATGATCGAGGTGAGCAGTCCGGTCTCCTCGCCGCAGACGAACGCGCCGGCCCCAAGGCGGATGTCGACTCGGAAGTTGAAACTGCTGCCGAAGATGCGGTTACCGAGGATCTCCGCCTGCTCCGCCTGCTTGATGGCCTTGGCAAGCCGTTCCGCAGCCAGCGGATATTCGGCGCGCACGTATATGTAGCCCTGGTCGGCGCCCACCGCATAGGC
>JAQUHN010000154.1 GCA_028683555.1 Geobacteraceae bacterium | reverse complement strand
TGGATCGATACCCGGGTATGTAGGAGGTTTGATAACGAACTTATTCATGTGGTCTTATCACGCTGAGAAAAATTTGGCAAAGGTTAGCTTTGTTTCTGTCAGTCAAATTGACTGATGGCTGTTTACCGTGCATTTTCTGTATCCATCCGGGAAGTGGCAGCAGGGGCTGTGTCGGAACTTTTCCGAATCCTCTGCTGATCGGTTGCCTTTCTTTACACAATATGGATAACCTTCCGAATTCGGGGGTATTCCCGCGACTGTATTTCTGCGTTGAAGCCGTACAAGGTTGCCGTAAAAACCCCAATCTGGCGTGGGTCGGTAGACTAAATGGGGTTCCGAAAATACTGTCTGGTTGTGTATGGTGCTGATTTCTGCGGGCTAAAAGTTTCGTGGATTGCAGCGAGTTGATTGTACTGATTTGTGGGTTCCCTGTCTATTCTATAGTATGTTTCACTATTGTACCCGGGAAGAAGTTGTTCTTCTTGCCAAGTAAGTTCTGGGTCGAGACCTGGACAGTGTGCTTGCTTGTTCCGATAGACTCGGTTGAGAACGGGTCTTTTGTTTGAATGCGATAATTAATAAAAGGTGGGCTAAAAAATGCTTGAACTTTTCGTTATTTATTATTATATATAACGGGTGCTGGCCATCAGTTTTCGGAAATTGGAAAGCTGGAAATGTCTGGCGTGAAGCAGGCATGGCAGTATTTGTTGTTGTGCCAATTAATTTTTGCTGAGATAGTCTCTGGTTTGTTGGGACGCTGCTGTATGGGTGATAATCAATCATCTGTGAAAAAGTATCCATCCTTTCATGGTACAGGAACTACCACTTTATCGAGAGTTAAAATGAGAAGGCAAGTTGTTACAGATATAAGAGTGCCGAATTCTGTCTGGAAAAAAAAGATATCCGACACTCTCTATGAGCTGAACATCATCCCAAGTGCTTTCTCCGGGAAAGTTGTCATATCTTTCAAGGATGGTGGTATCAGCTATATAGAGAAAACAGAAACATTCAAATAATAAACTGCTTAACCATGTCCCGGTATTTCATTTTTTTGCAAATAATAAAACATAGACTGAAGCTGTAAAACTGGTTGACTGATATTTTAAGAATAAATAGTTTGAATAAAGAAATTAGGTAGTAATCTTGTGTCAGGCGCTCACTTCGTCATCTGCTATTGGCAGACCTAACGAAACCCGCATAGATACTGTGGTAATTTAAACAGTATAGTTGTGGGCTTTTTTTTGTGATTAATAAAACCATAAATGATCCGGGAGGAAGTATCGTGGCTTTGGAAAAATGCGCTATTTGCAAGAAGGAGATAGATACTGATTATTATCTCGTAAAAAAATGTTCAAAATGCGGATCATGGTTTTGTCATGATCATTTAGGTCAATATAAATGGCAGTGCGTTCAGTGCCTGACCTATACGTTGAGTAACGTATACGGTTCGTAATATTTTTCGCTCATTCCGGGAGTTGATATGAATAGTTTCGAGGACATGATCAGGCGTCGCAGAAGTTGCCGATCCTATACTGACAAGCTTGTTGCCGAAGAAACCATACGCGGGCTTATCAACCAGGCTGTCTGGGTTCCCAGCGGCTCCAATAACCAGCCATGGAGATTTGTTGTTATTACCGACAAATTTCTGATGAAGAGGTATTCCGATGCCGCCAAAAATAACTGGCTGAGCAAACTTGATGAGTCACCACATATGCAACAGTATGAAGAGTTTATGAAAGACCCGGAGTACAACATTTTTTACCATGCGCCGGTGCTCATCATCATCTACGGTAATACAAATTCGTTCTGGCATGTCTATGACTGCAGTATGGTAGCGTACAATCTGCTCCTCCTTGCTGAGCAATCAGGATTGGGCGCCTGCTGGATTGGTTTCGCCCATAACATCTTTGCGTCTGAAGAGACAAAAACCGAGTTCGGTGTCCCCCGGGATTACGAGCTGGTAGCGCCCGTAATCATAGGTCAACCTGCCAAGTCCGGGCTGTCGCTGGAAGTTTCCCGTAAACCTTTTGTGACGAATTTTTTCGATAGAGAAAAATAGGAAGGGAAAAGGTCGGCTGCTCTATGGAGCTTCTCAGCGTGGGTGGAAAAAATGTCGAACTCAATGATGAGGGATTCCTGGCTCATCCGCACGAGTGGAGCGAGGATGTGGCAAAGGCGTTTGCGGTGCTGGAGAATATCTCCCAATTGACGGAAGACCACTGGACGGTCATCTACTACCTGCGGCACTATTACCAGCGCTTCAGGATCGCTCCCATGATTCGCAAGCTCTGCAAGGATACCGGTTTTCCGCTTGCGAAGATTGAGCGCCTATTCCCTTCCGGTCCGGCCAAAGGTGCATGTAAACTCGCGGGTCTCCCCAAACCGACCGGCTGTCTGTAATACCTGTCTTGAGAGGATGCTGCATGGAATTTTTCATGGGATCGGTGCTTCCCTATGGTGCGTTCAGCGTCTTTCTTGGCGGTGTGCTGTTTCGCGTTTCCGGATGGTTGCGGACTCCGGTCCCTTTTCAACTGACGTTGTTTTCGGTGCCCCGCAACAGAATAGGAAAAATTTGTTTGATTTTTTCTGAGGTGCTCCTTTGTCGAACCCTTTTTCGTCAGGACAAGCTCCTCTGGGTGTGGGTCTGGCTCTTTCACCTTTCGCTTTTTATGGTGATTTTTGGACACTTGTTCGGCATTTTTTATCTGCGAGACCAGTTTTGCCTTGTCGGTTTCCGTCCGGAGCAGAGTCAGGTGCTCTCGGTATTTCTTGGTGGAATATGGGGGACCCTTATGGCGCTTTCCCTGCTTGCGCTTCTTTACCGCAGGATTTTCAACCTTGAAGTACGGAGGCTGTCATCGCCGGACAGTTACTTTGATCTGCTGTTGCTGCTGGCCATTACTCTGACCGGAATTTTTATGTATGCGCCAGGTTTCCACCCGGAGCTGCATGACGTCAGGGCCTATATGGCCGGTCTGTTGCTGTTTGACCCGATTCCGCTGCCGCGCAGTCCGATATTTGTCGCTCATTTCCTGCTGGTGAGTCTGCTGCTGCTATACTTTCCATTTTCCCGCCTGGTACATCTGGCTGGATTCCTTGTCATCCGTTTGATGCTGGTTGAAGCCCCACCTGAGTATCCAATCCCGGGACACAAAAGGCCCCGATCAATTTTTACCATCAGTAAATTTCAGCCTGAGATCCCCCTTTTCTCCAAAAATTCCGTGAAAAGGGAAGGGCGTTCAGTGTGAAGATACCGCTTCGTCTGGCAAAAAATAAGGATTTGCCGTCCATTGGCATCAACCATGTCGCCGAAACGAATCTCTGCTCTCAAACTCTGCAACTGTTGGACGAATACCGTGCATTCACCCGTTCTCTTTCGGTTATGCTGGAGAACTGCACCGGTTGCGGGGCCTGTGCCAAGGCCTGCCACAGCTATCTTGGTACGGGAGATTTTTTTAATATTCCGGCCGCGCGGGCCGGCCTCTTGCGCAGGATTTTTGTTCGGTACTTTACTTGGTCCGGCAGAATTTTCGGAGGATTTGCAGGTGCTGGT
Source organism: Geobacteraceae bacterium (assembly GCA_028683555.1). Taxonomy (GTDB): domain Bacteria; phylum Desulfobacterota; class Desulfuromonadia; order Geobacterales; family Geobacteraceae; genus RPRC01. Next base: position 5,463 of record JAQUHN010000154.1, on the reverse strand, counting down.
GAGATAGAACGGGGGATCCTCGACAGATGGGTCGAATATTTTTATCAGTGCAATGCTTGCAGGCGTTGCGCGGTGTTTTGTCCGTTCGGTATCGATACCGGTGAAGTCGTTCTGGCTGGACGAAATATCCTGTCCCGACTCGGGATTGTACCTTCATTCATGGCGGATATTGCCAGAAATGAACTCACGTCCGGCAACAATACGGGGATACTCGAACCGGCAATCCTCGACAGTTGTTCTTTTCTTGAAGAGGAACTGCTGGAGGAAACCGGTCTGCAGATCAAGATCCCGGTCGATAAGCCGCATACCCGGATTCTTTATCTTCCATCGTCGTCAGAGCTTTTTGTGAATTCAGATACGCTGATGGCTGCAGCAAAGGTGTTCCACTACCTCGGGCTAGACTGGACTCTATCGTCGATGCTGCTTGAAGCAGCAAACTACGGCCTTCTGTTCGATCGAGAGGTGATGAAGAAGCATAATGGCCGCATCCGTGCCGCCGCCTCGGCGGTGGGCGCGAAGAAAGTCCTCATGGGGGAATGCGGCCATGGCTGGCGAGCTGCCAGGATGTATACGGAAGGAGCAAACGGTCCGTTTCCTTTTCAGTTGCAGCACATTCTGGAACTTGTCGCGGAATGTCTGCCTGAACTAAGGCTGACGAAACTTCCTATCAGAGCGACACTGCATGATCCCTGCAATTACGGAAGAGGCGCCGGGCTGGTTGATGGGCCTCGAAAAATCATGCGAGCCTGCGTGGCGGATCTGGTAGAGATGACCCCGAATCGCGACAGGAACTTCTGTTGCGGGGGAGGGGGAGGACTGCTGATGGACGAAATGAAGCAGATCAGGATGCAATTAGGCGAGAAAAAGGCCGAACAAATCAGGAGTCTGCTGCCTCTGGACTATATTGCTGTACCATGTGCCAGCTGCAAGGCGCAATTTCCGCTGCTTATCAAGCACTACGGAATGGGTGAAGTGCGGACCGGTGGGGTGATTGACCTGGTCGGAAAGTCACTGGATATGCGAGGTTCGGCAGTTTTTGCCGGGCGAGAGCCAAATTTAACCTGAGAGTTACTTCAAGGAGGTAGATTTCAATGAAACTGTGTTTTCCCGTTGTACAGGATCAGGGCCTGGAAAGTACCCTGTTCGGACACTTTGCTTCCGCACTCTTGTTCCTGTTGGTGGATACTGATACGGATGAGTGCGTAAGTATATCCAACTGTGACGAGCTGGCCCCGGAAGCTGGGTGTGACCCGTTCAAGGCGCTGGTCAATAAAAATGTTGACGGAGTTGTTGTTGGTGGACTGGGTGATGGTTTCCTGGAAATGCTGAATATGATGGGGCTTCGCGTTTTCGAGGCACAGTCGCTAAGCGTTAAGGAGAATATCGAACTTTTTCGACAAGATGCGTTGGGAATAGTGGAAATGCAGAACAGCGCCGAGGCGGGTAGGTGCGATGACGATGAGGAGAGTGATGGCTGCAGTCATTCGCATAACCATGATGGCGATGATACTCATTGCGATTGCTAGTTTGAGTCATGATGTCGGGTTTCGAAAGGAACCCGGCCACCCATCATAACGGTTTGTTGGCGGGGGACGTTGCTGATGCGGCAAGATAAACGTGACAGTTATCTGTCGGAAGTCCATTTGGCTTCCAGTTGCCGAATAAACTTCTTGTGCGTTTGCTGAATTGCCTTGATCCTTTTCAGAAATATTCGACCTTCATCCGTAAGGGTGGTGCCGCCGCCGCCACCCTTACCCCCAGCGGATTTTATTACCAGAGGTTTTTCAGACAATCTGTTCATTTTTTCTATGGTTTGCCAAACCTTCGGGTAGCTGATTCCAATTTCTCGAGCGACCTGTGCTATCGAGCCGTGGATATCGACCTTTTCCAATAGATGTATGCTGTCGAGATCCAAGGGCTTTTGGTCGGTTACGTGAAGATAGATTTTGCCGGACATATCTGCGCGTTTATTTTTCATTGGTATAAATCCTTGTTGTTTCGTGTTGTCTGCTGTTCTCCTTCATCGGGTTTTGGGCCCTTGACAAGAATTAGGCGCCGCTACTTTTTGCTGAAAAAGGGAGGCCCCATGCTGGGCAACATGGGGCCAAGGAAAATTGGATATGGGAGAATATCCATTCGTTATATACCAATATAAATAACGGATTGCAACAAGAAAATTGTTGTGAGAGTATTTTTTTGACGCAGAGTGTTTGCTTGGTGAAAAAATCGGCTTTGGTGTTGCTGTTGGGGGGGCTTGCCTAAGGAATGGATAAAGAAGTTATCTCCTTATATGGAATTGCTGATGAAGTGTTTGCCTTTATCTGCTTTTTGCGGCTGGTAATCGTCGTTGAGGGAAGAATGGACTCTTTCTGATGGTAATGCCGAGATATTTCCCGGGTTTGCTGGTGACGATCGTGGAAAAAATAGCTTGCATATGGATATGTATTATGGTACATAACGGTCCTTCGAGACGATTTGGCTAAGAAATTTCTCAGGGAGAAACAGTTTTTACATGACGTGGTCAGCGTCTTACTCTGACTGCGGAACAAAAATTTTGCTTTCCAGAAGAATCAAGCGCCTATTTCGTCCTTCGCCATGAGCGGACGTAACGAAACCCGCATTGATGCCGTAATTATTCGGTATTGATGCGGGTTTTTTTGTTTGTGCTGTTGCAGTCGAAAAATACTTCCGAATGACTTTGCCAAAGGGGGATGTAGAGCATGGCATTTCAAGGTCTGTTTAACCTCCGCTGGCTTGAATGAGGAAGTGGCTGAATGTAGCAAAGGGCCGGTTTTTGGTTTTTGGATATATCGGCCGCGATACCTTGATGAGTGGTTGGTGCAAAGAAAAAAGTGGATTCAGCGTAATGATAAACCAAAGGAGAGCAGACCGTATGGTGAAAGATATCCCTGTTCAGGAAGCGGTTGGCAAAGTCTTGTTTCACGACATTACCCGTATTGCGCCTGGAGAATTCAAAGGAAGGGCCTTCAAAAAAGGACACATAATTCGGGAAGAAGATGTGCCCATGCTCATGAACCTTGGAAAAAACAATATCTGCATCCTTGATCTCAAGGATGGCTATGTTCATGAGGATGATGCCGCTTACCGAATTGCAAGAGCTGCGTCCGGGCGCGGCATAGGTTTAGCGGAAGCTGTTGAGGGAAAAGTGAAGATGGTTGCTGCCACTAACGGTCTCCTCAAGGTTAATGTTGAGGGGCTGAATGTCATTAATTCAGTCGAGCAGATAGTTCTGGCTACGCTGCACACTAACCAGCAGGTAGTAGCGGATGTTCCTATTGCGGGTACGCGCATTATACCTCTTTTCACTGATGAGGCCCGTATCCTTGCGGTGGAAGAGATCTGTTGCGAATATTTTCCGATCATGGAAGTCGTTCCGTTCCGGTCGCTTAAGGTCGGGCTGGTCACTACCGGCAGCGAGATATATCACGGGAGAATTTCAGACAAGTTCGGTCCGGTTGTTCGTGAAAAATTTGCTGCAATGGGCAGTGAAGTTTTTCGGCAGATACTCGTGCCGGATGATGTTGCCGTAATCGTTCGGGCCATCCATGAGCTACTCGAGCAAGGTGCAGATATGATTATTGCCAGTGGCGGTATGTCAGTGGATCCGGATGATCGCACTCCTGCAGCCATAAGAGGGGTCGGCGGCGAAGTGATAACCTATGGTTCACCCACCTTTCCCGGTTCGATGTTCATGCTTTCTTATAGTGGCTCTACCCCGGTAATTGGTCTCCCGGGCTGTGCCATGTATCACAAGGCAACAATTTTTGATCTGATTGTCCCGCGACTTCTTGCTGGTGACAGAGTGTCGCGGGCCGATATCGTTTCATTGGGGCACGGTGGTTTTTGTGCCTCTTGTGCCGAATGCCGATACCCGAACTGCAGTTTCGGGAAAATCTGATTTTCCATTTGTAGCTCCATTTGCCCTCACCCCGACCTCCACTCCGGGTGAGGGGTCTTTTCCATCCAGCGTAACCGGGCCTTGCCCTGTTATATAAACCCAAGAGGAGGAGGAAGTATGATTAAGAAAGTACTCAAAGTCAACGGCGTCGAAAGAACGTTGATCGTTGACCAGGAAGCGCTTCTGTCCGACGTGCTGCGCAAGCAGTTGCATCTTACCGGCGTGAAGGTCGGATGTGCAACCGGCACATGTGGCGCCTGTAACGTCATTCTGAACGGCAAACTCGTTCGCACGTGTACCACCAGAATGAAACGAGTCGAGAACTGGTCAACGATTACCACCATTGAGGGGATCGGCAGCCCGCTGAACCTCCACCCCCTCCAGAAAGCATTCATTTTCCATGGCGCTCTCCAGTGTGGTTTCTGTACCCCGGGCTTTATCGTCTCCGCAAAGGCGCTCCTCGACACGAACCCGAACCCGACCCGTGAAGACGTGCGTGATTGGTTCCACCAGTACAAAAATGCTTGCCGTTGCACCGGTTACATTTCCATTGTTGACGCTGTTATGGACGCTGCCAAGGTGCTGCGCGGCGAAATGTCCGAATCGGTCCTTGAATATAAAGCGCCGGCAGACGGTAGGGTTTACGGAACACGTTATCCTCGTCCCACATCCGTTGCCAAGGTCTGCGGCCTTTGGGATTACGGCGACGACAAGGCTGGCCAGCTCCCAGAAGGCACCCTCCACGCCGCCCTCGTGTATGCCGATGTGGCCCATGCCAACATCAAGGGGATTGATATCTCCGCCGCCGAGAAGGCGCCTGGCGTTGTCAAGGTCGTTACCCACAAGGACGTCAAAGGCAAAAACCGCATTACCGGTCTCGTTACCTTCCCGACCAATAAGGGTGACGGCTGGGATCGCCCGGTTCTCTGCGACGAGAAGGTCTTCCAGTATGGGGATGCCATTGCCATCGTGATTGCTGACACCAAAGAGCAGGCCGACGCAGCCTCGAAGCTGGTAAAACTCGACCTGGAAGTCCTGCCGCACTACATGAATGCACCGGCTGCCATGGCAGAAGACGCCATCGAGATTCATCCCGGTACCCCGAACGTTTACTTCCACCAGGGACTTGTCAAGGGTGAAGACACCAAGCCGATTATGGAAAAGGCAGCCTATGTCGTGGAAGGCGAGTACTATCTCGGCCGTCAACCTCAGATGCCCATTGAGCCTGACGTCGGCTTTGCCTACATCAATGACGAAGGCAAGGTGGTTGTTCACTCCAAGTCCATTTGCCTGCAATTGCACCAGGCCATGATCGCCCCGGGTATCGGCGTCGAGCTGGATGACCTGGTTATCGTCCAGAATCCCTGCGGCGGCACCTTCGGCTACAAATTCTGTCCTTCCAACGAAGCGCTGGTCGCGGTTGCTACCATGGCGGTTGGCGGCAAACCGGTTCACCTTTCCTGCTCTTGGGCGCAGCTGCAGTTCTACACCGGTAAACGCTCTCCGTTCTGGTTCAAGGTCAAGTTGGCCGCCGACAAGGACGG
>JAQUHN010000018.1 GCA_028683555.1 Geobacteraceae bacterium | reverse complement strand
CGTATTTGATCAGGTCGACAATGTCCCGGACACCCCGGTCTAGCCCGACCATGACCGCTTTGAAAATTATCGAATGGCCGATGTTATACTCTTCGACACCACCGAGAGCTGCCACTTTCTTGATATTGGTATAGTTGAGCCCGTGGCCGGCATTCACCCCGAGGCCGAGCTTTGCAGCCAGCTTGATGGCATTTTCGATCTTTATCAGTTCCTGCTCCTCGGTTTTCCAGTCTTCGGCGTCGGCAAAGCTTCCGGTGTGGATCTCCACATAGTCAGCGCCGATCTTGCCGGCCGCCTTGATCTGGTCCGAGTTAGGGTCGATGAAGATGCTTACCAGGATGCCTCCGTCCTGGAGCCGGGCAACTGCCTTTTCGATGGCCTGTGCATGAAGCCGCACATCGAGTCCTCCTTCGGTGGTCAACTCCTGACGCTTTTCCGGAACAAGGGTGCACATGTCGGGCTTGACGGTAAGGGCGATCTCGATCATCTCCTCGGTTGCGGCCATCTCCAGGTTCAATTTTGTCCCGACCGTCTGGCGGAGAAGTTTCAGATCACGATCCTGAATATGGCGGCGATCCTCCCGCAGGTGGATGGTTATACCGTCGGCGCCGGCCAGTTCGGCAATTGCGGCAGCAGCTATCGGGTCAGGTTCGGAACCGCCGCGTGCCTGCCGGATGGTTGCCACGTGATCGATATTGACTCCAAGTTTCGCCATGTTACTCTCCCCCTATCCTGGTGCGAACAAGTCCGGCGATCTCCTCTGCCCAACTCTGTATTTCATCGCTGTCGCGTCCTTCGAGCATGATCCTCAACAGTGGTTCGGTTCCGGAATAACGGATCAGTATCCGCCCTTCATCCTTCATTTTTCCCTCGATATCGGCAATCAGCGCGGCAATTTCCGGGAAGGTGGTAATATCTTTTTTCTTCTTCACCCGCACATTGACCAGAACCTGGGGCAGCGCCGTCATGACCTTAGCCAACTCTGAAAGCCGCAGCTCCTTTCTCCGCATGATGGCCAACACCTGGAGCGCTGACTGGATGCCATCGCCGGTGGTGTTGTAGTCGAGGAAAATGAGATGCCCGGACTGCTCGCCGCCAAAGTTGTAGCCGTTTTTGATCATTTCTTCGACCACGTACCGGTCACCGACCGCAGTCTTGACGATCTTGCCGCCGGCGTTTCTAATGGCGATATCCAGGCCCATGTTACTCATCACCGTTGCCACCAGGGTGTTTTTGCGCAGTTTCCTTCTTTTCAGCAGGTCCGTGGCGCAAATGGCCATGATATGGTCGCCATCCACTTCATTGCCGTATTCATCGACAAAGATAACGCGGTCTGCATCGCCGTCAAGGGCGATACCGAGATCGGCACCATTGTTCCTGACCGCCTCACTGATAACCTCGGGATACAGAGAGCCGCACCCGGCGTTGATGTTCGTACCATTGGGCTTGATGCCGAGCGGAATGACTTCTGCTCCCAGTTCCTGGAACACCGCCGGAGCCACCTTGTAGGCAGCGCCATTGGCGCAGTCCAGGACGATCTTCATCCCGGCCAGGTCCAGTTCCTTGGGAAAAGCGTTCTTGAGGAAAACAATGTAGCGCCCGGCCGCGTCATCAATGCGGTAGGCCTTGCCGACCTCGGTGGCAGTGGGACGAAAGGAGTCGATGTTCTTGGAGAAAATCAGTTCTTCAATGGTAAGTTCCACGGCATCGGGAAGCTTCATACCCTTGCGGGAGAAAAACTTGATACCATTATCCTGGAACGGATTATGGGAGGCGGAGATAACCACGCCGGCATCGGCCCGCATCGAAGAAGTTATATTGGCAATCCCGGGCGTCGGCAAGGGACCCACCAGCAATACATCAACGCCCATGGAGCAGATCCCTGCCACCAGCGCATTTTCAATCATATAGCCGGAAAGTCGGGTATCTTTGCCGATCACGATACGGTGTCTCCGGCTATCGCCGTCTTTTTTGAAGACATGGGCCGCGGCCCGGCCGATCTGCATTGCCATTTCCGTGGTCATGGGGTAGACATTGGCCACGCCGCGCACGCCATCAGTTCCGAACAGTTTCTTCATATAATTTCATCCTCTTCATGTATTTATCTGATCAGCTCCACATAGTACCGCGCAGAGCACGCTAGTTTCCGGAAACGGGTCCTTTTGATTCAGCCCCGCGCATTACCATCCGGGCATCCTTCGTTCTCAATTTCACTGACAAAAGAATCGTGCCGGAACAAATAATTCCCCGTTCCCGAGTAGAAAACCGCTAGCATCTAATCCGGATTCCCGGATCGGCGGCTAGCTATCACGTGTCTATCATGAAAGCCTTGCGCAGTGCCATCCAACACGGTGCCGACACGTTCCTGACAAACACTATCTCATTTATTTCCCTGCCGCGGAGCGCGAACCAGCTTCACCTCGATGACGGAGGGAAATACCCGCATCACGGTGATCCCCGGCGGCAACCGGAGACGCTTTTCCATCCCGCTGAAAGTTACGGTCCCGGCACGGAGATTACTCAAATCCAGCGAAAGGGACAGTTCCTCGGATCGAAGACCCAGCAAGCGGATCTTCGGTCCGGCGATCGTAACGTCGATCGCACCGGGCAGCGGGCCGGCTATGGAAAGTCCGGCGGGCAGGTTCTGCAACAACAGGGGTACGGAAATATCCCGCTTCGCGTCTTTCGCACCGGTCGCCAGCATCCAGAGCGCAACCGCCAGTGTCAGCGCAAGAAGTTTCAGGGAGAGGTTTTTGCCCAGCACCTGCCAGTGTATCATCGGAACCACCTGCGCTGCTTGAGATGGATCAGCTTCTTCAGCATCTTGCGCAACGTGTTTTGATCAATGTCCCGCGTTATTTTTCCATCGCAGGCCAGCGAAACCGCTCCGGTTTCCTCCGAAACAACGAGCACCACGGCATCCGTAATCTCCGTGAGGCCTATTGCCGCCCGATGACGTGTCCCAAGCGCCTTGCTCAGTTCAGGGTTGCGGGAAAGCGGCAGGAAACAACCGGCCTTGGTCAATTTTTCTTTCTCGATTATTACCGCGCCGTCATGGATCGGAGAGTAGGGAAGAAAAATCGAGGTAATAAGTTCGCTGGTAACCTTGGCATCAATCTGGGTGCCTACTTCCAGATGGTTCTCCACTTCGATTTCCCGTTCAACGACAATCAAGGCGCCGACTTTCTTCTTCGACAGCACATCCGTTGCCGTGACCAGTTCCTCCACAAGCTCGGAACCTCCCTCTTCCCGCTCCCTGACAAACGACCCCCTCCCCATGGAGGACAGGGCTCGACGAATATCATGCTGGAAAATTACCACCAGGACGAGGAGAATGGCGCCGAAAAAACTGTCCAGAATCCAGTACAGTGTCTGCAAGCCGAACAACTGGGAAAAAAAGTAAAAAAGGAAAAGGCCGGTCAGACCGACCAGCAGGCGGACAGCGATCGTCCCTTTAATGAGCAGAATGATCTGGTAGAGGATGAACGCGACAAGCAGGATGTCGACGAGGTCAAGCCAGGCTACATGTCCCAGGGGGGTCATCATCACGTCCACCAATAGGTCTTAACAGGCTATGAAAAAAATATTAGAGAGAACCGGCGGCACTATCCGGCAATGCCAAATTCCCCCGCCAATCCAGAGCGGTTACACTCCGTGCATCGAGCATCCGGCCTTACTCATGACGATTTTCAGCAGCCTGGCAGAAGTCGAATAAGACAGGATGGGAACAGGTGATGCCGGCGGGAACGGTTATTCTGCCGGAGGCCGTATCACGGCATGGGCCATAATCGCCGCGTCGCGCATGGACCGGACGTCATGCACCCTGAGGATGGAAGCACCGTTGGCAACGGCCAACGCTATCGTAGCCGCTGTGCCGAAGGCCCTGTCTTCCACCTCGCGACCAAGTATCGTACCGATGAACGTCTTGCGCGATGTGCCGATAAGAATGGGGCGATCGAGTACGGCAAGCTGCTCCAGGTTCCGGAGTATTTCTAGGTTGCCCTGAAGGCTCTTGCCAAAGCCGATACCGGGATCCACCACGATCCGCTCAGGGGCAATACCCCGTGACCCCGCCGCGGACAGTCGCTCACGCAAGAACTGGATAATCTCAGGAATGATCGCGGCATAGGACGTATTCCGTTGCATCTCGGTCGGCTTTCCCCGGGTATGCATGACAACCAGACCGGCGGTTGAAGCTGCCACCACATCGAGCATACGGGGATCGAAGGTGCCGCCGCTGATATCATTGACAATTTCAGCTCCGGCACGAATGGCTTCCCTTGCCACGGACGCCTTGTAGGTATCAATGGAGATCGGCACACGGAGACGGCCGGCAAGCCTTTCAATGACCGGAATCACTCTCTGCAACTCCTGATCCTCGGCAACCGCAGGAGCAAAGGGACGAGTGCTTTCACCGCCGATATCGATACTGTCGGCGCCCGCCTCCTCCATCTCCAGGGCACGCTCCACCGCCCTTTCGGGGTCGAGAAACAACGAGCCGTCTGAAAAGGAGTCCGGCGTTACGTTGAGAATCCCCATGATATGGGGACGGTGCGTAAACTCCAACGTCCGCTCCCCAACCTTCCAGATGGGGGAAGCGCTTTGCGCGCCAACTCCTGAGGTATCAGGCATCACGGTATGCCTCATAATCCCGACCGGCGGAATCACACCGCCGGCGAATCTCCGGATTCAACCGGAGTAGGAGTCGCAACGGCTTCGCGGCCGATGATCACGTCCACATCGGCGCCGTTCAGATTTTCCTTCTCGATAAGTGCTCGAGACAGCTTGTGGAGAACATCGATATTGTCGGTAAGTAGAGTCCGGGCACGACTGTAGTTATCTTCCACAATCCGTCTGATTTCTTCATCGATCTCGACCGCGGTTGCCTCGCTGTAGTTTTTCATCGATGCCATCTCGCGACCGAGGAAAATCTGCTCATCCTTTTTGCCGAAGGAAACCGGACCGAGACGGTCGCTCATGCCCCATTCGCAGATCATTTTCCTGGCGATCTCGGTGGCATGCTCGATATCGTTACCGGCACCGGTGGTCATGGTGTGGAAGACGAGCTCTTCAGCGGCACGACCACCCATGAGAACCGCAATCCTGTTCAGCAGGGTTTCCTTGTTGTAGGAGTGTTTGTCCTCGGTGGGCAGCTGCATTGTTATGCCAAGCGCCCTGCCACGGGGAATGATGGAAACCTTGTGTACCGGATCGGTGCCGGGAATGAGTTTCGCCACCAGGGTATGTCCGGCCTCATGGTAGGCGGTATTCTTCTTCTCCTCCTCGGAAATGACCATGCTGCGGCGCTCGACACCCATCAGGACCTTGTCCTTGGCGTCATCCAGGTCCTGCATCTCGACGAAGTTACGGTCCTTGCGCGCGGCAAGCAGTGCGGCTTCATTAACGACATTGGCAAGATCGGCCCCGGAGAATCCCGGCGTTCCGCGAGCAATGACCGACATATCGACACCGGGAGAGAGGGGCGTTTTGCGCGAGTGGACCTTGAGAATCTCTTCGCGACCCTTGACGTCCGGCCTCGGCACCACAACCTGGCGGTCGAAACGCCCCGGCCGGAGCAGCGCCGGGTCGAGCACGTCAGGCCTGTTGGTGGCGGGGATGAGGATAACGCCTTCGTTGGACTCGAAACCGTCCATTTCCACCAGAAGCTGGTTGAGGGTCTGCTCCCGCTCGTCATGACCGCCGCCGAGACCCGCACCGCGATGCCGTCCGACAGCGTCTATTTCATCGATGAAGATAATGCAGGGGGCATTCTTTTTCCCTTGAACGAACAGGTCGCGTACCCGGCTCGCACCGACACCGACAAACATTTCAACGAAATCCGAACCGGAAATGGAGAAAAACGGAACCCCCGCTTCGCCGGCTATGGCACGGGCGAGCAGAGTCTTGCCGGTGCCCGGAGGGCCGACCAGCAGCACCCCTTTCGGCAATCTTCCGCCAAGCTTGGTAAACTTTTTCGGATCTTTCAGGAAAGAAATGATCTCGGCAAGCTCTTCCTTGGCCTCATCCACACCAGCCACATCCTCGAAGGTTATCTTTCCCTGGGCCTCGGTCAACAGTTTTGCCCGGCTCTTGCCGAACGCCATTGCCTTGCCGCCGCCGGACTGCATCTGGCGCATGAAGAAAATCCAGACGGCAACCAGGAGAATCAGCGGAAACCAGGACAGCAGCATGGAAAACCAGGGTACCTTGTCTTCCGCCGGCTCGGCCGTAACCGGTATCTTCTTTTCCAGCAGCTTCTGGGTCAACTGCGGGTCTTCGGGTTTATAGGTCTTGAAGTCCTTGCCGCTGGTATACTTACCGATGATTTCGTTACCACGCAGCGTGACGGTCGAAACCTTCCCCGCATCAAGAGCAGCGATGAATTCAGTATAATTCGTCTTTTCCTGGCCCGTTTGGGATTTATTGAAAAGATTGAAGACAAGGATCATCATCAGGACGATGACAAGCCACAGTGCAAGATTTTTATGAAATTGATTCAAAGGTACCCCCGGTAACTGATTCCATCCGGAAAGTCCGGATGTGATACAGAAGATTTCCAAAACGGCAGCGGAGAGTTTCTTTCATGGCAGTAAATCGGCAGGTTATACGGGAACGAATTTGGGTACGTCGCACCGTCGAGGCCGATGATTGACACAGCCAGGGCAAAAAAGACCCGTTTCCGATGGAAATCAACTAACTGGCTAAGAAAAATCATCAAGAAGTGCGCCGCATGCTGGGCGCACGGAAAGGCAGAACACATATGATACTATTGATGAAATACCATAGGGTCTGCTGTTTTACAAGCAATATAAGGTGTAATTTCGGGAATTTCAACCTCCGCAACCTCACGGGTTCCCGGAAAAATGCGCCCTGACTCCGCGACCCGGAGGCCGGCGACCCAGATGAGCTCGGCACCGGAAAAAAATAGCGGTACCAGCTTTCGCACCGGCAAGGGGATCTTGCGGTCAATAAAGAAATCCTTCACCTTCCTGGTTCCGGACATGCCGAACGGTTGAAAGCGGTCCCCGGGACGAAAGGTCCGCACCATCCAGGGAAACGGTGCTTTACCCGGATCAAAGAATGCCCGGAACGGCGGCAGTCCGTCAAAGCTTACCGGTGGTGCGGTCAGGCGTACCGAAACAGCCTGGCCATCGGGAAGTACATAGCGTCCGGGACCCTCGATCACGATCTCCCAGGTTTCGTTGCCGGGCGCTTCTTTCGCCGGCAGAAAATGGAGTGTCTCGTAACAGCGCAACACCGTGACCCCGCCCGGCAGGGACAGCTCCGCTTGGGTTCGGCAGGAATGCACCAATTGGTCAATATGTTTCAAGTGAGACGCAGAAATGCGGGCCAGATTGCCCTGCAGAACATGGAGCGCCCGGCGGTACAGGCGGAAACGCACGCCGGCAAGATCTGCTCGCAGCTCTTTCAGTTGGAGAACAACCCCCCCGGAATCGGCATGGGAAACGCGGCAAAAAAGCTGATCGGTGAGCCGCTCCAGAACCAATTCGTCCGCGGCGAGAATCTCCGCAGCACATGTCAATCGCTCGGTAATGGCCGGATTAAAGGATTTCAGATACGGCAGACACTCGTGGCGAATGCGGTTCCGGAGAAAAGCGGTATCATCATTGCTGCTGTCATGACGGCAGGAAAGCCCACGCCTTGCCAGATAGTCGAGAATTTCTTCCCGCGTCAGCGTCAACAACGGCCGGACGTATCTTTCGGACGACAGGGGACGCATACTTGCCAGGCCGGTGGTGCCGGAACCCCGAAAAAGGCGCAGCAAAAAAGTCTCGGCCTGGTCATCCGCATGGTGACCCAAGGCCACGGACCGGGCGTTACAGGATCTGGCAACCGTATCGAACCATTCATAGCGAGCGATTCTGCCGGCTTCCTCCAGGGACAACTTTCGCGTCCGGCTGAACTCCGCCACGGAAACCCGCCGCATCGTAACGGCAAGACCGTAGCGAGCGGCAAGTTCCTCGACAAATGCGGCGTCGGCATCCGATTCTGTGCCGCGCAAGTCATGATTCAGGTGTGCCACCACCAACGTGAGACGCAAATCGGTCAGCGAGGCGAGCATGTCCAGCAGCGCCACCGAATCGGCGCCGCCCGAAACTGCGACAACCACCGTGTCACCTTGGTGAAACAGTCGGTTTTCCCGAATAGCTGCGGAAACTTTTTTCAGTACTGGATCCGTACGCAGGTGGTCCTCCCGCAAAAGCGCGCTGCCGGCTGAGAAATCAAACGGCGCACTCACCTCTTCGCGTTACAACCAAAAAACCTCAGAAACGAAAAAACCCCTCCTTTCCTGGGAAAGAGGGGGAATATGGTGGCGGTGCAGGGACTTGAACCCCGGACACTACGGATATGAGCCGTATGCTCTAACCGGCTGAGCTACACCGCCAAACTTCATGTATTGGAAAAGGTACCGTAAAAAATACCTCTCCGGACGTACCAAAGAGGCATAGTTTTGTTTGGTTTGATACTTCGTGATACTTTGAAAGAACAGGCCATATGCCATAATTCAGCCACAGCCACATGCGCTTGTTGGTTATATAGCACATCATTCACAATGTCAAGGAAAAAGGCTACCGATGAGCAACCAATTCGTCGGGAACTTCCCTTTGCACTCGGAACGAAATTTAACCCGGTGCGACCCCCGGCAGGACATGCCGCACAACCGCCCGATAGTCAGGAACCGACCGGCAAATCATCCGTTATACGCACGAACTCACCGGCAGTGAACCGGTAGATCTGCTCGGGAACAAGATCTGACTCCGCCAGAACAGCCAGAATCGATTCACGATCCGTCTCCGCATAGCGGATAGCAAGGCCGCAGTCCGACGTCAGGGAACGGGGTACCGGAATCAACATGATAGCCATGCGACGCTCCTTGAGAACCTTTTCCGCCTTCATGACCCGGTGGATGCTGTTGAAAATGGCGACCAGGTCTCCTTCACGAACCATTACTACTCCTCTCTCGACAAACACACCAGCCGGGTTGCAGCTTTCAAACCGCGCCTAACGGCCGGTACGGTCAATAGGCTCCTTTGCAAGTGCGGTTCTTTTCGCCCCCCGACTGCTTTGCAATTCCTCAAGATAACCCGGCCATGCCTGCGCCGCGTCGCCGTGCCAGAAAAAATCCCTTAAAATCAATGCGGTGAGCCAACCGCAGCAGACACTAACCGTTACCGGCCTGATCGAATTTCTGCAGCGGGCTCCCAGCCACCAACGTGGCACGATTCGCAGTAAGATCCCAAAGCGTCAGGTATCCCTTCCAGCCCCTTGTTTCCAGCAGTTCCTTGATATGCTCGACGACAGCCGGGTCAGGTATGGAATGAAAGGCATTGTATCCGGAATAGCCGCCGGGCGGCACCAGGCGATATGCCCCGAAGCCATGGCTTTCATTACGTTTCAGCAGCATCGGCTGTTCTTGTATCCACTGATGCTCTTCATGCTTGGTCCAACCGCAGACCGGACACATAACACGGCGAGCACTGTTATTATTCCACCGCTCGGTATCAATCCGCGCATAATCGAAACCACACTGCCTGCATTTTTCATGCATGTCGGAAAGCTCGTACATGGAAAAACTCCTTGGAGTACCAATTTATTTTACCCAGCTTGAATCTGCCATATGATTACTGCAGGCAGTTGTAAATCCCTAAACCCCAGAAACAGTCGCCACAGGGCACAGAAGTATCATAACAGTCCTTCTCGAATTGGTCAGCCGTGAGATGGTCACAGGGAACCAGGTTGCAGTTGGAGCAGCACGGATACTCATCAAGGAGCACCTCCTCACGGAACGACAGAAAAACCGGATCGTTCCAGATATCGAGGATGTCCCGGTCCGCTACGGTGCCAAACACTTTCGCCTGCACGGACTTCTTCCAGTAGGTAAAGTGGAGCGCCGTACTGCTACCCCATGGCGTCTCCAGGCCGGGCACATATTTTCTCCAGTAAGAAAAATGGCACTGATAACTATGCCAGAGAAAATAGCAGGGATGGACACCGCCATCCCACGATACCATGGCGCTCCCATCTGCGATGAAATCACAGTTGCGCTCTGCCCGGGGGGAAAGTCCCGGCAGCTTCAGACTGAGCCCCAGCTCAGCGGCAACCGCTTGCGCCTCGGCAAAAACCCGGGCCACCTCTTCCGCCAGCGCCTCGTCTCGAGCCAGCAGGTTTCTCACGTGAAAAAACATGCCCTTGGCCCGTGCGTCGGCGACCATTTCCTTGACAAAATCCACTACCCGTTGTTCTTCGTCCGTTCGGTAGAACTTGTAGAAATTGATAAAAAAATACTGGCTGATGTCGATCCCGGCCGTTTCGGCCCGTCTTTTCCAGTCATGATACAGTTCCACGGCACGATCAGAATTGGTGTCGAACAGCGCCTGGGAAACGTGGTCGAAATCATACGGCAGAAAGTGGCTGACAATGGCGAAGTCAGCTCCCTGGGCAGCAGACCAGCGAAGCACTTCAGGCAGTTGCTGAAGATTATCACGCATCACCACGAATTCAACCCCAAGCTGAAGGCGGGATTCGGGACAGGCTTGCCGTGCCGACCGCACTGCGGCAAAGGCCTTCCGGAGGTCATCTATCTCGCCACCTTCACGGATTGCCCGGAACGTATCGGGACAGGCTGCATCGAGGGAAAGGCATATCCTGTCAAGACCGGCCCTGACCAGCGAAAGAGCACGCGAATCATCCAGCAGCAGGCCATTGGACTGGAAACCGATCCAGCTCTCCGACGGCATGGCCGCCCGTGCGATCCGGACAAACTCTTCCAGTTCGGGATTGAGCAAAGACTCGCCTACGCCGTTGAGAATCAACGCGTCGATAAAAGGGAACGCGGGAGACAGGGCACGAAAAGTATCCCGACTCATGTCGCCCTGCGGTATCTCGTTACCCATCGACTGCTTCACACACATCGGGCAGGCGAGGTTGCAGTGCGTGGTGAGCTCGACAAACAATTTTGACGGATACGGACGAAAGGCCGGAGATGCTTGACGGAATGGCGGCTGTACCGAGGAGCGGGAAGTATCGCACCACCCTTTTTCTGCCTTCACAATTCCTCCAAAGCCGAAAAGATGATCGTCGGCACCAAAAAAATAATTGCCAACGGACTGCCACTGGCCAAGCCTGTTGCCAGGTACTGTCCGGGCATTTTATACAAAACAGCCTCGTCTCTCCAGAAGAAAATTGCGCAGGCCCTATTCGGGCTGGAAATACCTCCGCCGGCAGTTTTTGGAATGACAGTTGAAGAAGGCTGCCATGTGGCATACAATGGATCACCAACCGACCGAACCAGCCATGAAAGGACCTCCATGATTGAAAACACGCAGAAACCGATGCTGCGTTTTCTGGTTATCCTGACTGCCGCATCGATGATCGGCATCCAGGGATACACGATCCTCTTCAATAACTTTGCCGTGGAAGTGGTCCACCTTGAAGGCCGTCACGTGGGGATCATCCAGTCAATTCGCGAAGCGCCCGGTTTCCTCGCGCTGCTCGCAGTATATGTAATGCTGGTCATTCGGGAACATCGTCTTTCGGCCCTCTCCATCGTCATTCTCGGCATCGGCGTCGCCATGACCGGCATGCTCCCCACCTATGCCGGGATCATGCTCACTACCCTTATCATGAGCTTTGGCTTTCACTATTACGAAACCACCAACCAGTCCCTCACCCTGCAGTACTTCGCCACCAACGTTTCGCCTCTGGTGATCGGCAAGTTGCGGAGCATCGCCGCCGCCTCAAGCATCGCCGCCGCCCTCCTTATCTGGCTACTCGGACACTTTCTTAGCTATAAGGGCCTTTTTCTCGTCATCGGCGGGCTGGTTTTTCTCGCCGGATGCTGGGGTCTGGTGCAGGATCCCACCCACAGCAGCATCCCCCCTCAACGGCTGAAAATGGTTCTCCGGAAACGCTACTGGCTCTATTACATCCTCACCTTCCTGTCCGGAGCCAGACGGCAGATTTTTACGGTATTTTCCATCTTCCTGCTGGTTAAGATTTTTCATTTCACCGTGCAGGAAGTTACGCTGCTTTTCCTGGTCAACAACAGCATCAACTGGTTTCTCAATCCGCTCATCGGCCGGGCTATCATCGCCTTTGGCGAGCGAACCCTCTGCACCCTCGAATATTCGGTGGTAATCCTTGTTTTCCTGACCTACGCCTTCACCACTTCCAAGGGCGTTGCCGCCGGCATGTACATCCTCGATGCACTACTGTTCAACTTCGCTATTGCCATCCGAACCTATTTCCACAAAATCGCCGACCCCGCGGACATTGCGCCGAGCACCGCAGTAGGGGTCACTATCAACCATATGGCGGCAGTATTCCTTCCGGCAATCGGCGGACTCCTCTGGATGATAGACTATCGCATTCCGTTCTTCGCCGGCGCCGCTCTCGGCGCTGTTTCACTGTTTTTTGCCCAATACATCCGGCTGCCGGAGAAATCCGGACATCCGGACACGTTATGATTGGCAAGTTATCCAAGGCACGACATTCGACCACCCCCAACCCCTCCTGTTTTGGAAGGGCAAGGGGTGGTAAGTTTTCAACTTGAAGCTTAGTGGCGAGAGAAAGGCAGAATAATCGTGAAAAGTAGAGACAGGCGCCTGCAGCGAGAGAAACAGACAATCAGGAAAATGGCTAGGATCTATTGCAAGGCACACCATACGACCAAGGAAGGACTTTGTTTGGAATGTCGGGCATTGCTGATCTATGTCCAGGAACGCATGGACAGCTGCCCGTACCAGGAAGGAAAACCGGCCTGCTCCGGATGCCCGGTTCACTGCCACAAGCCGGCCATGCGGGAAAACATCCGGCAAATCATGCGCTATTCCGGCCCCCGTATGCTTCTTCGTCACCCGCTGCTCACCTTGCTGCACTTCCTGGATGGAATAAAGGCAAAGCTTGCTCCAGAAAAAAGGAAACAGACTGGTAAGCCCTATTTATGATTTCTGCCCTTTCCGGCAAGAGTCTTTGAAGCGGCGGACACACTATCCTCAAGAAACGGGAATACGAATGTCAACCACCAACCCTCCGTCCGGAGCATTGGCGGCCAGCACATTCCCTGAATGGAGCTGCACTGCACGTTCGGTAATTGCCAGACCTATGCCGGTACCACCAGTCTGACGATCACGGGCTTCCGCGAGTCGGTAAAACGGACGGAAGATCTGCGTCAGGGATTCTTCCGGCACACCCGGGCCATGATCCCTGACCCGAATTACAGCATGACCGGACACTTCCTCCAGCGACACCTCGACAGGCGTCCCTTCAGCGGTATAGCGCACGCCGTTGCGCACCACGTTCTCCAAGGCGCGGCGCAGCATCTCCCGGCTACCCGTCACACTGAGCGGTACCGTTGAAATACACCGGACGCTCCGATTGCGGCCAGCCGCTTCGAAATCGGCATCCCCGACCACCTCCGCCACTACTTCCGCCACATCGAAAGTCTCCTTCTCGAATCGCGCACTGTCACTTTCCAGCAGGCTGAGGGTCAGCAGTTCGCCGATCATTTCATTCAGGCGCTCCGCTTCCTGTTCGATCCGGTCGAGGGGCGCCGCGGCTTCGGCAGACGCAGTGCGCCGCGCCAGTCCCAGGGCAACATTCAACCGGGCAAGAGGGGAGCGTAGTTCGTGGGACACGTCCCGCACCAGTTGTTTCTGCGCAGTCATCAACTTCTCGATCCGCTCGGCCATGCGGTTGAAGTCCCGCACCAGGTCGGTCACTTCATCGCCCCGGCCCTTTGTCCGAATAGATACCCGCGTTGTCAGATCTCCGGTACCCAGGCGCTGAGCCGCGGCGCGAAGCTGGCGGACCGGCGAGGTAAGGTGCCACGCAAGGCCATAGCAGACCAAGCCGCCAATGACGAAGTACACGCAGAAGTGAAACCAGAAATCCGGTGGAAAAGGCCACCCTTGCAGAAGCACCCGGGGTGGCGGCATGGGCGGCACCCCGGTAGCGGCGGCCACATAGATCTTGCCACGCGGACTCTTCACCAGCACGGCCGCTGCAACAACTCCCTTATCAAAAACGAGTTCCGTGACACCGCTGTCCAGCAACTGCCGGACAGCCACCTCGAGATGGTGCGGCGCGGGCCCGGAAAGCGAGTTGCCGGTGGTGGAAAAGAGGTAGGCGCGCATGCCGTGCGGTTCCCTTTGCTGGACAAAGTTCCTGGTAGCCATCTCGCCGTATTTCTCGTAGATTCCGGCGGCAGTATGGCCATACAGGGCAAGGGCCTCACAGACGATACGGGCACGTTCGGCAGTATAGCGACGCTCGAACTGGGCATGCATGGGGCCCATGCGCATATTGAATGCAATCAGGAAGATGACGACTCCCGAAAGGGTCATGGCAAGCCAGAACCAGAAAAACAATTTCACAAACATTGTCCGCATAAATATCCTCTACCGCCTGCTACGAATCAGGATTCCGTTCGGCAGCAGGACAGGCATAAATATATCCGACCCCCCGAACAGACTTGATCCGCTCGCTTCCTTCGCTGGAAGATCCCAGTTTTTTACGCAGACTGCTCACATGAACATCGATACTGCGATCCTGGTAATTGAGTGTTCGCCCCAGGGCCTGGACGGAAAGATCCTCACGGCTGATGACCTTGCCCGCCATGCGCAGCAAGACTTCAAGAAGAGAAAACTCAACCGATGTCACCTCGACCGGTCTGCCGCCGCACACCACGGTCCTGGCACCCGGATCGACCGCAACATCACCCACCACAAGCAGGGCGGAGGATGCTTCCGTACCGGCAAGGGGAGCCATGGCGCGCCGTAGAATCGCACGCAGACGCGCAACCAGTTCCCGGGGATTGAACGGCTTGGGCAGATAGTCATCTGCGCCCATCTCGAGACCGACGATCCTGTCTACTTCATCCCCCCGTGCGGTCAACATCAGCACCGGAACCGGCGATCCGCTGCGAATGCGGCGCAGAACTTCAAAACCGCTGAGTTTCGGCAGCATCACATCGAGCACTATCAGGCCGAAACCATTGGCCAGCGCCCTTTCAGCCCCGGCTTCCCCGTCATGGACCGCCTCGACGGCAAACCCCTCAACGGAAAGGTAGTCGCGCAACAATTCGCACAGCTCAACATCATCATCAATGATCAGTACCTTGTTTGTCATATTCCGCCTCGCACAAATTTGCTTCAGTATAATCGTAAACCCTCTCCGGATCTGTAAAAAAATGTAAAACCTTGCGGCGCTTACCCATAGCCGATTTGTAAAAGAATAATTGGCATCTTATCATTTTTTGGTCTATCCTTTGTCCGTGACAGCAGACGCCTGCGCTGCATGATCCAGCCAAATCGGCCCCTTCGGAGAAGAAATCCATGGAAAAACTGACCCAGCAGCACTTCCTTCGTCAAATCAGCATCGGGACAACGCTTTTGTATGTCATCACCGAGAATGAGCGGCGCTGCGAAAGACTCCTTACCCAGGCCGCCGCCCGGATCAAGGGAATGGGAAGCCCCATGATATGGACCTGCACCGAAGGCCTCAGCCGTGATGGAGAGTTCATCCCGGACACGGTCGATCTGATCAAATGTCTCGACTTCGCCCTGTCCCAGACCGGGCCCCTGCTGCTTGTCCTCAAGGATATCCAGTGGTTCTGGCGGGACAACCCGATTCTCGTCAGAAAAATCAAAGACCTTGCCTTTACCTCGAAAAACAAAGGGAAAGTAACCGTGATCCTCGGCGAAGAGGAGTGGACGCCGCAGTGTCTCCGGGATGAGATCATCATTGTCAAGCAGGGGCTCCCCGAAGTCGAGGAGATTCGTGCGTTTCTTGGCCAGGCACGGGAAAATGACCCAACCCTTGCCAAGGCATGCGAAACAGATCCGACGTTATTGGAAAGACTGGTGGTAGCTGCCCGCGGGCTTGACCTGACAGATCTTGAACGGGCAATCCGTACTTTGCGGCTGGCGGATATGACCGGTGCCGATGCGGTCCGGGCACTGCTGGAAAACAAACGGCGGATCTTGCAGCAAAGCGGCATCATGGAACTGGTTATCGACACTGACGGCAGCGACCAGCTTGGCGGCATGGAAAACCTCAAGCAGTGGCTCAAACGACGCGAAACCGCATTCGGCCTGGAAGGCATCTCATCGGGCGTCGGCCTCCCCAAAGGCGTACTGATCATGGGTGTCGCCGGCTGCGGCAAGTCACTGTTCGTCAAGGCAATTGCCGCTGAATGGCGCCTGCCCCTGATCCGTCTGGATATGTCCACGGTTTACAGCGGTGTTTTCGGGTCGCCTGAGGCGAGCCTGAACCAGGCCTTCAAGACCGCCGAAGCGGTTGCGCCCTGCGTGCTCTGGATCGATGAAATAGAATCAGGCATAACAACCCACGGATTCAAATCGGAAGGAGGCGCGTCGTCAAGGATTCTCGGCTCGTTTCTCACCTGGATGCAGGAAAAAAAGGAACCGGTGTTCGTTGCCGCTACAGCAAACGCCATCGAAATGCTCCCGGCCGAGGTATTGCGCA
This sequence comes from Geobacteraceae bacterium, assembly GCA_028683555.1. Classification (GTDB taxonomy): domain Bacteria; phylum Desulfobacterota; class Desulfuromonadia; order Geobacterales; family Geobacteraceae; genus RPRC01. The sequence goes on along the minus strand of JAQUHN010000018.1, from coordinate 19,680 downwards.
AGGGTCGATTTGACGAAATATTTTATGTCGGGTTGCCGGAAACCGCCGCCCGGGAAGAGATCTTCCGCATCCACCTGGCAAAACAGAATGCCGACCTCGCCACCATCGACTGCAAACTCCTGGCCGGCTCGACCAGGGGGTTTTCCGGCGCGGAGATCGAACAGGTGGTCAACGCCGCAACCTTCGAGGCGCTTGCCGACCAGCACCCCATGACCCAGCAGGATCTGATGACCATGGTGAGTCGCACGGTACCCCTTTCCATCACCATGGCCGAACAGATCAAGAAAATCGAAGCATGGGCCTTTAAGCGGGCGGTTCCTGCCTCGGGCGCAAAATAAATCTTGGTGATTTCGTAAAAAATCAGCCTCCATCAGGCCGCACCCCAGAGAGAAGGGGTGCGCGGCACCGCAACTTTTCCTGTACGCGCCATCAGCGCCATCCTCTCCTTTGCACCACTCACCGCACCTTCAGACAGTCTGTTAAAAAGTGTAAAAACAGCTCCTCCCGCATGTCGGCAATCTTAACATTCAAGGCATATCTCTTAACCCAACTTGACGGCGGAAAGCCGTATAGTCAAGCCCATCGGAAAACAACGAAAACACACCTGCAAGATACGATAAAGGAGAAAACTATGAGAAGGCCTATCTTGATGGTATCACTTCTGAGTGCGACATTGCTGTCAGGAGTTGCCGGAGCCCATGCAGCAACTCCGCCGGATGCTCCGAAAACATTGCAGGATAAGCAGAAGGGGGATGAAATGCCCCCGGGCAAAGGGATGCCGCCACAGATGTTCGCTGCACAGGGGAAAAACTCACCCCTCCACCTCAATGGCGACCAGGAAAAGAAAATTGCCGAAATCCTGACCAGTGAACAAAAGAAGATAGCGCCACTGCTGAAGAAACAGGATGAAATCCGGCAACGCCTTATGCAGGCCGAACGAGCAACGAACTTTGACGAAACGGCCCTCCGGGTCATTGCCGGCGACCTGGCAAAAACCGAAGCCGAGCTGATTGTTTCCCATGTAAAGACAAACCGTCAAATTACCGCGATCCTGACACCGGAACAGCGAGATATCCTTCTGCAGCTAGAAACGGAAAGAAATCACCACCCTGCTCATCCCCGACCGCCAAAAGGACCGAATCCCGACACCAGGCATGAGCGATAACCCCCATCGGATCGGTCAATGGGGGAAAACCGGTATTCCTCCCCTGGTACAAGGTTCCCCCATGGATCGCTTCGACGCCATATAGCACATCTGTAACGACGCGAAAAACGTAACATTGAGCACCGGAATATGCCGAATAAACCGCAAACCACTACCAGCCAGAAGAGTTCAAAGAGCGTCTCCGGGCATTACCCTCCGTGATGCCTTCTTGGCGGCTCGGTGTTCCTCCCCGAGCCGCATTTTTTATCATCCTGTTCAGGACTGGAAATTATCTAATGCACCGGAAGACCCCGACGTCACGAAAAACTTTTCTGAAGGAATCAGCGTCCGCCCATGCCATTATCGGGAGAGGAATTGCATGAAAAAAGAACAGCTAGTGCAAAGCAAGCTGTCCCAACGCGGGAAACTTTCCATCAGCGGCACATTACCGCCCGGTTCCGGGAAGCTTTATGGAACGAATCCGCTTGCCCGGTATTCCGGCGACCAGGATCCTGCTGATTTTGCAATCATGAGCGTCATTCTGCAAAAACTGACCATGGAAACACACAGTCAGGAGATATCCCTCGCTGGCAAGACCATTCAAAAGCCCAGTGAAAACTAGGAGCGAGCCCGCAAGTCATGGTAGGGAGATCGAGTTCTGGTTCCATTGTCCGTCCGGAAAGCAGCTGCAGGGACCGGATTGGAACGTTCCTGAAACCTCCTGTAGCCGATCACCAACAGTCATCCGGTTCGGACAGCATGCCTGATGGGGCGCATTTTCTCGTACAGGGAATATATTTAGTTTCCATCCGGAAACCCCGGATTTGAAACTATTGGTTTTCAATTCGGAAACGAGGGTTTTTTTGTCCTGGCAAGGAAATCAAGGAGTTGCGCTGCGGCGTACCCAGGTACGCCGCACAAGCAAGCCCGCGGACTGACACAGCCAGGGCGAAAAAGAACCGTTTCCAGTTAAAAACTATTTAGCTGCTACTCCCGAAGGGACCTCCGCGCATGAAAAAGACCTGTTGCCTGCTGCTGCTTTCCTTCTGTGCCACGGCAATATCCATCTGCGCCACCAAGGACAGCGGGCGCACCTGCATGCAGGCGGGTACGTCGCTTCCACAGTATTTTCCCTACGAGTACTCATGCCAGCCACCATCCCGCTTGGCCCCCCTATTCACAGTGGCAAACCCTCTCAATCTCTCGACTAAACAACTCGCCGGCGTCGCATCCCTTTTCGAGAATCACCAACCGGTACTACAACCACTACTGAGAAAATTCTTTGCTGTCAGAGAAAAAATTCACCAATCCACCCGTACCGGCATTTTCGATGAAGCGTCCACACACTCCTTCCAGCAGAGAGTGCAATCCCTGCTGGCGGAAATCCTGGTTGAAAGGGAGCGGTTGGATGCGAAACTCTATGCTGTCCTTTCCAGGGAACAACAGAAACAGGCGGAAGAAATTTTACAGTCTATCGAAATTCTTCTCTCCGGAGAAAACAACACCCCCCACTTGGCATCAGTTGTTGCCGAAAGAATGAATACCCTTCTTTCCCTTACCAATGACCAGGCAGCAAACGTGGCGGAAGCCATCGATACAGCACGGCGGCAAATCTCGCCACTGGGCAGGACAAACAACGCAAATGCCCAGTGTCTGTCATGTTTCCGTTTTTTCAATGACAGCGAAGCCCGAAACAGAGCCAACCGACAGGCGGAAAAAATGGCGGCTATCCTGATCGTCTCTGAAAGGACTACCGCGAAAATGTTTCAATTGCTCGGCGAAGCGCAGCGGGAAATGGCCGGAGAAAAGACCAACGAATTGGAGTCGTGTATCCGGACGCGGATACTGTGCCAAGGGGAGAAAGATTCTGCTATCAACCTGCGACCTATGAAGGGAACCGGCGCAACGTCTCGTCTGTCCGGTTCAACGATACCGCGACAGGTTTCTTCTATAACTGGGCGTTTGCCAGGCCACCCACCGTGGCAACGGCTTGCTCGACCCGCTTTGACCAGTACGCAGTATTGAGCCGGATGTAATTGCCGTACTTTCCCGTAGCGGAGAATATCTTGCCGGGCGCAATGGTAACACCACAGCGCAAGGATTCTTCATACAATTGAATGGAATCAACCCCTTCAGGCATCTCGACCCAGAGAACAAATCCACCGGATGGTGTACTGACCCTGGTCCCCTTTGGGAAATACCTCTCCACCGCCTTTGCCATCAGTGATGTCTGGCGACCGTAGACTCCTCGAATCTTCCTCAAATACTGATCATATCCGCCATTGGCAAGAAACTCGGCAATGGCCATCTGTGGCAGGGTTGCCGAGGCAATATTACTGACCGCTTTCAATCTCTCGATGCTCTCCTGAAATTGACCAGCGACTACCCACCCGACACGGTACCCGGGCGCAAGGGTCTTGGAAAACGACGAGCAGTGGATCACCAACCCTTTCGTGTCGTAGCGCTTTGCGACGCTGGGTCGCTCATTCATGAAACCAAGATCACCATAGACATCGTTTTCAATGAGAGGAACACCCCGGGCCGCAAGAATCCTGACCAGTTCCTGCTTGTTTTCCTCCGGCATGCGACTGCCGAACGGATTGTTGAAGTTCGGGATGACCAGGCAGGCGTGTACCGGGTTGTGCTCCAGGGCGTAGCGGAGAGCGGACAGACTGATACCGTATACGGGATGGGTCGGAATCTCCAAGGCTTTCAGATTGAGCATCTCGATTACCTGCAGCAGGTTGTAAAAAATCGGCGTCTCGATAGCAATCGTATCGCCCGGGCGGCACACGGCACGCAGGGAGAGCATGACCGCCTCAAGACAACCGCTGGTGATCACGATCTGATCGGGAGTAAGCGAACAACCGACTTTCATCGCTCGCTGTGCCAACTGGACGCGAAGCCGTTCACAACCGGGGGGAAAATCGTAGGAAATCGCCTGATATTTATTGCGACGCGCCACAGTTGAAAGGATCCTGTTCAGTTTATCGGTCGGCAGATTCTCCGGATTGGGTGTCGCAACCCCAAGCGGAACCAGGTCGGGATTGCGCATGTCACGCATGACCATCATGACGAGTTCACCGACACTCACATGGGTCGGAGCAGGCGCGGACTGACTCATTTCCGGCTCCGGTTGAACCCGGCTAAGCTGATGCCTGACGTAGTATCCGGACTGCGGCCTGGCCTCGATAAGACCTTGGTTTTCAAGGTAAAAATACGCTTTGACAACGGTTGAAATACTCACTTCCATCTGCCTGCTGAGAGTACGCACAGAAGGAATCCGCTCTCCGGTACGATATGTCCCCTTACGGATCAAGCGGGCAATTCGATCGGCAACCATCTCGTAGAGAAAGGATTCATCAACTACATCACGCTCCGTTTTCTGTCTTCCCATTGCTATCCCCTTCCCCAAGATGTTCATTTCGCAGCACACAGTTTACCCTGTTTGGAACGCGCACAGTTTTCAGTATCACTAAACTGTACTGCGCTCATATATTATTATCTGCGTCTGTTATTCTTACCAGTTTTTCACTACCGTGTAAACAATGATCGGGAGTCACTTCGGAACATTTCCCAATCAGCGTTCCGGTCTGGGCAGATCCGTTACGTTGCGGGATTTCGATACTGTTTCCGAAGGCAACTTCACCGTTTTCACTACACTCAAAGGAGGAAGGAATGGGAGAAAAGATTATCCGTATCAACATGACGAACCTGACGACAGCAATCGAAGCGGTTCCGGCAGAATGGGCAGCTCTCGGCGGACGAGCACTAACCTCGACCGTAGTTGCCAAAGAAGTACCCCCAACCTGTGAACCCCTGGGCAAGTATAACAAACTGGTATTCTCTCCCGGCCTGCTGACTGCCACTGCAGCGGCAAACTCCGGGCGTCTCTCCGCCGGCTTCAAAAGCCCCCTGACAGGCGGCATCAAAGAAAGTAACGCTGGCGGCACCGCAGCACAGAAGATGGAAAGACTTGGCATCAAAGCCGTTATTATCGAAGGTATGCCGGAAAAAGACACCTGGTACAGCATCCACATAGATAAAGACGGCGCAACGATCAAGGAAGATGTCGAGTATATCGGTAAAGGCAACTATGAACTGTACAATATCATCGGCGAAAAAATGGGCAAGGTTGGCGTTCTTTCCATCGGTCCTGCCGGCGAGTACAAGATGGCAGCAGCCAATATTTCGGTAAAAGACCCGGACGGCAACATTCGCAGCCACGGCCGTGGCGGCGGCGGCGCAGTTATGGGTTCCAAGAAGATCAAGTACATTACCGTCGACGATACTGGTGGCCCCGGCATTACGCTGGCAGATCCCGAGAAATTCAAAACACAGGCAAGAATTTTCGCCAAAGCGCTGCTTGATCACCCGGTCAGCGGCCAGGGTCTGCCCACCTACGGCACCAACGTCCTGATCAACATCCTCAACGAAGCCGGCGGCCTCCCCACCAAGAACTTCCGTTTCGGTACCTGTGATCACGCCGAAAAAATCTGCGGCGAGACCATGCATGACACCATCGTTGCCCGTAAAGGCAACCCGAGCCACGGCTGCCACGCCGGTTGTATCATCAAGTGCTCCCAGATTTACAACGATGCCGACGGGAAATACATCACCTCCGGCTTCGAATATGAAACCGTCTGGGGCTTAGGCGCCAACAGCCTGATTGAAAGCCTCGACGACATCGCCGTATGCGACCGGTTGATGGATGATGTCGGTATCGACTCTATCGAAGGCGCCGTAATCATGAACGTAGCCATGGAAGCCGGCATTCTGCCTTGGGGCGACGGCAAAGGAACAATCAAACTGATTGATGAAGACATCCGCAAGGGCACACCGCTTGGCCGCATCCTTGGCAACGGCGCCGGTTCCGTTGGCAGAACCTATGGCCTGACCAGGATCCCGGTGGTCAAAAACCAGGGTATCCCCGCTTATGATCCACGCTCCGTCAAGGGTATCGGCATTACCTATGCCACCTCGACCATGGGCGCCGACCATACATCCGGCTACACCATCGCCACCAACATCCTCAAGGTCGGCGGTTATGTCGATCCGCTGTCAAAAGCCGGCCAGGTGGAACTGTCCCGTAACCTGCAGATTGCCACTGCTGCAGTTGACAGCACCGGTCTCTGTATTTTCGTTGCCTTCCCGGCCCTTGACATCCCGGAGTGCTTCACCGCCATCTTTGAGATGATCAATGCCCGTTACGGCTGCGAACTTGATGCTAATGGCGTCGTAGAATTCGGCAAGTATGTTCTCAAGACCGAACACGAATTCAACCTTGCAGCCGGCTTCAGCAACAAGGACGACCGTCTCCCCGAATTCTTCGAAGAGCAGATTCCACCGCACAATGCCGTTTGGGACTTCTCCGATGCGGAAATTGACGAGTTCTGGAACTTCTAGTATCGACGAAGATTTTCTCCCAGGAAACGCCTCCATTCCCATTCTTAAGTGGTGCGTTTCCAACCGGCGGGCGTCTGCCCGGGCGTCCGCCACCCTCTCCCTCCTATAAGGGAAAAGAAAAGGCCTGCTTTTGCAGGCCTTTTCTTTTTCATCTCAGCAACAGAACACCTCCATAACACTTACTGGACATTTTCAATCTCGCAGCGTATCATTATCAAAATTATTACATTACCCGGAGTTAGCGAGCTCAGACAATTATGCAATTTAAAGGCAGGACAGGTACGCTGTTACTCTTTTTCCTCACTTTCCAGATCTTTTCCCTCATCACCCGAACGGTTTTACTGATAAAAGCCCTTCCCAATCTTGATCTAAATTTTATTCTCCTGACAAAAGTTTTAGCTGTCGGCTTTTTCTTCGATTGCGTCACCTTCTCTTATGCCGCCCTCCCCTTTCTCCTGTACGCAATCATTGTCCCCGACCGGATATTCAGGTGGCGGCCAATCCTCTGGTCGGCATTTTTTCTCACCACCTATGCACTACTTTTCAACCTGGTCGCCGAATATGTCTTTTTTGATGAATTCGGCACCCGCTACAACTTCATTGCCATCGACTACCTGATCTATACAACCGAAGTTGTCCGCAACATCTGGGAATCCTATCCGGTGGTCTGGATTTTTGGAACCATCTTTGCGCTGAACACGGCAGTTTTCCTTGGCGTCAAAAGGTCACTCGATCAGTGCTGCGAGACCACAACCACGTTGGGCACCAGGCTGCGGAGCGGATCTCTTTTCATGCTGCTGCCGGTTTTGGCATGGCTGTGCGTTGACCTTTCATGGGCTGACGTATCCCGCAACAACTATGCAAACGAATTGGCCGCAAACGGTCTCTATTCGATTGCAGCCGCCTTCCGGAACAATGAACTGGACTATGATCGTTTTTATGCCGGAGGCGAGACGAAGCTGGTTTTCGAACGCCTGCGGGGAATGCTGAAAGACGAGGACGAGTATTTTCTGCACAAAACCGGCACGGACATAAGCCGCACCATACGGCCCGAAGGATTTGAAAAAAAGCTCAATGTCATTGTCATCGTCGAAGAAAGCCTGAGCGCCGATTTTCTCGGGACCTTCGGCAACCGCCTCAACCTTACGCCCAACCTCGACCGGATTGCGAGCCAATCCCTGCTGTTCACCAATCTCTTCGCTACCGGAACAAGAACTGTACGAGGACTGGAAGCATTAACTCTTTCCATCCCGCCGCTGCCCGGCTGTTCCATGGTGAAACGCCCCAATAACGAGAACCTGTTCTCCTGGGGCACGGTGATGAAAAACAAGGGCTACGACACCAAGTTCATCTATGGTGGCCGCGGCTACTTCGACAACATGAACTACTTTTTCTCCCACAACGGTTTCAGCATTGTGGACAAAGCCGATTTCAGGGATACGGAAAAAACCTTCGAGAATGCCTGGGGTGTCTGCGACGAAGACCTGTTCGGCAAGGTCATCCGGGAAGCGAACAAATCATTTTCACAGCACAAGCCTTTCTTCAGCATCGTCATGACCACATCCAACCATCGCCCGTTCACCTATCCCTCCGGCAAAGTTTACGTCCCCACCGGTTCCGGGCGTGAGGGAGGAGTTATGTATGCCGATTACGCCATCGGCAGGCTCGACGTCGAGGCACGCAAACAGCCCTGGTTCAACCAGACCATGTTCGTTATCGTGGCGGATCATTGCGCCGAAAGCGCACGTAAATTTGCCCTTCCGGTACAGAAGTACCACATCCCGCTCATCGTTTATTCGCCTGCACTGATTGCCCCGCGGCAGGTGGATGCCATGGCAAGCCAGATAGATGTGGCGCCGACCGTGCTCGGGCTGCTCAATTTCAGCTATACCAGCCGTTTCGTCGGTCGGGACATCCTCGATGAAGATGCCGGACCACGGCGCGCCTTCATCTCCACCTACGAAAAACTGGGGTATCTGCAGGACGACAAACTGCTGGTGCTCTCGCCGAAAAAGGAAATTTCCTTCTATCGCTGCGACATGCGTGCCGGAAAAACAACCGAAGTCCCTCTTCAGGATGCCTACCTGCAGGATGCACTGGGATATTACCAGGGGACAAACCAGCTGTTCCGCAACAGGCAGTTTCAAGGCACAACGTCAACAGATATTCTCACCCCGGTGAAACGGCCCCTCGCAAAAAACCTTGCCGAGACCATGCAACAAAAGCATCAACTCTGAGTCAAATTTGAAGCGGTGGGGCTTCCCACCTCCCCCCCCCAAAAAAAACAGGCCGCTCGATGGAGCGGCCTGCCGTGAAACAACCAATTTGATACAGCGTTGATACGCCCGGCGTAATCCCGCTATGCTACATGGAAACGGGAATCCACCTGGAAACGAAGGCAATGGTATGCAGGTAATCCAGGGTCGGAGCAGTATCGAGTATCTCGAAGCTTTCCAGGTCGGCGGCAATCAGGTTCCGGGTGGGATCTCCCGTACCCGTCTGATCGATACCAACATAGTCGCCCAACGGATGAAATTTACCGTGATGTGCCGTTACGCCGATATCGCCGACCAAAGTTGAAGCGCCGGTGGCGGTATCGATGGTGTAGACCTCGCCGCCGGAGTTCACCAGGTAGAGGATGCCGTTGGCATCAAAATCCATGCCTTGTGACCCGGTACTCAGGCCGGAATCGCCAATTGCCGCTGAAGCAAGACCCGTTACCTTGTCGACGGTGACGAGGTCGTCTTCACCAGCTTCCCACCAGCCATACAACTGACCGGCCGCATTGACGGCCAGACAGACAATGGCATCTCCCTCAGGCACGCCAAGACCCGTACCGATGGGAGTGCCCGCTCCCGTGGCAGTGTCAATCTCGATCAGCCCTGCCGGGAAAATTGGGTCATTTGCCGAGGTCGTGGCAAAGAGTGTTCCGGTGGTCGTGTCATAGGCGAGACCGTTGACATAATAACCGGTATCGCCGATTGTGCGGATATATTCGCCGGTTCTCGAATTCAGGAGCACGAGGTCACTCGTTCCAAGGTCAGTATGTCCGAGAGTTGTGCCATACATTGTTACTTGTCGTACATAGGTCAGATTGTCGTCGTCCCCGCAAGCCGTAAGCAAACCGAATGCAAAGAGTACCAGCACTAAGCGGATAATCATTTTCATACCCAATTCCTCCTTGTTTCCTTGTCTCCAGAAGCAATCTGCCAACAATACGCTACCCATAGCAGGCAGCCACCACACTGTTCACTCCGTAAAAACGATGCCCAGTACACCTCCTTTCGACTGTCCCGAACTGTTCAGGCAGGTTATAGAACAACAAATCTGATTGTTATGCACCGAGTTACTTCAACTATGACACAAAAAGTATACGACATTCGTACGTCAAGACAAATGCCTGGCAAGATTTTTCGTAAGATGGCAATTTGGGCAAAGGAGATGCCCGTTTGTTATTTCCCGATGACACTACCCGAAAGACACCTGAAAAACGTCACGGGAAGCAAAACATTTTCTATTGCTCTCTCACTTCAACTGGTATAATGTTCACGAAATGAACGATAGCGATAAAAAGACCATGGATACCTACCGTTCCTTCCTCCTCCTCAGCGAGATAGAACAGGAAGAGTCGCTATCCCAGCGAGAACTGGCAAGCCGACTCGGCATCGCCCTGGGACTGGTGAACTCCTATCTGAAAAACCTGGTTGCCAAAGGATACATCCGGATCAAATCATTCCCGAGGAATCGTTACGGCTACCTGCTGACCCCCCAGGGACTGGCGGAAAAGAGCCGCCTCGCCTATCAGCATCTCAGCTATTTCACCAATCTTTACCAGGTGACCCGCCAGGACTATCTGGCCCTGTTCCGCACGCTCCATGCCGCGGGAGTAAGACAGGTCGCCTTCTGCGGTGTTGACGAAACCGCGGAAATCGCCTATCTCTCGCTCAAGGAAACCGGAATAAAACTGATCGAAGTAATGGACGACCTGCATTCCGGAGAAAATTTTTTCGAACAGACGATCTCCGCCCTTCCCGAAAGTAACGGCACGAAAACCATGCCAATCATCGTCACTTCACTGAAAAGGGGCGACGCCCTTGAAGCAGAACTCCTGCAGCGAGGCTTCAAGAGGAATATAATTTTCCGGGCCGGAAACGGCCGAACTCACCGTACCAACCGTTCGGAGGACCTATGAAAAAAGCACTGATCACCGGAATAACCGGCCAAGACGGCTCGTACTTGGCGGAACTGCTGCTGGCCAAGGGCTACGAAGTGCACGGCATCATCCGCCGTTCATCCTCTTTCAATACTGGCAGGATCGATCACATCTACCAGGACCCGCACGAAGAGGATGTCCAGATGATTCTCCACTATGGCGACCTTAACGACGCAAGCTCCCTCAACAAGGTGCTGCGAGATGTACGGCCCGACGAGATTTACAACCTGGGAGCGCAGAGCCACGTCAAGGTCTCGTTCGACGTCCCCGAATACACCGGCGAGGTGGATGCCCTCGGAGCGGTACGGATCCTCGAGGGAATCCGCGAAACAGGTCTCAACACCCGGTTCTACCAGGCTTCCTCATCGGAACTGTACGGCAGAGTGGTGGAGACACCCCAGAAGGAGACCACCCCCTTCCACCCACGCTCCCCCTATGCCTGCGCCAAGGCCTACGCCTACTACATCACCGTCAATTACCGGGAAAGCTACGGCATGTTCACCTGTAACGGTATCCTCTTCAACCATGAGTCTCCCCGGCGCGGAGAGACTTTCGTCACCAGAAAGATTACCCGCGCCGCCGCCCGGATCAAGCTGGGGCTCCAGTCCTGCCTGTATCTGGGAAATCTGGACGCCAAGCGCGACTGGGGTTTTGCCGGCGATTACGTGGAAGCCATGTGGCTGATGCTCCAGCAGGCCGAACCGGACGATTACGTGGTGGCTACCGGCGAAACCCGCTCAGTCCGTGAATTTGCCGAAAAGGTGTTTGCCCGGCTTGATATGCCCCTGGCATGGCAGGGAGAAGGTGTCCACGAAAAGGGAATCAACACGAAGACCGGCAAAATCGTCATCGAAGTGGACCCCAAGTACTTCCGTCCCGCCGAAGTCGACCTGCTCCTCGGCGACGCCACGAAAGCCCGGACAAAGATGGGCTGGATCCCGAAGACCGATCTGGATGCGCTGGTGGCAATGATGACCGATTCCGACCTTCATCTGGCCGAACGGGAGAAACGGGCCAATGGATAAAAATGCAACAATTTACGTTGCCGGACATCGTGGTCTGGTCGGGTCTGCCATCGTCCGCAAGCTCCGGTTGGCGGGCTACCAGAATCTCATCCTGCGTACCAGCAGCCAGCTCGACTTGAAAAACCAGGCTGCCGTTCGTGACTTCTTCGCTTCGGAAAAGCCGGAGTACGTTTTCCTGGCCGCCGCAAAGGTGGGTGGAATCGTCGCTAACAGCACCTATCCAGCGGAGTTCATCTTCAACAACCTGATGATCCAGGGCAACGTCATCCACAACTCCTACGAAAACGGCGTGAAGCGGCTACTGTTCCTCGGCAGTTCCTGCATCTACCCGAAAATGGCACCCCAGCCGCTGAAGGAGGAATACCTCCTCACCGGCCCGCTGGAGCCAACCAACGAACCGTATGCCGTGGCCAAGATTGCCGGGATCACCCAGTGCCGTTCCTACAATCACCAGTACGGCACCCGCTACCTCGCCGCCATGCCGACCAACCTCTACGGTCCGGGCGACAACTTCGATCTGGAAAAATCCCACGTGCTGCCGGCGCTGATCAGGAAGTTTCACGAGGCAAAAGAATCTGCAGCGGAAACGGTTACGATCTGGGGCACCGGCAGCCCCTACCGGGAGTTCCTTCACGTGGACGACCTGGCCGACGCCTGTGTCTTCCTCATGAATCTGCCTGATCAGGTTTACTCCTCACTCCTCACGCTTCACTCCTCACCCGCCTTGATAAACATCGGTTCCGGCGAGGAGGTTACGATCCGGGAACTGGCCCTTCTCGTCAGGAAGGTTGTCGGCTTCGAAGGAGAAATGGTCTTCGACACCTCAAAACCGGACGGCACGCCCCGCAAACTGTGCGATGTCTCAAAGCTCCATGCCCTCGGCTGGCAACACCGCAAAGGGTTGGAAGAAGGAATCAGAGACGCCTATCAGTGGTTCAAGGAGAACAGGTGAATCGGAACTGGGTTGCGTACCTGCCGGGGTTTGTCAGGGCAAAACTTGAAGGCCGTCAGGACCTGCAGGATATCGTCAGCAATACCGGCTGGCTGCTGTCCGACAAGATGCTCCGCATGGCGGTCGGCTTCCTGGTCGGCGTCTGGATAGCCCGCTATCTCGGCCCCTCGCAGTTTGGCATTCTCAATTATGCGGTTGCCTTCGTGGCAATGTTTTCATCGCTGGCAACCCTCGGCCTGGAAGGGATCGTAATACGTGACCTGGTCCATGACCCCTCCCGGAAGGAAGACATCCTGGGCACGGCCTTTCTGCTCAAGGGAGTCGGCGGTCTGCTCACCCTGCTGGTGACGATCCTGATTATTCTTCAGGTACGTCCCGACGACAGGCTGACCCACTGGCTGGTGGGGATTACCGCGATCGGCACTGTTTTTCAGGCCTTCGATACGATCGATTTCTGGTTTCAGTCAAAGGTGCGCTCGAAGTACACCGTATACGCCAAGAACTGTGCCTACCTGGTGATCTCGGGCGTCAAGGTTGTCCTGATCATGGTGGCAGCCCCCCTGGTCGCCTTCGCCTGGGCCGGCCTGGCGGAAACGGTGATCGGTTCTGCCGGTCTGGTCGTGGCCTACCGGATGAACGGCCAGTCCCCCCTGTCGTGGAGGGTAGATTTTTCCCTGGCCAAAAAGCTGCTGAAAGACAGCTGGCCGTTGATCTTTTCCAGCACCTTCGTGCTGGTGAACATGCTGATTGACAAAATCATGCTGGGCAATCTTTCCAGCAACGCCGAAGTGGGATTGTACTCGGCAGCAACAAGGCTGTCGGAACTCTGGTATTTCATTCCCATGGTGGTCGGCGCTTCGGTCATGCCGTCGCTGGTGAAGGAACGGCTGGAAAACGAGCAAAGCTACCAGGAAAAACTGCAGCGGACCTATAACCTGATGAGCGGTTGCAGCCTGTCCCTTGCCCTGCCCCTGACCTTTCTCGCCCCGGCACTCATTGCCCTGCTGTACGGATCAGGCTACGCCGCGGCCGGAAACATGCTTTCGATCCATATCTGGACCGGTCTTTTCGTCTTTCATGTTTCGATCCGCACCAGGTCGCTGATGATCGAAGGACTGCAGACGTTTATCGCCGTCCTTTCTTTTTTCACCATGCTGTTCAATATTATCCTCAACTATGCGCTTATTCCGGCATTTGGGGGTATAGGCGCTTCCAGCGCTTCGCTGATATCCTGGATGTTGTGTGCCCTGGTTGTCCCTTTCCTCAGCAGGAGCACATCAGGTTCGGTCAAAATGTTTCTCAAATCACTCTACGGCTGGATTCCGGCACGCAGATAACAGGTCCGCAATGAACATAAACCCAGACGATATTGAATTCTCAGACCTTTCATCAATTGACGACAACGGCCGGGTCTTTTTTCTGGACGGCAGGATTTTTCGGGCGATCAGGGAGGATGCCTCAGACAGGGTGCGGGAACTGTTCACCTGTGGGCTGGTCAGCGATCTCGTGGAGAGCGGCATCCTGCCGGAAACCCGGATCACCGAACACACCCTCGATGGGTACGGCATGGTTCTCGAACATAAACGCTGTCACCCCGTGACCTACCCCTATGAATGGTCGTTCAGCATGCTTCGTGACGCCGCGCTGAGCGTGCTCAGGGCCAATCTGGTGGCAAGCAAGTACGGGTACCAGACCAAAGACTGCCACGGCTTCAATATTGTTTTCGAGGGGACTTCACCCCGATTCGTCGACCTGGGAAGCTTCGTGAAAGTCGCCGAGGGCTTCAGGGGCTGGCTGGCCTTCGAGGAATTCCTCTGCTTCTACTATTATCCCCTGTGCATCTGGAAAGACGGCAACGGCTTCATTGCCAGGAGAATGCTCCAGGGCAACCCCGCGATGCCCCATGTCAGCTACCTGCTCTACCGGTTTCCCCTCTGCCGGATTTTGAACCATGCCTGGCAGGAAAAGATGGCGCGGCTTTTTCTCAAGCTTAAGGTGTCGTCACCCGAAACCTTGCGAAAAAAAGACGACGGCGTGCTGATGAATCTAGCCAGAAGCCTTGCGGCACGAAACCTTCTACCCGGCATGAAGGTCGATCTCCAGGCATGGCAGGGCAAGGTTGAAAAACTTTCCCTGAAAAAATTCGCAACCATGTGGGGCGGCTATCATGACGAATTTTCCCGGCAGGGAAACATCGTCCCTAGCCCCCGTTTTGAAAGAATCATTTCCCTGGTGCGGAACATCAACCCGTCCTCGATCCTGGAACTGGCAGGTAACCAGGGAATCCTTTCAACACTGCTGGCAGAAGCGCTGCCGGAAGCCTCTGTCGTGTGCAGCGATTACGACGAAATTGCAGTTGACGTCATGTACCGAACCACCCGGGAGCGAGACGGAAGAATAACTCCCGTACTGCTCGACTTCATGTTTCCGGTGTTGACTCCTACCCGCGAGCATCCTGCCGACCGGCTTCGGTCGCAGGTGGTGCTGGCGCTGGCAGTAACCCATCATCTCCTCCTGACCGCCCGCCTGAACATAGAAAATGTGCTGCGGACCATTGCGTCCTTCTCTTCGGAATACGTGATGATCGAGTTCATGCCGCTGGGACTGCATGATGGAACGAACGCACCGCCGATACCCTCCTGGTACACCGTCGAATGGTTCCGGTCGAATTTTGCCCGGCAATACGAGTTACTCTTGGAAGAGCAGCTGGAAGAAAACCGCATCCTGTTCGTCGGCAGACTGAGGGAAAAGGCATGATTGCGATTGTATCCGCTCCAACTGGAAAGAAATTTTCCTGCCTGATTAAGAGGTTCCCGGTTTCATGAAGATACTGATGCTTTCAACCTTCGATACCCGGGGCGGGGCCGCAATCGCCGCCCGCCGCCTGCATACCGGATTGCGCCGCATCGGCATCGATTCACGGATGCTGGTCCAGGAGAAGGGGAGCGACGACCCGTTCGTTATCGAACCGGCCACCCCCTTGCGCCGGGCACTGTCGGCTTTCCGGCCGATGCTTGACTCGCTCCCGCTCAGGCAGTATCCACAGAGACAGCGAATCACCTTCTCTCCAGCCATGCTCCCGGACCGCTTGAATCGGGAAATCACGAAACTGAGCCCGGAAATAGTCCATCTCCATTGGGTCGCAGCCGGTTTTCTGCGCATCGAAACACTGGCCAAGCTCAACCGTCCCTTGATCTGGACCCTGCACGATTCCTGGCCGTTTACCGGAGGATGCCACCTGCCCTTCGACTGTCTGCGTTATCGCGAGGCCTGCGGCGCCTGCCCAACCCTCGGCTCTGCACGGGACAGTGATTTGACCCGTCGGATCTGGAACAGAAAAAGGAAGGCCTGGGAGAATCTCGACCTGACAGTTATTGCACCGAGCCGCTGGCTGGCGGAGTGTGCCGGAGCCAGCGCCCTGTTCCGGCAGAAGCGCATCGAAGTGCTCCCCAATGGTCTCGACACGAACCGGTTCCGCCCCATCGACAAGGGTACCGCCCGCGACATCCTCTCGCTGCCGCGGGACAGGAAACTGCTCATGTTTGGCGGAGTCCATGCAGCAAGCGACCCGAACAAGGGGTTTCAGTACCTGGCTGATGCTCTGCGAAAATTGTCCGCCCAGGGATGGGGAGAAAAAGCGGAGGTCCTGGTTTTCGGCTCGACGGAACCTGACCAAGCGCCGGACTTCGGCCTGAAGTGCCATTACCTGGGCCACGTTCACGATGATGTGACGACAGCGCTCCTCTATTGTTCGGCCGATATTTTCGTTGCTCCATCCACCCAGGAAAACCTCCCCAACACCGTCATGGAAGCGGCAGCCTGCGGCACTCCCTCCGTCGCCTTCGCGGTCGGCGGGCTGCCCGATCTGGTGGAACACGGTCGGACCGGTTGGCTGGCCCGACCGTTCGAAACCGATGACCTGGCAAAAGGGATAGCATCCCTCCTGGTGGATGACGAAAAACGCACCGACATGGGTTATGCTGCGCGGAACAAGGTGGTATCGCAGTATGCCCTGGAACGGATTGCCCGCCGCCATGCGGAACTCTATGAGGAACTTGCCGAGCCATGAGATTCTCCATCATCACCATAACCATGAACAGCCGGGAGTATCTGGACGAAACAATTTCCAGCGTACTTTCCCAGGACTATCGCAATCTCGAATATATCATCGTCGATGGCGGCTCAACCGACGGAACTCTGGACACGATCAAGGAATGGGCTCGGAAGGATGCTCGCATCCGCTGGATTTCCGAACCGGACCGGGGGATCGCCGACGCCATGAACAAGGGCGTGTTGCTGGCCACCGGCGACGTCATCGCCCACCTCCATTCCGATGACCGGTACGCCGATGCTTCCGTCCTCTCCCGGGTTGCGACAGAGTTCGCCGGCCATCCCGAAGCCCTGTGGCTCACCGGCGGCGAATATATAGTTGATGATGCGGGAAAATCCCTGAGGGAAATACGGGTACGCAACTATTCGTACCGCAAGTTGATACGGAGCAACTTCATTCTCCATGCGGCTACCTTCATCCGACGCACCGCCTTTCTCGAAGCGGGCAGTTTTGCAATCAACCGAAAATATGCGATGGATTACGATCTCTGGCTACGTCTCGGAGCAATGGGCACACCGATCACTGTGGACAAGTCCCTGGCCTGCTTCCGCTTCCACGGCGGAAGTCTTTCAACTGCGGAAACCGAAAAAGCTTTCGCTGAGGAACTGGCGATAAGAAAGGATTTTCTATGTGGCCAGCCGGTCAGATTTTTCTTCCATTATCTCTATTACCTGATAAAAAAGAGGCGCAACCGAATGTTCGTGCAACGTCTACTGCGCCAATGACATAACCTGAATTATGGACCTATCGATTCTCATACCCGTCTACAATTGGAACATCACCCTGTTGCTGCGCAAAATCCTCGACGAGATCAACGGATTTTCCCTCGACTCAAGGGTGGAAATAATCGTCTTGGACGATTGCTCCAGCGCGGAGGATATTCTCCTCGACAACGAAAAATTCATTGTGGAAAATCAGCATTCTTACCTGCACTACAGCCGACTCGACCGAAACACCGGACGTTCCGTAGTGAGGAATATCCTGACTGAGCAGGCACAAGGGGAATTTTTCCTGTTTCTGGATTGCGATGTTCTGCCCGATTCGGAATGTTTCATCCGGGATTACCTGGAACACGTCCACTTGAATGACCATGATGTAATCTGCGGCGGCAGAAGTTACCAGACCCGCATCCTGCAGGGGACGGAATATGATTACTACGAGTATTTCGGAAATAAGAAGGAAGTAAAGTCAGCAGAGGTTCGAAACGCCATGCCGTGGCGGCATATCCTAACTTCCAATGTCATGGTCAGGAAGAGCGTGTACCGGGCGGTCCCTTTTAATGAACAGTTCATCGGCTACGGCTACGAAGACATCGAGTGGGGTATCCGACTGGCCAAGCAAGGGGAAATACTGCACATAGAAAACACCGCTTCGCACCTTGGCCTGATTTCGAAGGCTACGGCATTCGAGAAAATGCGACAAGCCGTTCCTAACTATCTCCTGCTCCGCAGATTGTATCCGGCGGCATTTGCTGTGGCAACTGTCGGCAATCTTGCCCAAACCCTGACAATACTGCCGGAAAAGGTGCTTACGGCTCTGGATCGTTTTTTCGCACAAGCGTTCCTCAACAATGCAGGGTCCGGAATTGTTGCATTCATTCTGTTTCAGCTCAATTATTCCGTGCTCCTTGCCAAGGAACTGAGGAAAGAAATGCGACACCATGACCGAACCATCCCTTGAAAAACAGCTTAATTGGCTACAGAAAACCCTGCTGGCCTGTATCATGCTGGGCGCCGTGGCAGTCGTGCTGTGCGGCAAAGTTCCGGCCATCGGCAAGAAATTCATGGCACAGGGATCGGCAGACCTAGTCTCGGGAGACCTGTACCGCCTGTGCGAAGTGGACCGTTTCAGAGAGTCCATTGAAGCACTCCCGCAAGCCCCGACAGCACCGCTGGAGCAATCGGAGATCCTCACTCTCGGTGATTCTTTTTTCAACAGTTCCCTGCAGTCGAACCTTTTCGCCACGGTGTTGGCAACAAAAAGCGGCTACGCAGTTCACAACCTTGCCGACAGTGATTTTTTCGAGCCGTTCAGCTACCCGCTGGCCTATCTGAAGGCAATCGGCTACCAACCGGACCGGCGGCGGATCCTGATCCTGGAATCGGTGGAGCGGAGTTCTCTGGAAAGGACCTCCACCTTCGCCTCAGCAGCCGGAAGCGCCGCGAACAGCCTCAATGCCGTTGCCTTCAAGCTGCTGAAGAACAACGACGTGGAGTACTTTTTCAAAAACAATCTCGCTACTCATCCGGCAATCAAATGGGTAAAGAACCTTCGCTTTGACTGGTTCGGCAGCATCGACAAGGCGATCGGAGCCTATTCGCTGAACCCCGATATGCTCTTCTATCAGCGCGATCTGGATTTCGCGGCCCGCCCCAAGCCCGACCCGGTACTCGACCGGGCCGCCGACCGGGTTGCCGAACTGGCCCGGACCCTGCGCCAGCGGTATAATCTCGAACTGCTGTTTGTGGTCGTGCCGGACAAGTATTCCGTGTACCGGGATTACCTGGGCAAGGTAAAACCATATGACCGATACATTCCCCGATTGGTGAGCAGATTGCGGGAGCGAGGCGTCCCTGCCGTAGACCTTTACAGTGTCTATGCGCGCTTCCGGCGAGAGGATCGGCGTCCGCTGTATTTTGCCGGCGACACCCACTACACCGCTGTCGGAAAGATGGTCCTGGTGGAGGAATGCGTCCGTGAAATTGCCAACCTGAACAGGAGAAAGCAGACCGCGGTAGAAAAGCCAGGAGCCGTCCGGTACCGTCAGCCATGAATTTCAACTCCATCGAATTTTTCCTCTTCATACCGCTGGTCTTCCTTGGCCTAACC
>JAQUHN010000153.1 GCA_028683555.1 Geobacteraceae bacterium | reverse complement strand
TTGACGATGTTTTTGAAATCCCCCTTGGCAAGGGCATGTTCCTTGAAGAATCCATACGTGCCTGATGCGGAGTTGCGACCATAGAGACTGATTGGTTGGGCAGCAGCTTTACCGGTTACGCCCAGTTGTCCCCAGGTGGTTATGTCAGAAGGATAGCCGCGTTTGCGGTTCTTGGCAAAAATGGCATCCAGTTGCTCCATGGAAAGGCTTTTCAGTGGATTGTCTCTGTTGACAAACACTGCAATGGTGTCGATGGCTACGGCTACCTTGGTTGGCTTGTAGCCGTATTTTTTTACAAAGGCATCGATCTCGCTGTTTTTCATTTCGCGGGACATGGGGCCCAGTTGCGCAGTTCCGGCCACCAGGGCCGGTGGTGCGGTACTTGAACCTTTACCTTCAATCTGGATGTTGACGTTTGGATATTTTTTTCGGAAACCCTCCGCCCACATGGTCATCAGGTTGTTGAGGGTGTCGGAGCCGATACTGTTCAGGTTCCCGGACACGCCAGCCACTGCCGTGTAGTTTTTAAGGTTTTTGTCCACTTTTAATGCTGCGGCAGAAGCAAAATTTGTTGTCGCCATCAGCATGGCCGCCGATATGATAATGATCTTTTTGAGCATTTTTCCCTCCTGGAGAATTGAGAAAGATGTGCTAACGATACTTGGCAGATGTTACAGTTGTGTGACAATTGAGCTAAGATATTTATAAATACTACTTGAAAAATGAAGATGAGCCAGTTCGGAATGTAAGATAATTCCTTGAGTCAAATACTGGTATGGTTGGGTTAAAGCTAAGTACAATAGATAGTTGTGGCGCTATGTTTGATGTGCTGCTTTAAGGTATGCGGCGATAGAAATATGGTTATCTGAAGCAGCTTGAAGGGATTTTTCTGTGGAGCAGGTCATCTTTTAAGGTAATCGCTGGTTCGTTACATGAGTTGACTGGAACGGAAGTTTTGCAGAAGGATTGGCGTTGAAAGGGAGACGTATAGCGGCGGGCGTAATGTGTCAGGGGGCAAGGGTAGCTATACGGGGCGGTTTTTATCCGTGCGACTACCCTTGCTGACCCTTCAGGCAGCCACTACGGTCTGGCCTTTTTCATGGTGAACGAGAAGGTCGAGCCTTTACCAACGGTACTTTCGACTGCTACCGATTCGCCATGGGCCTGTACGATGTGCTTGACGATAGAGAGGCCGAGGCCGGTTCCGCCCATTTCGCGACTTCGTGCTGCATCGACTCGATAGAACCGTTCAAATATGCGCGGGATGTCCTTGGGCGGGATACCGGTCCCGGTATCCGTCACTTCGATGCGGATTTTTTCTCCGAGGTCTAGGGCATTGACTGTTACCGTGCCGCCGGCGGGAGTAAACTTGATGGCGTTGTCCAGAAGATTGATCAATACCTGTTCCAACTTGTCCGGGTCCGCCAGGATATCTGCCGTCATTTCGAAGGATTCAGTTCGCTGAAGAGTAATTTCTCTGGCGCAAGCTTTCTGTTCCAGCAACTGCGACACGCGATTGACGGCCGTGACAAGGTTGACCGGTACCGGTTCGAGGGTCATTGCCCCGGATTCGATCCGCGACAAGGTCAGTAGGTCACTGATCAGATGTGCCAGTCGATCCGCATGGCTGTGGATGATTCCGGTAAAATGCCGCAGTTTTTCCGGTGGCAGGTCTTTCCCTTCGGCAAGTATGGTTTCGGCATAGCCCTTGATTACCGAAACCGGGGTCCGCAATTCATGGGAGACGTTGGCAACGAAATCCTTCCGGATCTTTTCGAGATGTTTCAGGTCGGTGATGTCATGAAAAACAGCTACCGTGCCGATGAGGTTCGTTTCCTCCTCCAGCGGTACCCAGTGCGTCAACATGTGTCTTTCGTCGGGTACCATTACCACCATTTCCTCAAGTATTTCTTCCCGGTAATCGAGCACTCGTTGCAGGGCATTGTTCATGGCCGGCTGACGGGCGATTTCTATCAGTGTCCGGCCGACACAGTCTTCATCGAGCGAAAACAGTGAGCGGAAAGCCGGGTTTGCCAGTATCACGTCTCCGGTATCATTTGTGACGATAACCCCTTCACCCATACCACGAAGAATGGTGTCAAGCCGATTCTTTTCGGCTGAAATCCGTTCCAGTTGCCTTTCGATCTTTCCCGCCATGTCGTTCATTACTTCTGCCAGCTCACCAATCTCGTCGCGGCTGGTGACAGGAATCCGGGACCCGAACTCGCCTTTGCCGATTCGGGCGGCGGCCGCCGCCATGCTGCGCAGCGGGCGTGATGTAATGGAAGAGAGTATGTAGCTGAGCAGCAGCGAGCAGAGCACCGCCAGCAGTAGCGACGCGCCGAGGATGGTGCCGAGGCTGGTCATGGCCGCGTCGAGCCGGGACAGCGGCAGCGCGAGCCTGATAATACCGGGTTGCCCCGCTGTCGTTTGGAAGGGCAGGGCAATGTAGATCATGTTCGTGCCAAGGGTCGATGAAAAGCGGGTGGCAACTCCCTGGCCGCGTTCGATTGCCTGGATGAATTCCGGCCGGTCTGCGTGATTTTGCAGTTTTCGAAGCTCGGTTTCATTCAGTTCGGAATCACCGGTTACCTTGCCATCGCTGCTGATGATACTGACTCGAGCTTTAATTTCTTTGCCGACAGTCCGTGCCAGGGTGGGCGCGTCCCGCTCCATGTCGGTAATCTCTTTTGCAGACATTATTTTTACGAGCCGTGCCTCATTGAAAAGGTTGTCACGAATCTCGGAGTTCAAGTGGTTTTTCAATGAATGGTTAAGGTAGCCGTAGAGGATCGCGCCAAGCAGTAGAACGAGAGCCAGGTGGGATGCCATCAGCTTCCACTGGATTTTTATCTTCATGATTCCTCCATCTTGTACCCGAAGCCACGCACGGTTTTGATCATTTCACCGGCACTGCCAAGCTTGGTACGGAGCCTCGTTATGTGGGTGTCGACAGTGCGGGTATCGCCTATATAATTATAGCCCCAAACGTTTTTCAGCAGCAGGTCCCTGTTTTGGACTCTTCCCAGCCGTTCGGCGAGGTTAAGCAGCAGTTTGTACTCTGTGGTGGTCAGAACAATCTCTTCGCCTGCGGAAGTAACGACATGTCGTCCGGTATCGATGGAGATCGGTCCAGCCGTGAGTATCTTCCCTTCTTTATTGTCGGGTTCCGAGCGACGCAGCACCGCACGAATCCTCAACATCAGTTCACGGTTCGAAAAGGGTTTTACCACGTAATCGTCGGCGCCCACCTCGAATCCCACTACACGATCGATCTCTTCCCCCTTGGCGGTGAGCATTATGATCGGGATATTTGCGGTTTTCTCATTGTTTTTAAGGATTTTGCAGATGTCCGTTCCCATGATTCCCGGTAGCATCAGGTCGAGAATGATGAGATCAGGGTGCCTGGATTTGGCTGTTTGCAGGCCATCTTTGCCATCATCGGCGGTCAGAACACGATAACCTTCCCGTTCCAGGTTAAAAGCGATGAGGTCCAACAGGTCTCGTTCATCTTCGATAATCAGGATTGTTTTCATAAGGGCATGTCCTCGTTTTAGGACGAATTCTACGTTTCCTTTGTGACAGGTATGTTGCAGGGGGATGAAATGTTTCAAACAAATACCACAAAATACTGTGATTTGAGGAAATCCACAGAATTTGTTGACAGACTTGTGGAAAAAGATGTGGACTTTATCCGGCAAGGCACGAAACTATCAGGCAATAATACCAGATTGCCCAAACAATGGGCACACATAATTTTTTTTGCTGGTTTTTGCCGTCGGACGCCATAGGCCCTTTGTCAGAATGTTTATTGCTGACAGGATTCCCTTTTCGGAAAACGACGGATTTGTTGCGAAAGATGCTCAGAGTGCACGTTTATATAATTTCTTGACTTGTTCTGCGTGCTGTGATAAGTGATAAAATCCTTTTAAATCAACAAGTTAAAATTATTTTAGCGGTTTCCCCGATGCCTTGGCGATGTTTGTTCGGGGTGGCGGGATTCTGCCAGTCGTTTCATCAGAGGTTTTCGCTCGCTTATCTTTTCCCTGGCTCTGCGGAAGTGATACTGCTCTGGGGTGCCAAGATCAGATTTGTTCCGAATTTGATTACGTTTCTTGGATTGCAATTTGATTGTGGAGGTCTCAATGTCGAAAAATCTTGAGTGTACTATCGGTGGATTATTGGATCAGATGGCGGAGCGTTTTCCGGATAATGACGCGCTGGTTTATGTGGATCGCGGCCTTCGCTACTCATACCGTGAGTTCAACGAGGTTTGTCGTCAGGTTGCGAAAGGTCTGTTGAAATTGGGCGTAAAAAAGGGTGATCACGTCTCCATCTGGGCTACGAATGTCCCCGAGTGGGTGATCCTTCAGTTCGCTACAGCGAAAATCGGTGCTGTTCTGGTTACCATCAACACCAGTTACCGCTCGGCGGAACTGGAATATATCCTGAAGCAGTCGGATTCAAACACCCTCTTTCTGGTGAAGGGCTTCAAGGGTAATGACTATATGAAGATCCTGTATGAGGTTGTTCCCGAATTAGAGGGCTCCGTAGCGGGGGCGTTACAAAGCGAATTACTTCCTTACCTCGACAGGGTTGTTTTTATCGGTGATGAAACACCAGCCGGCACCACTAATTTCCGTGAGCTGTATGAACTGGCGCAAGGGGTGTCCGACGAAGAACTGGCGGTGATCGAGCAGAGCCTGGATATTCACGATGTTATCAATATGCAGTATACTTCGGGAACGACCGGGTTTCCGAAGGGGGTCATGCTGACCCACTATAATCTTGTCAATAACGGCTTCTATATCGGCGAATGCATGCGTTTTACCGAAAAGGACCGGTTGTGCATCCCTGTTCCCTTTTTCCATTGTTTCGGCTGTGTCCTCGGGGTAATGGTCTGCGTTACCCACGGTTCGACAATGGTGCCGATCGAGACCTTCAATCCCCTGCAGGTTTTGCAGGCGATAGAAAAAGAGCGTTGCACCGCGGTGCATGGCGTGCCGACCATGTTCATCGCCGAACTGGAACATCCCGAATTCGAGACGTTTGATCTCAGTAGCCTTCGAACCGGCATCATGGCCGGTTCGGTCTGTCCGATCGAAGTCATGAAGCGGGCCGTCAACGACATGTATATGACCGAAATTACCAGCGTCTACGGACAAACCGAGGCATCTCCCGGTATTACCCAGACACGTACCGAGGACTCGATAGAACTGCGGGTTGCAACGGTCGGCCGGGCGCTTCCCGGTGCGGAAGTCAAGATCGTAGACATCGAGACCGGCGCCACCCTTCCGCCTGGCAAACAGGGGGAACTTTGCGGACGTGGCTACATGGTGATGAAGGGCTACTATAAAATGCCGGAGGAAACCGCCAAGGTCATCGATGCCGACGGATGGTTGCATACCGGTGACCTTGCGGTTATGGACGAGAACGGCTACTGCAAGATTACCGGTCGAATCAAGAATATGATAATCCGTGGCGGTGAAAACATCTACCCGCGCGAGATCGAGGAGTTTCTCTATACTCATCCCAAAATATCCGATATTCAGGTGTACGGCGTGCCTGACCGTAAGTATGGCGAACAGGTTATGGCAGCTGTCGTGTTAAAGAAGGGGGTAGAAATGACCGAGGAAGAGGTCAAGGATTACTGCCGGAACAACATCGCCCACTACAAGATTCCGTATTACGTGAAATTCGTCGAATCCTATCCTATGACCGCTTCCGGGAAGATTCAGAAATTCAAGCTTCGCGAGATGGCAATTCGAGAACTGCAGTTGGATGATGTGGAGGACAAGGCCTGACATGTCCCGACGAATAACACCGAAAAGTGAGCTTGATCGTCGTCGGTCTGCCCTGCAGACCCTGATGGCAGCCGAAGGGTTGGATGCGATCATCATCGTACAGAATGCCGATCTGTTTTATTTTACCGGCACGATCCAGTCAGGCTGCCTCTACGTTCCTGCAGAAGGGGAGTCTCTGTACCTGGTGCGCAGGGATTGCAGTCGTGCCCGGCTGGAATCCTCTCTGGCCAAGATAGAGCCTTTTTCTTCCATGCGCGAACTGCCTGGCATTCTTGCCGGATTTTCTTTGCCTGAGCCGATGCGGATAGGGATGGAGTTCGACGTGCTGCCGGTCAGTTTTTTCGAGCGGTATCGCAAGGTTTTTGCCAATGCCCGGTTCCAGGATGCCACTCCGCTCATTCGTCGGGTGAGAATGAGGAAGTCACCGTATGAGTTGGAGATCATGCATGATGCCGCCCGCCAGGTCGATGCGATCTATCGTCATGCCGTTGAAACAATCCGCGCGGGGATGAGCGACCTGGATCTTGCCGCTGAACTGGAGTATGTGGCACGCCGGGAAGGACATCTCGGTCATATTCGGATGAGAGTTTTCAATGGCGAGATGATATTCGGCCATACCTTTTCCGGCGCCGATGGAGCGGTCCCTGCCTATACGGACACGCCGCTGGGCGGTGCCGGGTTGCACCCGAGTTTCGGTCAAGGGTGCGGGCGGAAAACGATACGGGTCGGCGAGCCGATTGTCGTTGACTTCGCCGGCAGTTGCGACGGCTACCTGGTCGATCAGACCCGTGTGTTTGCCGTGGAAAGCCTTCCGGAAAAGCTGCTTGCCGGCCATGAAGACATGCTGGCGGTGCAGGAATGCATGAAGCAGATGGCGGCTCCTGGAGTTGTCTGGGGCGATATCTATGATACCTGTCATGCCCTTGCCGTGGCGCGCGGCCATGTCGATCACTTCATGGGCTACCGGGGGGCGCAGGTTTCCTTTATCGGACATGGGGTCGGTATCGAGATCGACGAATACCCCTTTCTTGCCAGAGGCTTCAGCGACATGTGTCTTGAGGCGGGAATGGTGTTCGCTTTCGAGCCGAAACTGGTGTTTCCGGAACTGGGCGCCGTGGGCATTGAAAACACCTTCCATCTTGCTGAAAGCGGTCTTGAACAGCTGACGTTTTCACCGGAGAGCATTGTGATTTTATAGGTTTTGGTAGTTGGGCCACGTTGTTATGCAGTACGGTAGCGTGATTTCCTGAAAAAAGATTGCCCGTGGTAAAATACTGGCCGCGTTCCTTCTCTACGTACGATTTTGGGCACAGCGGACTGACGGATTTCGAGATTATCCGTATTGTTATGCACTATCCGGCGCCGCAAGCGCCGTAGGAAAAGGAGAATAGCCTGAATGCCGACTTTGAAGGAAAGGCTTTATGAAAAAATCGTTCCGCATCGCGCACGGACGGCCGAACTCCTCAAGCACCATCGGGATGTTGTTATCGATACCGTAACCATCGGTCAGTGCATTGGCGGCGTGCGCGATGTAAAGTGCCTGGTGACGGATATTTCTTCCCTGGATCCCCTTGAGGGCATCCGTTTTCGCGGCATGACCATTGGCGAGACTTTTGCCCGGCTGCCCCATGTGCCGGGGTGTGAATATCCCTATGTCGAAGGTTTCTGGTATTACCTGCTGACCGGTGATATCCCCACCATGACCGAAACGCTTTCGGTGGTTGAAGATTTCAGCATGCGTTCCCAGGTTCCGCAGTATGTGTTCGATATTCTGCGAACCATGCCGCGGGACACTCATCCGATGACCATGTTTTCCACCGCAATCCTTGCCATGCAACGTGAGTCCATCTTTGCCCGGAAATACAGCGAGGGAATGAAGAAAAGCGATTACTGGGAACCCATGTACGAGGACTGCTGCAACCTTCTCGCCAGATTGCCGGCTATTGCCGCCTACATCTATCGCATGAAGTACAAGTCGGATACGTTTTTTCCTTCGGGGCGCTATCTTGACATTGGTGGCAATTTCGCGCACATGATGGGAATGCCGCGGCCCTATGATGATGCCGCCCGCATGACCTTTATTCTTCACTCTGATCATGAGTCGGGAAATGTTTCTTCCCATGCGACCCACCTGGTTGCATCGGCCCTGTCGGATCCATACTACAGCCTTTCCGCCGGAATCAACGGCCTGGCCGGGCCGATCCATGGTCTTGCCAACCAGGAGGTTCTTCGTTGGATTCAGGAGGCGTTCCACAAATTGGGCGGGCAGGTTCCTTCGGAAGAAGATCTGAAAAACTTTATCTGGGACACCCTGAACAGCGGTCAGGTAATACCCGGCTACGGTCATGCCGTGCTTCGCAGAACCGATCCACGGTATACGGCGCTGAAAGACTTTTGCGAAAAGCATCTGCCCGATTACGACCTGTTCAAGGTTGTAAAGATGATCTACGAGGTTGCACCGTCAATTCTCCGGGCTCATGGCAAGGCAAAGAATCCATGGCCTAACCTTGATGCCCAATCCGGCGTTATTCACTGGTATTTCGGTATTACGGAATACGACTTTTACACTGTCCTGTTCGGGGTCGGCAGGGCAATTGGTGTCCTCGCTACCATAATCTGGGACCGGGCACTGGGATACCCTATAGAACGTCCCAAGTCCGTGACCACCGACATGCTGGAGAAATTTGCTGCAGAGGGTGGTCTGAAGAAATAGCGCGATGGCCGGGGAAATAACTCTTACTGCAAGGCCGGTGTCCCGGTTCAGCCCTTTTTGTCGCCGAATACCTGGGCGCTGAAGATGTAGATGTCCGCTTCACTTTCCCAGGCATCAGGTTCAAGCCCTGCTTTCAGACAGGTCTGCGATAAAAATGTAGTCTTGTCCCAACCGCACTCCGTGGCTACTTGGGGCAGCAGGACACCGCGATACATATTCTTCTCGATATACAGGCCATGGGTTCCCACCTGTATTTCGTCTATGGACTCTATTTTTGTCAGGGGTGACAGTACTGATATTTCAATAGAGATAACACCGATTTCTTCCGGGTGCAGGGGATAAAAGCGCGGGTCGCGGGATGCTGCGGCAATTGCCATTTCCTGTACGGTAGCCCATAGCGGTTTTTCTGACGTGAAGCAACCGATGCAACCACGCAGTTTATCATGCATCTTGATCGTGACGAAACAGCCTCTTTTTACGCCCAGGCAGTCGTTTTCAGCGGAGATTTCTTTTACGGTTCCGTTTTTCACGTATTCGCAGATACTGTCC
>JAQUHN010000152.1 GCA_028683555.1 Geobacteraceae bacterium | reverse complement strand
AAATCCGGATTACTTCCGACACCGAATCAACAATGAATCCCATCAGTTCTCCGTCAACATCCATCACGATGATGCGAGTCTGTTTGTCGTTTTCCACTTCCGGGAGAGAGAATTTCTTGCGCAGCGAGATGATTGGAATGACTTTGCCCCGCAGGTTGATTACCCCTTCGACATAGTAGGGGGTGTTCGGAACCCGGGTAACATTGGTAATCCGTATGATCTCACGGACCTTTAAGACGTAAACCCCGTATTCTTCCCGGTCGAGGTTGAAGCTTACCAGTTGGATGAGTTCAGCTTTTGATTCATCAGTTTTGAAATTCACTGCAGTGGCCATGTCTGGGTTCTCCCGTTATCGAATGTTTTGGTGATCATCGGATCCAGCCCTGCACACGGGTAAATTGCGGGTTTGCGGGCGGCGAAGTGCTGTTTCTAGTTCTTTTCGGCGGATTCAGGAAAAAATTGAATAAAAAATTCAACGTTGCCAAGAAAGGATTTTCTCGCCAGGTATGTGGCCCTCCGTGCCCTGGCCGGTAGGCAATACCCGTTTTCTGCCAGGTAAAGCAGAATGCTTTGTTTGGCGGAGGAGGGGGGGCCGGGTACGAGGTCAGAACGTACCCGGCGGCTGGTTATGTGGCTGACGCATTACTTGAAGACAAGCATTGTCGCGGTCTGATTGATGTGGCCGATGAACTGCTCACCGTAGGAACTGAAGCCTACGGTAGGGTACTCGGAGAAAAGCTTGCCGTATTCATCGGTGAGCTGTTTCTGGTCGAGTTCCAAGGTTCTCAGGATACAGTTAATATTGATAATACCGGATATGGAGCCCAGTTCGTCTTTTGCCTGTTTGATGGCCGCGCCGGTATCGGCAATGATATCGGTCGATTCCAGCAGTGACAGTTCCATGCCTTCGGTAACCCCGCAGTAGAAGATCATGTTGGTGCCCTTGATGCGCTGCGGGCTACGGACAAAAGGCATACCGTCGATAACGAGGCCCACCGGATTGTGCATGAAGCGGTTGGTAGCTTCTTCCACGGCAACGCCGAGCAATTCGGCATAGGCTTCGGCGGCTGGTTTGTCATTGAATTCGATTACTTCGCGTTTTTCCTCGTTGGCCTTGGTAACCGTGAGGGTTTTGCCCAGGTCGCAGAAACTCTGGGTTTTGATGAAAGTGAAGGGAACGCCTGGTTTCAGCACAGCAAGGACAGCGGCATTGGTGTAGGCTTTTCCGTTTGCATAGACATAGGTTGCCTCGAATTTGAGGTCGTCGCCTGCGGAACCGCCCATGAAATTGACATTGGTCAGATCGCCGATTTTATCGATGAGTTTTTCTTCCGCGCCGCTCAGTCCGTCAATGAATGTCAGGCCGACGTATTTACTGGGGTCCAGTTCGAACATTGGTGTCTTGAAATAGCTTTCAAAGGTGGCAAAGGCTTTTTTTACACTGTTTTCGTTCTTGGGGTTCTCAACCACTTCAACTTTTACATCATTCACGGCTGTTGCGTTGAATGCCATGGCAACGAGGGAGTTTTTCAGCATCTTGCCGCTTACTATTTCCCCGGAAGTGGAGCAACCGAAAACCGTGCTGTCGGGAAAGGCGTCCTGAATTTTCTGGCTGATAATGTTGGGTGCGAGTCGAACGGATGCAAAGAATACCAGCATTTTTGTGTCAAAATCACCGAGTTGTGATTTGATGTCCTGAATTACTTCATCACTTGTGCCTTTGGTTGAGTATGCTGTTTTGATATACATATGCTGTTGTCTCCTTTTCTCCCGATAAGATTCGCTATTTCATTTCTTTCATGACCGCTTCGAGCTTCGCGATGATTGCGGGGTCATCATCGGATGAAGCAGTAAATTTCGCCGGATCGATGCCTTTCAGCATCAGTTTGGATTTAATGACACCCACGAGCATGGGGTTATCCTTTGCCCTCTGGTTAATAATGGTATCGATCAGCTGTTTAATTTTACCTGCCATTTCTTGCACCTCCTTTTGATGACTGCATTGGTAATGGTTCCGGTTGTTCCTCACAGTGAGGGACGCCGGATCTTTTCTTCAGCATTCTGTTACCCGGTACAGCGGTATCGTCCCACAAGCGACTGCAGTTCCTCGGATAGTTTTGCCAGATCCGAAGCGGCGCCGGCGGAGTCCTTCGCTACTTCAGCGGTTATCTTGACGACCTCGGTAATCATCTGGATATTGTTGCTTATCTCGTTGGTTGTCCCGGTCTGCTCTTCAGTTGCCGTGGCGATTTGACTCACCTGCATGCTCATGGAATTGATCTGGTCAAGGATTTCCTCAAGCGCCTGCCCGGATTTCGAAGCTTCGCAGGTTCCTCGTTCAACTTCCTTGACGCCGTCTTCCATGGAAACGACAGCTTCTTTGGTTTGCTGTTGGATCGACTTGATCATTGAGCCGATTTCTTTGGTTGCCTTCGTGGTTCGCTCGGCAAGCGCGCGTACCTCATCGGCCACTGCCGCGAAGCCTCGACCCTGTTCACCGGCCCGTGCCGCTGCGAGGGCTGCGTTCGGTGCAAGAAGGTTGGTCTGGTCGGCGATGTCCTCGATGGTGCCGACAATTTCGCCGATCTGGTCCGATTGTGCGCCGAGATTTTCCACGGTACGGGATGATTCTTTGACCCGTTCGGCGATGGCGCTCATTACCGAGATGGTCTCCTGAACCACGGAGGATCCGGCCAGGGCCGAATCACTGGCCCGTTGGGAGCCGTCTGCGGCCAAAGCGCAGTTCTGTGCGACATCGTTGGATGTGGTGGCCATTTCTTCACTGGCTACCGCTACGGTTGCCGCCTGGGTGGCAACTTCCTCGGCATTTGATGCCATCATTTCCGAGGTGGTGTGCAGCATGTTTGCCGACGAGGCAACCTGTTCGGCGCTGGTTACAATTTTTTCCATCAATTGTTGAAAGGTTGCTCCCAGAGAGTTGAAGGCACTACCGATGCGGCCCATTTCACTGGTCCCGGTAACAGGCGTACGGGCAGAGAGGTCGCCCTCAGCGATGCGTTCCGCAATCAATGCCACGTCTTCTGCTTTTCGACTAATGGCGCGAATGCTTGCAACGCTGAGCATTAGTGCGATGAGGATGCTGGCCCCAATACCAATCAAGGTCAAAGTTGCGGTTTTCCTGAAACCGGCCTGAGCCTGTTCAATCAGTTTTGCTGCCTGGGCCTCCTGAAGCGTGCGCAGTGCATCGATGTCGTCATGTAATTGTTTGAAAGAGGGATTTACTTTTTTGAGTATCATACGGTTTGCTTCGGAGTACTTTCCTGATGCAAGCAGGGCAATCGTTGGCTGAATGGCATCTTTGAGGAAGGTTGTGTTTCTTGATTGAATTTGTTCGGTCAGTTGCTTTTCGTTGTCTGGCAGAGGGGCAGATATCTGGTTTTGCAGTTGCTTGGTTACAAGGATAATGTCGGAATTAATGATATCGGTATGCAGGGAGAGTGGGTGGTCATGGAGCTTGCTGAGTTCGCTGGCCGGATCGTGCATCAAGGCCAGAAGAAGTTGTTGCATTGCTTCCCGAGATGCATCGAGAATCGTTGCCAGCTGTTCCGTGACGGCCAGTCGCTGTTTATACAGCGCCTCCGTTTCACTGTTTGCTTTCCTTACTACGACCACTCCCGTGACAGTGGTGCCAATCAGAATAATCCCCAGAAAAGCCAGTTGGACAAACATCATTGTGCTGATTTTCAGATCGTTGATGAACTTCAGCATTTCCGCTCTCCTTTCATTGCAAGATGCCTACATTTCAGGGTGTCAACCACGTTGTTGAAAAACCGCTGCAGAGAGCCGCATGTGTTGCTATGAGGTGTTTGTCCGGTTGTATGTCTAGGTTTGTTTCTGGTTGCGGTACTCCGTTTAGCTAGGTTGCGGCCTTTCTGCCGACCAAATATTCGTTTGTAGAAGGTACACTGTAGCCAGGTGTTCGGTGTTTCGGGACATGCAATTCGCTTCGTTTGTTTCGTTCTCGCCGAGTCGCCGTGACATCGCATACGGGGAGTTGTTCGGAAAGAAGCTATTTAATTATAACTATCGGTGGTTGAGCGTTAATCTTTAGTTAAAATTTACAACAGTGTCATAATAGTTTTCGAGAAAGGACTTTGCTGTCAGAGGTAAACTCATTAATCAAGGGTAATCTGCGTGGGTAAATTGTGTTGATTTGCCGTAGTATTTGATTGTTTTGCTGATACCATACCTGGTGGCAGATAGTAGTTGAAATACAAAGGTAGGAGCAATCTCTTCTTTCAATTTATTGGTATGATTATGGAAAATGATCCACGCGGAATATGCCAAAATGTTTGTAAAATGTATAGTATATGTTATTGCAAGGCTGGACAGAGTTTATTTGTGAGGAAAGATATCTGTTTTTGGCGAGCGGAAATTAATGAGACAACGAATGGGGCGAGTCGAGTGTAGTTAGACTAAAAAACAGTGCTGCATGGCGGCTAACCGGCCTGTCAGTCATTTGTTGAACTTCTGGTTACCCCCGTATGTTGGGAAGTAAGATGCCGTGTAAAATTTACAAAGAAATCTTACACGGCAGGGCAATGGTTTACTGTTGGTCCGGTTCTTCGGTTACCGGTTCTTTCTTCTTCCGCGGAGCACGTTTTCGTTTCGGTTTTTCTGCTGGTTGTTCCGCTATCGGTTCCGATGGCACTGCGGTGTCACTTTTTTCCGCTGACGGGATAGCTTCTTCACTGGTTGTAACGGGAACTGCTTCCGGCGTCGGGGCGGTGGTTTCTGCCGGTGCCGGGGGTGTCTCTGCCTCAGCGATTTCGGGTGAAGCAGCCTTCGGTTTTCTTGGCGCTCTTGGTTTTCGCGGTTTCTTCTGCGGCGGTTCTTCCTGTTTTTCGGCAAGCACCGGAGGTGCGGTTTCTTCAGGAAGCGGGGCGACTGCCTGTTCGCTGTCCTCGGGAAGTTGGGCGATAGCCAGTTCCACTTCTTCGGTTGGCACGAGTGTCTCTGTCCCGGCTTCTGCACCAGTAGCGGGTTTCGTGCTGCGCTTGCGTCTCCTGCGCCGCTTCTTTTTTACCGTCTCAGTCTGATTCTCTGTTTCGGCCTGGTCGGCAGA
Source organism: Geobacteraceae bacterium (assembly GCA_028683555.1). Lineage (GTDB taxonomy): Bacteria > Desulfobacterota > Desulfuromonadia > Geobacterales > Geobacteraceae > RPRC01. The sequence continues at coordinate 4,044 of JAQUHN010000152.1, read as the reverse complement.
GGCTGCCGGCTCAAGGCTTTCTTCCGCTGCCGGCACGGGTTGTTGCTGTTCCTCTATTTCAGCGCTTTCGACTAGTGGCACAATCTCGTCGGCAAGAGCGGTTTCCGGGGCTGGTTGGGGTTTCTTTTTGCTTCTGCGGCGCTTCCGTTTGCTTTTTGTTTCTTCTCCCTCTCCGGGGCCTGGCTGCATTGACGGTCCTACCGGACCGGCCGCTGGCTCAATCTCGTTTGCTCCATGGGTTCCCGGTTCCTGGCCAATTTCACGCTCCACTTCATGGTGCGGCTGCTTTTCCTTCTTGACCAGTTCCAGTTCCATCTGGTTCATCATGAAGGAGGGTTTCCCTTTGACCGTAACTTCGATGTCATAGTCGGTTTCGATCTGCGCCAGTTCCCGCTTTTTCCTGTTGAGGAGGTAGTAGGCAACTTCCAGGGGCAGTCCTCCCCGAACTTCAGCCAAGGCGCCCCGTGCCGCTGCAGTGTGAACCTTTCGCAGGAACGACAGGGCCATTGCTTCGATCGATTTAACTTTGCCGTGCCCTCCGCAGTGGGGGCACTCCAGGTAGCTGGCTTCGTTGATGGTCTGCTTGATGCGCTGGCGGGACATTTCCAGTAGCCCGAATTGGGATATCTTGTCAACGGACACCCTCGCTTTATCAGCCTTCAAGGCGTTTTTGAGGGTTTTTTCGACTTCAGCTTTGTGTTTGCGATCACGCATGTCGATGAAATCGATAACGATCAGTCCGCCAAGGTCACGGAGGCGTAACTGTCGTGCAATTTCATCGGCAGCCTCCATGTTTGTTTTGAACGCAGTTTCCTCAACACCTTTCTCTCCGGTGGATTTGCCTGAGTTTACATCGATGCTGACCAGAGCTTCGGTCGGGTCGATAACAATGGATCCACCTGATTTGAGAGGGACTTTCTTTTCGTAGATAAGATCGATCTGTTCCTCGAGCTGGTATTTGGCAAAGATCGGCCGCTTTTCCTGATGCAGTTTTACAATTTTCTCGTGCTTCGGCATGACCTCTTTGAAAAAAGCCCTGGCCTGCTTGTAAACATCCTTGCTGTCCACCAGAACTTCTTCGATTTCGGAACTGAAATAGTCGCGGATAGTTCGGATGACGAGATCCGATTCCTGGTAGGCCAGCGCGGGGGCCTTGACTTCCTTGGAGCGGTCAATGATGTTCTGGTGGAGTTTCAGCAGGTATTGGAGGTCTTTTGCCAGTTCGGTTTTGCGCTTGCCCACGGCTTCGGTTCTGATGATATAGCCATAGCCTTCGGGGATCTCGAGCTCAGCCACTATTTCTTTGAGCTTCTTGCGCTCGGATTCATTTTCAACCTTGCGGGAAATGCCGCAGGAGTCGCTGCCCGGCATCAGCACCATGTAGCGTCCGGGTAGGGAGACATAGCTGGTAAGGGCGGCGCCCTTGCCCTCCCGTTCACCTTTCTCGACCTGAACGATCAGTTCCTGTCCACGGCGCAGGATCTCTTGAATGCGGGGGCGACGATTTTTTTGCTCTTCCGGTACGTCGTCCCGCCATTGCCAGTTGTCGGGGTGGATTTCACCCATTTGCAGGAATCCGAGCTTCTTCATGCCGATGTCGACAAAGGCAGCCTGCAGGCCGGGCTCAACACGAACAATGACTCCCTTGTAAACGTTGCCGCGGGTCTGTTCCCTGCCGGCCGTTTCAATGTCAAGCTCGATCAGGTGTCCATCCTCGACGATGGCAATCCGTGCTTCCTCCGGATGCATCACGTTGATAAGCATCTTTTTTGCCATTCTGATTACATCCTTTCTTTATGACAAGGGCACCTATAGCATTTTTCCGTTCAGATATAAACCGCAGCTGTGAACAGATGCCAGGAGTGCCAAACTATAAAAACTCGTTAGCGTCCAATCCGGAATCTCCGAATAGATACTATTTGCCGTAGTAGAACTTTGTATATATAGCAAAATTGCTATCCCGAGGCAAAAAAAACATTGCGCCGACAGCAAATATTCTGCAACGGGTAAGCGGCAGGCTGTCGAAGCAGCTCCCGTTGCACGATACACGGGTCGCGATGTCTGGGCGCCGCCATTACTTGGAAAGAAAGGTTTACGTGCCTGCCTTTGGGGACAGCTTGTTGCGTTATGAGGGCACCCGGCGTGATAATAGACCCTGGCCAGCGACGGTATCGTACCCGGAATTTCCCGAAAAATTGACAAATGCCGGGAAGTCTTCATACAATGGCTTCTTAAACTAGATGAATTTCAGGGGAGAACCGCAAGCACACTATGGTCCAGATTACGAATCTTTGCAAGGATTTCGCTGCTCGTTCGATATTTACCAATATTTCCTGGCGGATCGGAAAAAATGATCGCGTTGGTCTCGTCGGCGAAAACGGCACCGGCAAGTCCACACTGCTGAAAATAATTGCCGGACTGGTGGAGCCTACTTCCGGCACAATTCGCATGGCAAAGGGGAGCACTGTCGGCTATCTCCCCCAGGAAGGGATTGCCGTTGCCGGTAGGACTCTTTTTGCCGAGGTCATGTCTGCTCTGGAAGATTTGCACGAAATCGAACGCGAGATGCAGGAAATAACAGCGGCCCTGGAGATCTCATCGAGAGATGTCGACCATGACTCCCTGGTAGAGAGGTATGGTTCTCTGGAGGAGGAGTTTCGGTCCAAGGGCGGCTACACCTGGGAGGCTATGGTCGGTACTGTCCTGCGGGGACTGGGATTCGATCCGGCCGATTGGGACAAGGAGTGCGGCACTTTTTCCGGCGGCTGGCAGATGCGCATTGCCCTGGCAAAGCTGTTGCTCCGGAAACCGAAACTGCTGCTGCTTGACGAGCCTACCAATCATCTTGATATCGACGCCCGTAACTGGCTGGAAAGCTATCTGTGCGAATATCCCTACGCAGTGGTACTCGTTTCCCACGACCGATTTTTCATGGATCAGGTCTGTCGCAGGGTCACCGAGGTATGGAACTGGACTCTGACAGATTACGCCTGTTCTTACAGTCGGTACCTGGAGGAAAGGGATGAGCGTGTTGCTCGACTACGCGAGACCAAGCGGCGACAGGATGAGGAAATTGCCCGGATGGAGGATTTTATAACACGTTTCCGTTATAAGGCGGATAAAGCGGCCCTTGTCCAATCGCGAATAAAACAACTGGAAAAAATCGAACGGATTGTTCTTCCTCCTGAGCGTAAGCGGGTACGCTTCGTGTTCCCCGACCCCCCCCGCAGTGCCAGAGTTGTCATGGAGCTCAAGAAGATCACCAAGGCATACGGTGATCTCGTGGTTCTCGATGGTGTAGGTCTCACGGTGGAGAAGGGTGAGCGGATTTCTCTGGTCGGTCAGAACGGCGCGGGAAAATCGACTTTGATGCGTGTTCTTGCGGGGGATTCCTTCCAGAGCGGTGAGCGGATGGTCGGTACGAACGTGGTAATTGACTATTTCGCCCAGGACCAGGTTTCCGCTCTCAACCATGAGCGAACCGTCTATGAGGAAATTCTCGCCGACGCTCCCTATGAACGGGTGCCGGTGCTGCGTGATCTGCTGGGAGCTTTTCTTTTTTCCGGAGACGATATTCACAAGAAGGTAAGGGTCCTGTCTGGTGGTGAAAAGAATCGGCTGGCCCTGGCCAAAATGCTCTTGCGGCCTTCGAACCTGCTGTTGCTCGATGAGCCGACCAATCATCTGGATCTTTTTACCAAGGATGTTCTTCTCGCTGCTCTGCAGTCTTTTGCCGGAACGTTGGTCTTTGTGTCCCATGACCGGTATTTCATCAATGCCCTAGCGACTCGAACCGTTGCCGTGGGCGGGGGCGGGATTCTGTCGTATCCGGGCAACTATGAAGATTACCTGGCGAAAAGCGGAGTGGAATCTGCTGAATTGGGCGAGGCGAAAGAAGGCGTCATCCCGCCATCCCAGTCCGTCACCAGCGGAAAAGCTTCCCCGAAGCAGGAGCGCCTGCCTTCGCGGGAAGAGGATAAGCGGCGCCAGCGCGAGGAGCGCGCGCGGCTCAAGAGGCTTTCTGAGCTGGAGACGCTGATTGAG
>JAQUHN010000151.1 GCA_028683555.1 Geobacteraceae bacterium | reverse complement strand
AAGCCATCATGTTTAAAACTAAAAGATTTGCTTCATAGGGAATTACTAACTGCTCACCAAATTTTGCAAGTTGTGTTTGTCTTACATCAAGAACGGATAAAGTTGCTGTTTTATCCCTAACTGCTTTAATAATTCTATTTGCAACAATAGGATGAGCTTCTGTTGTATTTGAACCCATTACAATAATATTTTCTGTTTTATAAATATCATCAAAAGGATTAGTAGCAGCGCCCTCACCATCCGGAACAGTAATTTTCGGCGTTTCCGGATCAACGTCAGCTAAAGGCCGTGCCTTCATACCTGGATTGATGAAGGAAAAAATGCTTTTATTGCTGCTGTTCAGGGTATTTTTGATAAGCTGTTCAGGTAGCAATGAAAGGAAAAACCGATTGCCAAAACGAATGGAAAGAACTTGTCCCGGCAATAATAGATCGATATAGTTGCTGCTGTGCACCGTGTGCCTTGAATCAGGCCTTCTTTATAACCTTTGCTGCATCTTTACGTAACAAAACAGGAGGAATAGTCTATGAAAGCACTGGCGTTCAATGGAAGTCCCAACAAAGAAGGTAATACCTACCATGCAATAAAACTGGTTTGCGCTGAACTGGAACGAGAAGGGATCGAAACAGAAATAATCCATGTGGGGAATAATGTCATCAGCGGTTGTACCGCGTGCGCCCAATGCATAAAGAACAAGAATGAGCAGTGCGTGCTGACTGGTGACGAGGTCAATGATTGGATTCAGAAAATGAAGCAAGCGGATGGGATCATTTTGGGTTCCCCGGTTCATTTCGCGGCAATGGGCGGCGCCATGAAATCCTTCCTGGATCGCGCCTTTTACGTGACCAGTTTCAATAACAGCATGCTGCGTCACAAGGTCGGTGTATCGGTGGTTGCGGTACGGCGTTCCGGCGGTCTGCCGACATTTGACCAATTGAATAATTATTTGTGCTACTCCGAAATGCTGATAGCAACATCCAACTATTGGAACGTGATCCACGGAACCCTTCCGGGCGACGCGGCCCAAGACGAAGAGGGTGGGCAGATAATGCGGGTGCTGGGTAAGAACATGGCGTGGTTGATGAAGTTGGTCGAAAACGGCAAAGGCTCGGTTACTCCGCCGGAGCGAGAGCGCAAAAAATTCATGAACTTTATTCGCTGACCAGAATTGCCGCTAGCAGTTCGAGCTGCCGGGCAGTCGTTGCCATGACCGTACCGAGCCGAACTGTAGCTGCGGTTTCTTTACACTACAACTGGCGGAACTTTACCTGCTGCAGATTGCGAAGAGCTGGTTGTTCTCCTCTCGTTTCTGCTGGCAGGTCCAGGGTTGACCGGGCTATTTTTCTGCCCGGTTCACCTTCCTGGCAGGAAACGTGCGCTCGCTGAGCGTTCAGCCGTGCTTGTCACGTGCCCAGGTGTAGCCTCTCTTATGCTGTTGCCTGTTACCTCGCCGCTGTAACCCTTACCCTTCGATCCACTTCTTGCCGCCCAGCACCCGGGCGACCATCATGCTGGCAACATTATCGCCAACGGCGTTTATCATGGTTGCGGGCGTATCCACCATGGTGCCGATCACCGTGATCAGGGGAAACGCTTCAGGTGGAAAACCATACAGGGACAGAATCAGCAGCTCGCCGATGGTACCGCCACCGGGAATGCCGCTTACCACTACGCCGGTCAGCAGCGCAATGCCCAGCGCGGTCAGAATCGGTTCGAGACCGGTAAAGGGCACCTGGAAAATACCGCAGAGAAAAGCGATCTTCAACACCGCCGCCAGGCACGACCCTTCCATATGAATTGTCGCGCCGATCGGAATGATCACTTCACTGATATCCCTGGGTACGCCGATGTTGTCCGCGGCCTGCAGATTGGCGGGAATCGTCGCCATCGAGCTGCCGGTGGCAAGAGCCATAACCGATGGCGGGATGATGTTGCGCCAGAATTTTTTTACCCCGGAAGCGCGGCCGGCAAGAAAAGCATAGACGGTAAAGGCAAAGACGAAATAGGCAAGGGCGATCGGGTAATAGAGCAGCATTGCACGTGCGTAGGAGCCCAACAGTTCCGGCCCGACAACGCCCACCAGGTAGGCAAAGTATGCGCAAAGGCCGACCGGCGCGTAATACATGATGAAGGAGATCAGCTTCAGCATGACCTCGTTGGCCGAAGCCAGAAACACGGCGAACGGTTTTCCTTTCTCACCCGCGGCGGATGTGGCAAGTCCGGTCAGCATCGAAAAAACAATCAGTGCCAGCATGTTGTTCTTGGATAGCAGTTGGGCAAAGTCGGGAACGGTGAACGCCCGGACGATTTGCTCGGATGCCTTGAGATGCTGGACATCAACCGCCGTGGGCAGGGGGATGCTTACCCCTGCGGCGGGAGGGTAGAGGACAGCCGCGGCAATCATGATCGCTGATGCGATGAGGCCGGTACCGACAAAAATCAGGAACATTACGGCGAGAATTTTGCCCAGGCGCCTGAGGTTGGTCATCGAGGCGACCGTGGATGCAATGGAAAAGAAAACCAGCGGCACGATCACGGTAAAGAGCAGATTCAAAAATATATCGCCCAGCGGCTTGAGCAGGGCGGCATCCTTTTTAAAGACGATGCCGAGGAGCGCGCCTATTATGATCGAGATGATCAGGAGCAGGGAAAATCCGTAGGACTGCAGAAAGGGCGGCAGAGATATTTTCTTCATTTTTTATCACCAGAAAGAAAAATGAATGCCGGGATACGGCTCGTGGTTCAGGTCGGAATGCTACCATTTTTATGGTAGTGGCGGAAGCGGTGTTTTTCCTTCAATAACAAAAAACGGGAAACTTGCCGGTTTTCTCATCGCTGCATCATGGCGGGGCAAAGGAGGGCGGGCGAAATCCGCCCAGTCGAAGATCAGTCGTACCATTTCTGGCGGCAAGCAAGATCAGCAAACCCCGGCCCTTGTGCGGGCAGTTTGCGTGTGACGTTCCACATGGGTAACGATAGTATTTATTAATCCGCCCTGCCTGGCTGAACAGCGGTGAGAGGGAAGAGATATTCAGCTGGGCAAAAAATATCTTTCAGTGATTGGGACTGTCGTGATATAAAATGTCATTGATTATGGTGTTTTCATTGGGGTAGGGGTGGGGTGGTGGCACGCAATGGATGCTGAGCATCAAAACGCTATCGCGCCATTAAAAATATCAGGGTAAGGGGGAAATTGGTATGTCCGGGAGACGTTGTTTCAAGTGGCTTCTTGCTGTCCTCGTTGGTGTGGGAATGGGAGTTTTCCTGTCCGCGTGTGGTAGCGATGATCAGTCGGTATATTTCTTTCAGCGACTGGAAGGGGGGTCTGTCCAGGGGATATCCCTGCGCCTTTCAACCGAGGTGTCGACTTTCTCCGGTACAGCCGGTATTTCCGGCAGCACCGATGGTATCGGGGCCGATGCGAGGTTTTACCAGCCCTACGGTATTACAACCGATGGCAAAAACCTCTATGTAACAGACCGGCGGAACTATACGATCAGAAAAATAGTAATTGCTACGGGAGAGGTCAGTACTCTGGCAGGGACCGCCGGTGTCTACGGGACGGCGGACGGTATCGGTGCGGCTGCCAGTTTCAGGGAGCCCACGGGGATAACCACTGACGGTAGATACCTCTATGTATCGGATAAAGGGGCCGACACGATCAGAAAGATCGAGATTGCAACGGCAGAAGTCTCCACCCTGGCGGGTTCGTCGGTTGCTTCCGGCGCAGTTGACGGGATAGGTTCCGATGCGAGGTTCAATGAACCCTATGGCCTGACTATTGATGGGGGCAATTTGTATGTGGCCGACAGTCAAAACCACCTGGTCAGAAAGGTCGTAATTGCTACGGCAGAGGTTACCACCCTGGCTGGTACGGCAGGAGTAAGCGGAACGGCCGATGGAACGGGAACGGCGGCAATGTTCAACGAGCCGCGGGGCATTACCACTAACGGCTCGATGGTTTATGTGGCTGACAGCATGAACCATACGATCAGAATGATTGATCCGGTAACGGCCGAAGTGACGACTATTGCCGGCACCGTTGGTGTTGCCGGAGCCGTGGACGGCATTGGAACGGCCGCCAGTTTCAGTCGGCCTGTCGGGCTTACCTGTGACGGCAAAAACATTTACGTGGCAGACTACGAAAATCACATGGTCAGGAAAATGGTGATTGCTACCCGGGAGGTGACGACCATTGCCGGCACCGGTGCAACCGGGTTCGAAGACAATGTCATCGGCACGCTGGCAACTTTCAACCAGCCAAGCGGACTGACGACTGACGGTCATAGTCTTTTTGTCGTTGACCGGATAAATCACACTATTCGCAGGATCGACTAGCGACTCTTTGCATCCGATTCTGCCGAAAAGAGTTTCATTGTACGAAGCCCCGTGTTTTTCGCGGGGCTTTTTTTATTCAAGTGAGTTCATGGTAATTACGCTGCTGGATAGGTGGGCACAGCAGATGAGTCTTGCTTTGTCTCTGTAATCTACCGGGGATTTCATTGCAAGCTGGCAGCTGCATTCAACGTCGCAGTTCCAGCGGGATCGCCGGTAACCAGCCAGACTGGAGCACTCCCCATAGCCCGATCAGGATCGCCTCTGCCGCATCGTGGCGGAGCGAAGCAGGGCGGGCGGCACCCGACCAGGCAATGATCCTGCGCGCCACTTCACCGGCATGTTTCTTCGCTTCCGGTCCGGTCCGCCGTTCGCGCGGAAACAAAAATTGCTCCTGCCAAACCTCGGAACCGATCCGCCGGACGAGAATGCCGCGTTGCGCAGCTTCTTTCTCCCAGACCACGGCCAGGTTGCCGCCCCCCTCAATGATCATGGCGGCCAGCCCGGGGATCCCGTTCAGAATGCCGTGGGCGGCCCGCCTGAGGCGGTCGGTGGTGCCGAAGTTGTGTGACCGGTACCAGATCAGCTTGCCGTCTGCTCCGTACAGAGCGAGGCCGGTTTTCAGACCGAGATCAACAGCGAGGAGAGATTTCATATCGTCACTAAACCTGTGCCAAAGGAGGATCGTCTTTCCTCCTTTGTTTACCAGAACGGGAAATCTAATGCCACGGTAATCGCAACAGCGGCGAGCCCGGAAACTTTCCGGGCGGCCAGAAGAGTCGAGACGCAAATTGAAAAGTGGCCATCCTTATGGTACGATAAAACCTTTGAATTCATCCAGCTTTCCGGAAATCTACTGCAGCAGAACGGAGTAAATAGTGTCCTTCCGAACCATTGAATGGCGTGACAACAAGGTCTTCATGCTTGACCAGACCAAGCTTCCCGGCGAGGAAGTCTACAACGAATACGGCGATTTCAAGAGCGTGGCCGAGGCAATTCGCGGCATGGTGATCAGGGGCGCCCCGGCCATCGGCGTGGCTGCCGCCATGGGAATTGCCCTGGGTGCCCGGGAAATTGTCGCCGATACTCACGAATCTTTCTTCCGCCAACTCTCCAACATCTGCGATATTATGGCCGGCACCCGGCCCACCGCGGTGAACCTGTTCTGGGCCATCGAGCGTATGAAACGGGTGGCCGAGGCCAACCAGGAGCGGGACCTGAACGCCATCCGGGAAATCCTCCGGCTGGAGGCCATTGCCGTCGAAGTGGAAGATCTGCAGATCTGCCGCGCCATCGGCGCCAACGGTGCAGCAATGATCCGGGAGGGCAGCACGGTGCTCACCCATTGCAACGCCGGCGGTCTGGCAACGGCCGGCTATGGTACCGCTCTCGGGGTGATACGTGCTGCCCACGAGCAGGGCAAGAACATCCATGTTTTCGCCGACGAGACCCGCCCCTGGCTCCAGGGGGCCCGCCTGACGGTGTGGGAACTGATGAAGGATGGCATACCCGTCACCCTGATTTCCGACTCCATGGCCGGCTATTTCATGCGAAAGGGCGAGATCAGTTGCTGCGTGGTGGGGGCCGACCGCATTGCCGCCAACGGCGACACCGCCAACAAGATCGGCACCTATACCGTGGCGGTACTGGCCAAGGAAAACAAGATTCCTTTTTACGTGGCCGCTCCCCTGTCAACCTTCGACCTGTCGCTTGAAAGCGGTGACGGAATTCCCATTGAGGAGCGCCACTCGCGCGAGGTTACCCACCTGGCCGGTTTTCCCGTGGCGCCGGAAGGGGTCAAGGTGCGCAACCCTGCCTTCGATGTTACCCCGGCCCGCTATATTACCGGCATCATTACTGAAAAGGGAGTGCTCACGGGGGACTACCGGCAGCGTATTCGTGACATGGTGGGAAAATGACCGATTTAAGCGGACCTGTGAGTGAATTTCGTGACTGCCTGGCTCAAGGCGAGTCGGAGGAAAACGACCGGCGCCTTGAAGCACTGCTTGCCTCGCACGGGTTCTCGACTCCGGCCCGCTCGGTTGCCAACCTGCGGTTTCTGACGGCCTTTTTTGCCCCGGATCTGCTGGTTGAGATCACTGTGGCTGCTCTTGCCGCCCCTTCGCCGGACCAGGCTCTCAACGGACTGGAACGCATCTCCGGCCAGGTGGGACGGGATGATCTCCTTGCCGTGTGCGAAAACCCGGTGCACCGGTCACAGCTACTCATGTTGTGCGGTTCCTCACCTTTTCTGACCGCTACTTTCTACCGCTACCCCGGGTATCTGCGCGATCTGTTCCTCCTCGGCGCCGTCGATACGGCAAAGACCTTCCACGAAACCGTTGCCCAACTCCGCCAGCTTGCCGGAGAAGCGAATGAATACAAGGATCTTTTCCCTATCCTTCGTCGCTTCAAGTATGCCGAGGTTTTGCGGATCGCGATCCGCGACCTGAACGGTCTTGCCACTCTGGAAGAAGTGACGGGCGAACTGGCCGATCTGGCATCAGCATCGCTCCAAATTGCCTATGAGTCCTGCCGTCGGCTTATGGTCCGGGATCATGGTGCACCTCTTATGCGCACACCGCAGGGCGACGAGGAGGCCGACCTGGTAATCCTGGGTATGGGAAAACTGGGCGGTCGGGAGTTGAATTTCTCGTCGGATATCGATCTGATCTATTTCTATTCATCCGACGATGGGGAAACAGCCGGGGTTCTGCAGTCTGACGGTTCAGTGACAGGCCGGATTTCCCTCCATGCCTTTTTCGTCAAACTTGCCGAGATGATCAATAAGGTCGTATCCCAGGTAACCGAAGACGGCTTCGTCTTCCGGGTCGATATGGGTTTGCGTCCGGAGGGGAAGAGCGGCGACCTGGCCCTGTCCCTCCGCTCGGCCGAGATCTACTACGAGTCATGGGGCCAATCGTGGGAGCGGTCGGCCATGCTGAAGGCTTGGCCCATAGCCGGCTCGGTTGATCTTGGTGAAAAGTTCTTGCGGATGATCGAGCCGTTCGTGTATCGGAAGTACTTGGACTACACTCTGGTAGAAGACATGATGTCGATGAAGAAGAAGATCGATACCTCCCTTGCCCGGGACCGGGGCGGGGAGGTGAACATCAAGCTGGGCCGGGGCGGGATACGCGAAATAGAGTTTTTTATCCAGGCTCTGCAGATGGTCTTTGCCGGCAAGAACCCCGCCCTTCGGCAGCGCAATTCGCTCCATGCCCTGAACGATCTGAAGAATGCCCGCATCGTTTCGGAACAGGACTGTGAAGCCTTGAGCGCGGCATACCGCTTTCTGCGGACGGTGGAGCACCGGATTCAGGTAGTGCAGGAGCGGCAGACCCACAGTCTTCCCGCCGGAGAGGACGAGATGCTGCTTTTGGCCCGCCGCTGCGGCTATCTGGGTGACCAGGGGCTGGCTTCTTTTCGCGAGGCCCTGGAAACCCACCGGTCGCGTGTTTCCGCCATATATGGCGACCTGTTCCTGTCGCGTGACAAACGCAAGGAGGAGGTGGCTCCGGAGATCTATTGCCTGTTCGATCAGAAGGCTGATCCCGACCTGGTGAAGGATATGCTGGCGGAGCGGCATTTCGAAGATGTCGACCTGGCCTATGAGAACCTGCTTATCCTCCGTGACGGACCACCCCGCTTTCGAATCGCTGCTCGCGGACGAAGGTTGCGGGAAGAGATCGCGCCGCTGCTGTTCCAGGAAATTATCGTTTCTCCCGATCCCGACATGGCCCTGGCCAACCTGGAGCGATTTCTCCGCGCGGTGGGTGGCCGGACCAGCTTCTATGCGTTGCTGGCGGAAAACCGGGAGATTGCCAAACTTCTGGTTCGCCTGTTCGGCATGTCGGAGTTCCTGTCGAAGATCTTCATTAGCACTCCCGAACTGCTCGACACCATGGTATCCCGGTCTTTCGCGGCACTGAAAGATCTTGCAGAATCGAACGCGGAGCTGGCTTCCCTCTTGTCCCAGGCGGAAGATTTTGAAGGCCGGCTGGATGTATTGCGCAGATACCGCCACGAGGAATTTCTCCGCATTGGTCTGCATGATATTTACGGTCGACTCGAACAGTCGGAGATCGCCGCGCAGCTGACCATTCTTGCCGAGGCATGTCTTGCCGCCGCCTGCACGATTGCTGTGCAGGAACTTGCCCGGTTCGGAGTTCCTACCTGTCGTGACGAGAGCGGGGTCGAGCGCGAGGCGCGGTTCGCGGTAATCGGCATGGGCAAGCTGGGCGGGGGGGAGCTCAACTACCATTCGGATCTGGACATCATCTATGTCTATGATTACCAGGGAACCACCAACGGCGGGCGCAGCATCTCCAACCGCGAGTATTTCGCCAAACTCGGACAGAAAATCATCTCGATCCTTTCCATCCCCACCCGGGAAGGATATGTCTACAAAATCGACACCCGCCTCCGTCCTTCGGGTAATGCCGGACCGCTGGTCACTTCGCTGGAGTCGTTCGAGAGCTACCATCGCGAAGAGGCGCATGCCTGGGAGCGGCAGGCGCTGACCAAGGCGCGGCTGGTGTCCGGCGAAGGGCCTCTGCGGGACAGTATCGAGGAGGTTATCTGCGAGACCGTGTACGGCACGGCGGCGGATGAGGATGTGCGGAAGGAGATACATCGGCTGCGGATGCGCATGGAGCACGAGTTGGCGCGGGAGACCGTAGGCAGCTACAACATCAAGACCGGCCGTGGCGGCATGGTGGATGTGGAGTTCGTTGTGCAGTACCTGCAACTGAAGTTCGGCCGTGACTTTGCCGCAATCCGGAGTGTCACCACCCTGGAAGCTCTCAAGGCTATCCTCGACTCCGCTCTCATTA
>JAQUHN010000017.1 GCA_028683555.1 Geobacteraceae bacterium | reverse complement strand
TGTCCGGATCGAGCGCCCGGCCGATGGCATTGCCGACCGCCAACAGAGCCGCGGGAATTATCATGACTATGGTATGCGGCCATCTCGACATCAGGCCCTCCTCTCGAAAATCGTATTTGCCAGCAGATTCTCGCGAATGGACCGGCTGTCGGCATGCTTTGCATGGCCCAGCCAGGAGGCAATCCGGCACCTGATTCGATCGAACCGAAGACGACCGGCAGCATACTGCCTGACCATCGACCGCAGCCTCCTCCGCATCCGGTTGACCGAATTTTTCCGGAGCTTCCGGTGTGTCGGCCAGATCCGGTAGCCGAGGAAATCCAGGGGCCTGCCGCATAACAGGCTGACCGGAAATATCTGACTCTTGTTGTTCGTCATCAGGCGCAGCTCCGAGTCCAGGAAAACTTCAACCTCGAATCTAATCAGGGCCAGGTGTTTCTTGTCATGGTGTAAAACCACGAAATCATCCATGTAGCGCAGGTAGTGGGGCTCTCGCAGCTCGTATTTCACGAACTCGTCAAGCTCGTGCAGGTAGATGTTCGCAAACAGTTGGCTGGTCAGATTGCCGATCGGTATACCGCATGCGACTCCCTGGGAGTCGATGATTCCGTCAAGCAGCGCAAGGGTACGCTTGCAGGCAACCCTCTTGCGCAGCAGTCGTTTCAAGATCTCATGGTCGATGTTGGCAAAGTACTTGGCAATGTCCGCCTTGTAGGCATATGCGAAGCCATGCTTCCGCTTGACACTCCGGAGAAATTCCTGCGCCCGATCGGCGCCCCGGTGCGATCCCTTGTTCGGCCGACATGCGTAACTATCATGTATAAAGCGTTCTTCCCAAATCGGCTCGATGGCGGCAACCAGGGCGTGCTGCACTACCCGGTCGCGGAAGGGCAGGGCCGCAACCAGCCGACGCTTGGGTTCGGTCACCTCGAAATACCGATAGCGGCCGGTCCGGTAGCTTCCCCAAATCAGATCATTCTGCAGCTGGATCAGGTTGCCTTCCAGATCCTGCTCGAATCGGGCGACTTCCCGCCGCTGCCGTTTGCCGCGCCTGGCTCTCAGGTATGCGGCATGCAATGCGTCGAAATTGCAAACCCTGTCGAAAATGTTTTTGTATGTTTTTGCCATAGCCTGATAGATCGACTGGGACGAGCGTTCGGCGGCTGCCTACCGACCCGTCCCGGTCTGTTCATGTTTTGGCCAGAGGCCACGGATAACACGGTCCTTTTGAAAATGCTCTGACGCGGCCCCCGTAAGGGCCGCGCTTCCGGCACCCCTCAAGAGCGGGGCGAAACCCGATGTTCGTGTTCACATTCGAGCGCGGGTTATTCAGGTTCAGCGTGAACACGCCCGCATTGCTGCCGTTGTTCCAGTTGCCGCCGCGAATCGGCAGTCGCCATTTAACCATGTCACCCGGTCCGGAGAGACTTGAACCAGCCGCCGATCATCCGGCCAATCTCGTCCAGGTGCCTGCTCCAGATCTCGTACCGCCGAAACGGCAGAAACTCCAAATCCTTTGCCAATCTTATCTGACTACGCAGCAAGTCGAGTGCTGCGTCCAGGTCCTGTAGCGTGGTTTTCTTGTAATAACGGTGGTTGCAGATGATGACCAGCTTTAAAAGCTCGAGCATGGTCAGCCTGATTTCCTGGCTCAATACATGCCGTTCCGATTTCGGGAACTGCCGCAGGGCGACGTAGCCATACTGGATCATGCCATCGATTTTTTGTCGTATCAGAAGATCTTCCATAGCCTCGGCCGGGCTCTCGCCCGGCAATCAGATTTCAGGAGTTCAGATTCCAGAAACAAAAGCGGGGCGAAACCCGAAGTACGCGCTCACAACCGAGCGCGGGTAATACAGGTACGGCGCGAACACGCCCGCACTGCCGCCGCTGCTCCAGCAGCCGCCGCGAAACGGCAGTCGCTCAGTCAAATTCCGCATATAGAGCCGGTCCGACGCCAGCCCCGCAACGCCGGGAGCCAAGGCCAGGCGTTTGAGTAGCGACGGCACGGTCACGCCGGATGACGGCGTTACGAGTTCCAATTGCTCACTGGCGTAGGTCGTACCGTCGGACTGGCCTGTGATGGCGGTGTTGATTCGCACGCTCCCGGAACCGTCGGGGCTGGTGGCATCATATTTTAGCGTTCCGGCCGTACCAGGCGCAACCAGGGAGTCGTCTTGAAGCACTGCTTTCCAGGCCGCCGAGCCTGCCGCATGGTCGGCGGTAACGGCGTCGTTGTCCGGTATGATTTGGATCTCTCCGTCATTCAGCCGCATGCCCAGGACCCACTCCCAAACGTTACCGCACAGGTCGCGAATGCCCCACTGGGTTCCGTCATGGCTCCAAGTGATCGGCCCGCTGCCGGTCAGGGTTCGTGCGCTGCCCGAGGTGTTTCCAGGTCGTCCCCAGTCCTGGCGCACGCCGCATTCGGCTGGCGTTGCATCCGAGCGGCCATAGTAGGTATTGCCATTCGGCATCAGGTTATTTTTCCGCGCCTGAATGGCAATGCCGGCCCACTCGGCATTGGACATCATGTGCCAGCCGGCACCCTTGGCGCTGCAGTATCCCCTGGCCGTGTCGAAATTGACGGTATTGGCCGGGTCGCGGCCGGGGAGGGAGACGGCTCGGCCATTGGCAATGCTGGCCAGATACTTGCCGACCCAGATCTCCGACTTCGTGACGCCGCCGACGATAAACATCGGGTGCACGCCGGAGCCATAGGCCGGATCGATCTCATCGGAATCGAACTGGTCCACTCGGACCATGATCGACGGTTGGCCCAGATCATCGTACATGACGGTATTCAGGCCGCCACTGGCCGCCTCCACGGCTGCCCGGTCGGGATCAGGAGTAAAAATCGTATAGTTCGGCTTACTACAACGGCCGGTCAGGTAATTACGCAGGTAGCTCACAGATCCACCCCCTCGGTCAGTTGTTTCGCAATCAGCACCAGGCCGTAGCACGGTCCGGAATGCAGCTCGAACGTGGTCCCCACGCTGAGCGGCCACAGCACGGTGCATTCGGCGGGGCCGGCAAACACCAGTGTGCAATTGCCCAGGGCGGCGCCGAAGGTCACGGATAACAGGTCGTCGATGCCGTCAGGTTCGAGGTAGTACCGGCCCTGGGCATCCTTGCGCAGGGTAGGCTTGGCGCTGCTGGTGGCCTGCGAGAGATGGTTACCTCGGCCGGATTTGTCCCGGACAAGACCCACCGGCTGGTCGGCATCCGTAACCGGCGTGGCCCCCGCCGCATCCTGGAACAGGCTCGACAGGTCGGTCGGGTCGATCCAGAGCCCCTGGGTGCCATCGGCGAAGAGCCGCCTGGGCGACCAGCGATTAAAGGATATCCCTATTCGGAGCGAGGATCCGAACATCAGTACGACCCCAGCGAGCTGAGATACACCGCTCCGGAGGTGCCGGTCTCGGGAATGGCGGCGATTTTGTGCGCGGGGTCGTCCAGCCGCAAACCGAACGCTTCGCCGGCAAAGAGGAAATGGCAGGTATCGCCGTTTACCGCGGCCACCGGGGCAGCTCCATACGCGAAAAAGATGTTGACGGTCGGCCGGATCACCACGAAATCCTCGCCGACTGCGTCGCTGGCGACAGAGGCCGCGCCCAGGGTCAATTTCTGCGGGTTCTTGCATCTGAAAAACATGGGGTTCTCCTTTACCGGTGCGTCAGGCGCACCCTGCCGTCATCCTTCGGTTTCGCTACGGCCATGGCGGCCGCCACCGGGGCGTCGTCACCGATGCCCAGGTGATGGTTGTACTGGCCCTCGAGGGCACTCGCCAGCCGCTGGAACTTGTCGGCCTTGCTGCGGTAATTCACCACGTCGGCGGCTATGATCGGGTCGCCGGTCTGGCCGAATGCCGTCGCCAGCTGCAGCAGGCAGATCGACGCGGCCAGGTTGGCGATCGCCTCGAGATCGTCGGTCGGCGCGGTATCCTCGGTATGAGCCGCGTTGTACAGCACCCGGACCGACTCGCCGACGTCGGGCGTGACGTCGACCAGCCGCAGCGTCGTTGCCGTCGGCGTGCGATACAGGCCCCACTCGTCAGTATCCAGGAGCGACTCCGGCACCTCGCCGATCGGAAACTCGATACTCTGGAACGCGGACAACCCGTCGACCCATCCGGCCGGCAGCGCCAGGTCGTGACTGCCGTCGCCGTCCAGGTCCTCGCACACCAGGCGCGGCCGGGTTCTGGAATAGCGCTTCAGGGCTTCGGTCACGGCGGCGGCATAGTCGTCAGGATCCGTGAGCTTCCCGGAATCATCCTTCACTTTCGATTTCGTCAGGTCTATCAATGGCATGGCGGTCTTTCAGAGGGGGCGGGCGGTTTCAGTCCGCCGTAGCCTTGGCGAAGGCGGATCCCGCCCCCTCGGTTCGATAGTAATAAAATCAGGATCAGCGCCGTTTAAGCAGCAGAAATAAGGTGATATCTTTCCACCCCTCTCCGGAGGAGTAGCTTCCCCCTTTGGTAAACGTGACGCTCACGGTCCCCTCGTCGGCGATGTTCGGCGCAGTGCCGAGCACAGCGTCGGTAATGGCGCCGGCGGTAAGGCTGATCGGTGCGCTGAACATGGACGTTGTCCCACTTTTCACATCCACGGTCATAGTCGGCTCAGTCCCGGTTACCGCTCGGGCTGTCGCGGACGCGTGGACAACCCTGTAGCCGTTAGGCGCCTTGAATTTCACATGGGTCTCGTTGCTGCTATAGGTTCCCATGATAGGGATAACCACAGGAGTGTAGCTGGTCGACGCCAGCGAAGGGTTGGTGGTGGCGGCAAAGATCGGCGGCACCAACAAAATAATCAGAACCACCAAAACCAGAACAAGCGAGAACGGCTTCATAGACAAAATTTTCTTCACGATTTCCACTATTGATCTCCTTTTTCTCAAACCGTTTTTGAGCGGGGAGGGGGGACGGCGCCCCCTCCCATTCACCGTCCACTATTCACCTCGTCTCTACGCTACAACCGCCTTGTACGCGCCACGATAGTCAGTGCATTCGCACTCGTAATCATGGGTAATGCGGTACTGGATGCGCCCGCCGACGAACATCTGCCCGGCTGCCGGGTTGTCCGCCACCAGCATCTGCGGTTCCTGCTGCCCGTTGAGAAAGGCCAGCTCAACGATCTCGCATTCGTACGGATCGGCGAACATCATCCAATCGGTGGCATCGGTCATGAACGGCACCTCGACCAGGCCCTCTGGCTTGAAGAACCCGTACATGGAGTTGCCGTTGTCAACGGTTACCGCCTGCGGGTTGAAGTCATTCACGTTCTTAACGATGCCGTAGAGATCGGTGGGGTATGCCACGGTCACCGGCCGCAGGTCCAGCCGTTCGCCGCTATCCGGTTCGGTCTGTTTCGCCATGGCCGTTTTCGCCGCCAGGGCAGATGCGATGGCATACGCGGTAGAACCAAGGTTGCCGTGGTCGGCATGGAAGATTGCCTTGGAATCTCCGCCGTACGTGGCATTGCTGATAAACAAGGTCCAGACCCGCTTCGCCAGGGTGCGGCGGGCGGCCCGGGGGAGTCGGGAAACGATTTTTTGCACGGACCGGAGATCATCGTTAATAATCATCCGCCGGTTGATGGTGATGATCCCGCCCTTTTCATTCAGGGCGTACTCGATTTTTTCATCCGATACTTCACCGAGGTCCGGGTAATCCTGGGTATCGGTATCCACGTCCGGCAGATCCCCGTAGTAGCCGATGCGGATCGACTCCAGGGTCCGGAAATCGCGGGCGTTGCGGATATTCGGGCCGACCAGGCGGGAGACGCCGAAGTCGCTAACCTCGCGATAATCGTTCACCATGCGCCGGTACAGGGTATTGCCCAGGGCATAGGCAAAGGTCAGATCGCCGTAGGCAGCCTGCATCCTGCGGATCTGCTGCGGGTTGAGCACTCCGGTCACGTCCGTGTCGCCGGTCATTTCCACATAGGCAGCGCGCAGGCTGGTGAATGCCGGCACTCCGCGTAGATCCTCGGCCGGCTGCAGGCCGAGCATGGCGTCGAAAGCCGCCTGCAGTTTCTCGCCGCTCTCGCGGCCGACCCGGACTTCGCCCGCGCCAATGACCGCGCCCGAGCCCATCACGATATCCAGCATCTCCTTGGTTCCCTTGATGGCTGCCTGCAGTTCGGTCGTTTCGAACACCTTGCCGTCAAAACGCTCCCGCAAGGTCTTCTGCGCCGCATCAGGCAATTTGCTCGCGGTCAGCTCCCGATCCAGGGTCATCGAGCAGGCCATCAGCTTCAGCTCCTTCACTTCGTCACGTTCGCCGGTGGCCAGGGTTTCTTTCAGGCTGGTGACGATAGCCGCCACCAGCTTCTCGTTGCTTTCATCGCCTCCCGCATCCTTTACCGTGGCAGCGGCAACCATCTGCAGTGCCTGCTCCTCGGTAACCGTTCCGGCATCCATTCCCTCCTGGATCTGTTTGTACAGATCGGGCCGCGTCTTCTGCAGGGCGGCCAACAACTTTAACAGCATTGCGTCCTCCTCCTGGCCTGCCTGTATGGCTGCGGCCATGCGTAGAAATTGACCGTTATTGGTCGGGTTGTACACAACATCCACCTCGACGGCGGTAATCACCGTCGGTTCCTTCATCTTCTTGCCGGCCACCATTTTGGTGACCGCCTTGCCGGTTACGTCGTGCGACAGGCCGAACAGGGTCGGGTTGCCTCGCTCGTGGGAATCGATCAGGCCGTCGCGCAACCATTTGGCGCTCTTCAGGATGAACAGATCCGCCTCGATGCCGCTGCCGGTGTCCTGCGGGTTCTTCAGCCAGCCGACGATCTCCCGGACCGATTTGCCGAACGGCTTGCCGCCGGCCTGGTGCTGGGAATCGTTCAGTGCGAACACCCTGGCGCCGTCATACAGACCGATGGCCGCCACCAGCGGATCGCGCGGCCAGTTGATCCGGCCGTCCGCTCCGGGGCCGTACTCGATCACCTGGACCCGCCACTGGTAGCCGTAATCATCCGACGCCGGATCGCCCACGGCGGCAAGGATTTTACTCGCCGCCTGGAGGGGGATGTACTCGACCTGGCGCTTCACCTCCGTCGCATCTCCCAGGGTGACCTGGTCGTCGACAATGGCGAAGGTGCGGCGGAAGAGCTTGTCATCCAGCTCATAAACCACTGAGTCGGAGTACATCTCGATCACGTAGCAGTAGTGGTTGTCTCCAGTCGGGGCCTGGATCGCGTTGCGGACCAGCTCCCGGATCTGTTCAAAACTGAGTGTCATTGCTTAACCCCCTTTTAAAGCAAGGATGAAGGTTGAATTATGAATTATGAAACAAAGGCTTTTTGATTTTCACTTCATCCTTCATCCCTCATACTTCATACTTGCTTTCATGCCTTTTCCACGGCCTTTTTATCCACGGTGTGTTTGCGGCCATCGGCGGAGACGATAATCACCGTGTCCCCGAGGTCTTGCCAGTCGAGGACATCGGCAGGCCCCAATCGGCGCTCTGCTGGAGCATGTTTTACCGCCTCTCCCGGTACCTGCTTTTTCACCGAAGTGGTGAATTTTAGACCTTTCAAATACTTCGCATCAATCCGTTCGTTCGCCATTTTCATCCTCCTTTAAATGTCTCTTCGCCGTCTTCTCCTGCCGCGTATCAAAATCAGCCGCGAACGCTTCCAGATCCCCGAACAGCGGATGATACGGCACATGGGTGCAGCCGCAGCGGATCACTTCCTTTATGGGGGCGTTCGGATCGCGGGGATACATGACCTTTTTCCCGTCGATCTCATAGAACGCCTTGCCCCCGGCCCGGACCTGGCCGTGCAGATAGAGATGCATCTGGCGCGGCTGTTTCGGATGTCCGGCGTGGATCCACATGCTGCCCAGCTCGGGCACCGTTTCGCGGGCAGCTTCCAGGCTTTTTTCCGTGGCCAGGGAAAACGCCCGGCCCATCTCTGTGCCGGTGATCACTTCGGCCCGCTCGGCGACCGAGGCAAAAACCGGCTTGCCGAATCGGCCCTTCGGAATCTGCAGGTCATTGATGTCGCCGATCAGCGCCTGGGTAACCTCCTGCGGTGTCCGTTGTCCAAGCACGCCCAGGCTCAGTTCGCCGCGGATCTTGTTGTACAGGTCGCCACGGACGCCGGAGATCTTGCCGAAGGTGAATTCCTTCAGCGCTTCCAGCGTGCTGGTGGATATGCCGATATAACCCAGGGTCAGCCCGGCGGTTTCCGCGGCAACGGGCAACAGCTCCGCGCCCATCCCCCAGGTGGCCGAAAGCCTGCCGTCCAGCTCACGGGCCGTTGCAACTTCCCAGGAGGACAGGTGCTCATTGATCGAGGCCAGGGACTGGCGGAGGACGTGGGCCGAATAGCCGTCACCCGGGATCGTGGCCAGGTCGAGCAGGATCTGCTTCCGGGTCTCCTCCAGGAGCGATCGCACCGCATCCTGTCCGGAGAGAATTTCCGCGTCCCGTTCCTTCAGGATGGCTTTGATTTTCGAGCTGACTTTCACCGTCATAAAAAATCGGTCCCGTTTTATCCGCTCCAGGCATCGTTCAGTTACGTTCCAGCGCCTGTAGGGGTGTTATAAATTCAAGTCAATAACTTTTAGGGTAATGGGGCGGGTTTTTAGCCCCGGCCCCTCACAGGGCAAATTTCGCGTTTTTCACTCTTTCGGGATCGTCGGCCCCGGTTTCTTGTCATAGTCCTGGGTCGCCGGGTCTTCCTCCAGGATGTTTTCCGGGTCGTATCTGTACCCGACAAAATCGCATGCATAAGCAAACATTTTCCGGGCGGTGGCCTGATCAATCCAGCCATTCGCCTGGGCAACGCTAAGCGCACTCGTAATCTGTTGCAGTGCCGAAGAGAGCTTGGCGATATCCTTGTCGGTAAGCGGGGGGGTGGACATCTCGTATTTGTATGCCTCATCCTCGGGGACGTTGATGTAACCGGCATCAATGGCGGAGGAAACCACGAAATCAGCCATGGTCCGGAGAGCCGCGGCAGCCTGTTTTTGTCGTCTCTCCAACCGCGTGATAGTGGGACGGTCCATCTCGCCGGCGGTGGCCCGGTTACTTCCTTCGGGATCTGCGTACCAGTGGTTGGGCATCCCCTTGGCACCCATGATATGTCGGCGCTGGGTGCGACAGGCGGTATCTGCGTCAGCGGCCTTCAGATCGGGTGCAATCGCCTCGCTTTTTACCTTTTCGTTGTGAATGAAGGCCCCGCCGGTGCGCGGTGGAGTGTATTTGTCCCGTTCGTCCTGCAGCTGCTTCGCGTCCACGCCTTCGACCGTGATGTCGTAGTAAAACGCGTTGTACTGGGCGTACTTCTCGCCGCTGTCCATCATCATCTGCTCATAATTCTCCAGGTGGTCAGCCACGTTGAATAGCTCGGACGTGCCCAGCAGTTCGGAGCTCATGCAGTTCAACTGGATCAGAAAGCATTGCCCGTCGGACATCTGATCCCGCAACCTCTTGGCTTCGTCGGACAGGTCCTGTTCGGTGTCGCTGTCCAGGATGACCTTCAGGGTCCGCCTGGTGTCATACAGCTCGCTGGCCCGGATGATGACGCCGATCTTCGTCTGCACGTCTTCAGGATCCGGAATAGTGGTCTCTATAAGGCCAGGGTCGATGTAACCGAGTTTGACCCTTCCTGTCTGTTCAGCCACATTGGCGGTCAGCACAATATTGGCGAACACACCCAGTTCCTGCATGTAGTCACGCCAGCGCAGCTCCAGGCGGTTCCTGTCCCAGAACGCCTGCAGCAGCTCCTGGATAATCTCGTGGGCACAGGTGAAGGGGTTCTCGTCAACCGAGATGAACGCAGCCGGGGTATCGATAATGAACGCCGCCAGGGGGTTGGTCTTGTATAGCCAGTACGCGGTCAAGACCTGGGTATCGTACGGAGCCAGGAGCAATTGGCGGGTGTTTTGCCCGCTCAATAACCGCCACCCGTAATCTTTGTCGAGCGATACGGACGCCGCCTGCAGACGTTCGGCCACGGCCTTGGGCAAGTCGGAAAGCATCCGCTCATCAACCGCTGCGCTCAGTCGTTCGTCTACCCGCTTTTTTACCACCCCGCCGAGGATGGCATTGATCAAGGCGTCTTTGATGTTCAAGCCGCTCTCCTCCCGAATCTGCGTTTCATCATTCCAAGTAGACTGCTCTTGCGTTCGGCATGGTAGTTGTCCGTCGCAATCTCAACCGGCGCGCAGGCGGCCGCAATCAACGCCCCCTCGCACAACCCCAGCAACTCTTCCAGGCAATCCGGGCCGTCATCATGGCCGCCGCGGCCCTTGGGCCGGTAGTAGATCAGCTGCCGCTTCAGCTCCCGGTGTTCTTCCTTGAACCTGATCCAGCCGTTCTTTATCCACGGCTGCAGCCGGATGATGCGCAGATCCTTGTCCGCGTTCGGCGTGTACTCATCGATATTGAGCGTCAGTCCCCGATCGTGGGAAACCGTCTCGAGGGTGCGGCTGAAGAATTCCTGGAACTGCACCGTCTCCATGCGGAACTTGTCGAACGGATCTCGCTCGTGATAGACGAGGATATCCTCCATAATGCGGTCCGGCTGGCGCTTCTCGATGTCGGCAATGTCCAGATAAAGGATCCGGTCTTTCATCCGTCCGCCCAGGATTGCCGACGGGTCATTCCGCTTGTTCTTCTTGCCGAGCGACGGATCACAGGCTCCGGCATGCGGCACTCCGGAGAGATCCACGTCTCCCTCTTCCCAATCCTGGAACCACTCCTCCAGGAACACCTGGTCCTCGGGGTTGAGCGGTTCGTTCTGCTTTTCGCTGTCGAAGTACGCCGGGCCGTCCGATACCCGCATTTTCATCAGGTAGTAGTACGGCTCCATCTCCGGCCAGAGCACCTCGGTACCGGCGAGCATTTCCGTCTGGTGAGCAGCGAAGTAATTGTCCGCTGCCGCCTCGGCCAGGTCCTTGCCGATCGAGATGTCGGCGAAGATCCGCTCCCACTCCTCCCAGCGTTTCGATTTGCTCCAGCGGAGAACCGCCTTGAACTTGCGGCCCTTCCAGCCTGGCTTGTCGAGCAGCTTCTGCAGCAGGCTCTCGTGATGCAGGATGGTGCCGACCACGATATACACAGTGTCCGGCTGGCCGATCTTCATCAGGGCCTTGAAAAACCAGTTCTCCAGCTTCTTGCGCTGGTCAGGCGATTCTACCGACTCGTCATTTTCCAGATCGTCGCCGATGACCAGGTCCGGCCGGAAGCTGCCATGGCGCAAACCGCGCAATTTCTGCTCGGCTCCGGCCGCCTGGATCTTTACGCCGTTGCGGGTGATGATCTGATCGCTGCGCCAGACCGGGCCCTCGCCCACCAATTCGGGGAAGTCCTGCTTCAATCGCTCGTTGGTCTCCAACTCCAACTTGATGAAGGAAAGGAATGCTTCGGCCTGGCCACGGGTTTCAGAGACGATCAGCGGATATCTGCGCTTGCGAAAGGCTGCAACCCAGGAGGGCAACAGGAAGGTAGTCCAGGTTGATTTCGTGTTGCCTCGCGGCGCGGCGTCGGCTTCCTTGTCTCCCTCTCCGGTGGTAATGGCCCGCTCGATCATCGCCGGATAGCGCTCGGCAAAATAGTGATGCAAGGCGCTGGCAGGCTTACTGAAGTAGTGGGGGAAATAGGTCCGGCCGAAGAAGGCCATATCCTTTTCCGCCTTGGACTTGCGTTTTTTCTGCTCACGCTTGTCGTCCGGGAAGGGTTTGGCCGCCGCCTGGATCTGCAGGCGGATCGCCTCGACCTCCTTGTCCCACATGCGCTTTTTCGCCTGGCTCAGAGATGCCATTTAGCCTGCATACCTTTCCCGGCCCCACTGCACCAGGTCGTCGAAGTTCTCCTCCAGGGCGGCAAATAACTCCGGAGAATTCGTCCGGCCGTATTCAATCAGATCCTTCACCACCGCCAGGAACATCTCGCCCTTCTGCCGGGCGATTGCATCTGCTGCTTCGCGTGCCGACTTTGATCGACGGTCAAGTATGGCCTCGACCTTCGATAGAGCGTCCAGGTAGCTGTTCGCCTGGAGAGGCGCAGCTGTGATCTGCAACATGATCTCGTCGCGGACCATGAGAAGCTGAGCCTCGTAACCTTCCTTGGCCGAGCGAGCCTTGTCCCATTCGTCGGATTCGTCCCCGTAGCGCCGCGTGCGCCCCTTCCATTCCGCCAAGGTTTGCCGGGAGACACCCAGGGTGTCCTCGATTGCGGTGAGGCTCTGCCCGTCAACATACATTTGACGTGCTACCGGCTCTAACCGCGCCCTATCACCCTTGACCGCCATCAGCGCAGCTCCTTCTCCAGCCGAGCGATATCGGAGCTGATCTTCTGTAACTCGGCCCAGGCCATGACCAGGTTATCCATCTGCTCGGCGATCTGCGGCACTTCCAGGTCGTCAACCGGCGTCAGCGCGGTGTTCAGGCCCTGGCGTATAGCCGTGGCGGATGATTCGATTTTCAGTCTGAGCCGCTTGGCGCCATCCTGCAGCCCTGCAAGTTTTCCGCGCATGGCGGCCCGTTCCAGATTTATTGTCATGGCCTTGGCCCCGCTGCCCGCACCTGCGGACAAAATTGATTGTTCTCCACTTTTTCCACCAGCCTTGTAAGGATCTGTGTGTTCAGGGTGATGATGCCGGCCAGCTCGCTGTCCAGCTTCTCCCACTGCTTGACGCCGTACTCGTAGTTCTTCACCAGGGCGGCATTGTTCTCATACATGCGCTTGATTTCCGACACGTCATCCTTGTACTGCGTAAGGATCGCGCTGACGTGTTCCTTGTACTCCTCGCGTTGTTTGTCGAACCGCTTGTTGTCGAAATGCCAGATGATGAAGATCAGCCCGGGCAGCCCGAGCACCTGAATGATCAACGTGGCAAACGGCAGAGAAATGGTTTCCATCAGGGCTCCTCGGGTTTTTGTTGATTGAGCATCGTCTCACAGCTTCGGCAGACAAACGCCGCCTCGCCATCAATCAAATAGATATTGAGCCTGCCACCGACTAATCCGGGAGCATACCCGCAATACAGGCAGCGGATCTGGTTGTAGCTTTCCGACGGCTCCATCTTCATTTTTCCGTCCCGGTGATGGCTCTCGGCGCGCGCCAGTTCGCGCGTTTCAGCGTCCCTTAGGGCTTTATCGCACATGTGATCAGTCGGCCAGGCCGGCCACGGCCGCCTCGATTGCCGCATTCACCATCCTGGCGGTGAAATCTTTGCCCAGCTCGAGTCCCTGTTTCTCCAGCGCCAGGACTATCTCGGCATAAGCACCTTCTCGTTTCTCGGTTGAACTGATTGCCTTCTGGGCCGCAGCTTCCACCGCTGCCGTCGCCGCAGCCGCCAAAACCGGACCGACCGCAGTCAGGAACTGCCGGATCAGGGGGCGGAGAAACGACCACATGTTCGACGCCAAGAACTTAACTTTTTCCCACATTCTTTGACTCCTTTCGTTTACGGAACAAGCGGCAAAGCCACTGGTCCCAGTCCCAGCGAAACGTTTTTCGAAAAAAGATCCTCACGGCTTACGGAAACTGGCCAGGGGCTTTGCCGTCCCATTTGCGAACCGGTTGAGCTTCCATCGGCTGAGCTTTCGCAATGGAATTTTCGATCACAACCTCAGGCGGAATTGTTTTCGCAATTGCCGCCCTGGTTTTTTCTGCTTTATGCCCGAGCCCCAGGGCAGCAACCCCGGCGGCAATCGAAGCAACAGCGGAATCAACGTCCATCTCCGGCAGCCCCTGGTCAGGAAATACCCGGCCGATCATGCCGGCGGCTCCGATCAGGATCAGGCCGACTCCGCCGATCTTCGTTTTATATCCGTCCAGCTTCTTGCCGATCCAGCCCAGGACTTTGTTGAGCAGCCAGTTTTTCATTGCGGACCCCCTTACATCTTCCAGAGATCCACGATCCCTGGTTTATAAACGGTTTTGTTATGGACTTTCACGGCTGTGAGTGGCTGGTGCCGTGGTGACGAGTGTGCTAGCCCTAGATGAATCCAGCCAGTCGGGCCAAACTCGTAAATGCACTGATCATATTCGGGGATGATCAGTGGTATCGCTCGGCACACGTCGATATTCGAGACGCCGATTACTTCGAAATCTGCGGCCATTGCTACCAAGTGCGCCGAAGTCAGCGACCCACCAACAGCAGTGTTGACGGACTTAGAGCGAAAGCATGACGTAACGCGGATCGGGCGATTACCAAAGAATGTGCGAATACGTTCCAGAGTCTCGGCGACCAGTTCGACATTGCGGTAAAACTGTGCCGGGAGCGTATTGTCAAGGCCCAGCCGCAAGGCGGTGGCGGATCGGGTCAACTCCTCCAGGGTAAAATGCTCGGTAATAAGGTGAGACATGGGCACTCCTGTTAATTTCTCGCGGGGGAGGCGGCCGTACGCTCCGACCTCCCCCTTCCCGTGGTTTTATCTAAAGGCGGGGGCGGCTATACCGCCCCCTTCATTACGGAGTCTGCCCAGGATCACGCTTGCGCGCCATAGCTTCAGCGAAGGCGTGGAGGCTGGGGTCGTGGACTCCCTTGGTATTCGATTGATAAAAGGTGGCAGGCCGGTTGACCGGGTCCGGCCCGCCTGGAGGTGAAAATGGAATCAACACGTGGGAATATAAAGGATAGGGGTAAGGCGGGTCTTGTAACCTGTTCACAAAATGCAGAAAGGGAGCAGGTTTAGCGCCTGCTCCCTTTTGAAGAAAATCAAGTTGGGGATATCATAAGCGGCAATAATGTGTCAAGTGTCGAACAGTTCCTGCTGCCGAGCATCATCTTTCCGCGAGAGGACGGAATACACGAACCGCTCCGACAATCCTGTATCCAGCGCCAGCTTGCGATGATTGCAGCCGTTAAAATGCTCCCGGATGTACCGAATTTTAGCAGGCAAAAACAATTTGTCCGGCCGCTTGAAATACAGGTGCACGCTTGGAAACTTCTCTGCCAGAAGGACCATGTTTTCGATTCCTATCGCGGCGGCTACTAGTTGATAATCCTCCGGCAGATCCTCGATTTTTAATTCCTTCGACCATTCCATCATGTAATCCCCATTTTATCTTTCAATTGCTGAATAACCTCTCTCCCCCGTTGCCGGTCCGCCTCGGTCAGCTCCGGCTCCGGCAACGAGCGGCGCGGCGGCCTGGCAGGCATGACATCAATAAGCTGTTTCGGCGCCGGCCATTCGGTGACTTGGCCGAACAATCGCTCGAACCCGGCGCGGATCCGCGGCGTGTCGACCTGCTCGATGGTGCAGACCTTCTTCAACGTAAGGTACCAGACATCGGCATTCATAGTGATCATATCCGCCCCAGGCTGGAATTTAAGGCTCTGGGCCACCAGGGCGGACAACCCCGTGCCGATCTCCCACCGCAACCAGTCTCCCTCGGCCCAGGCATTGAGGGCGGCCAGCGCATCGGCTCTTTTGGAACGCTGCTTCGGGGCTTGAACACAGCTTGACAGATTGTCCTCGCTCCTCGTTCCTGCATCCTCGATCCTGGTGTTGTCCAATACCGCTTTCAGGTAGCGGTGGTCCTTCAACGGCTTGACCAAACCATTATCACGCTTCTGGCGCAGCGACTCCACGGCATTGGCCAGGGCCGCCTCCAGCCGTGCAGGCTCGTTATCCAGCGCCATGACTTCTTTCGCCAGCTTCAGCGCCCGGTCGAAAGCCAGGGCTCGTTTTGCCGAGCGGAACAGCGTCAGATAAGGCAGCAGCGACGGCAGCATGATCGTCCGCATGGCAAGCAGCTCGCGAGCCGCTTCGTCCTGGGTCAGGGCCTCGATGGTGAATGTTGAATGGCAGCAGGGGCAGTGAAGGTTCATTCGTTCTCCGGAGTTATAGGCAGACCTGCCAGGTTTCGAAAACCTGGCAGGTCTCTGAAATCATAACAAGGCGCAGGACCCGGCAAGCGGGTCAGCGCCGGGGCTGTTATAAATCTCTCCGTAGTTCCGCCCGAATCTCCATCCAGAGTTTACCGAGCATATTCATTCCGTCACGGTTCGGACCCCATCCCCAGAAGTCATCCCGCCAAGAATCCTCAATCAATTCACGGTCGCCCGTTGCCAGCAGTTTTCGTTTTACATACTCGTGTTGTTCAACCTTGTTGCGGAGAATCTTCCGCATAATGTCTACCTTGACTTCATCCCAATCCTGCCGGCGCAAATCCTTGTTGTACTCTGCGATTTTGAAAGCATCGTGAGCGGAACGGGCGTCTTTGATTGCCCCGCGTATGGTGTTGTCGTGCGGAAATTTCATCCAGTGGTATGCCTGTTCAGATGTATCGAAGTCTAGTCCAGCCCAACAGACCCGAAAGGCTGAGAAGTTTGACAACACATAGAAATCTCGCTCGTAAAAGAACACTTGTGTCTCCGTATCTAAACCATGTAATTCCATCAGCTCTCCTTCGTGGCCGCAACCGATATATAACCCGTCGCGGCACACAGTCGCTTCGCGCTGGTGCGCTTTGTCGTTATTCTGCAAAACAATCATCCTCTTTCTGACAACATTCTTCACAGGGCCTCACATACGACCCACCCACAATGGCATTGACGACCAGGGCGTACCCTGCTGCCATTTCTGTCGCCTCATCGAGGGCGATGTCCGTGCAGTATTTTTTCCCGGTATCAAACGTCTGGCAACAACGGACCACATCGCACGCACGAAACGGCTCAAGAACTACGCCGAAACAAGATTTTCCGCCGTTCGAATAGACTCGTTCGTGAATTTTGTCGCAGTTATCGCATGACCCAAATACTTCCTCGATTACCTTGTTCATCACATCCTCGTATTAAGTATGATTTGAGCGCATCAACTCCATCTGTTCCATTTCACCACCGCGGCCCTCGGCGATTTTCCGTGCCAACCGCTCGGCCTCGGCCCTGGGCAATCCGCCCACATACTCCATGATCGCAGCACGCTCTTCGTAAATAACCTTTTCTTCCGGCTTCATCCGAACCTCTGCAGGATCACTGCGACCGCTACGGTCAACACCTGGCCGGCGACGCACCAGCAAATGATCACCTCTCTCGGATCGTTCATGCCGCCTCCATGCGGCGCCGCGCCAGACGCGTAACCGACAGGCAGTGCGCGGCCTCAACATTGAAGAGCTGGTATATGGCCGGCCGGGACTTACGGATACATTCCAGGTCGAATCCGTTGAACCGCAGTTCACAGGCAGCCGAGTTGACTGCTTCAACCTCGGCCCCACGGCTGATTTCCCTGGTGGTTCGCTGCCTGCCGTCAAGCATCAATTCGAGTACTCGCTGCAGGCGATCGCTTTCTTCGTATCTGGCGTAGTGGATGGTGCCCTTCATTGGCCCTCCTCGAACCTCGTTCCTCGATCCTCGTACCTGTTTCTTGGCTGCTCATCAGGCCCGGAGCGCCACCTCCGGACGTCCGCCATAGCCTAGGCGACGGCGGATTCGCATGGTCAATCACACGTAGATCCACAATTCGGGCAGGTCCAACAACCACTTTCATGAATCATCTTCTGTCCGCAGTCCGGACAAGGCATTGTCGCCCTCCTTTACTCAATCCCCACCGACAACTTGGCTGTTTTCGTGTCCCGATATACAGTCACCATGAGCGGCTCGCCGAATACATCGCCGATCGGCACGTTGTCAACCAGGTTCAGGTCGGAAAACACTTCCCGTAATGCTCCAACCGTCTCGATCCCTTCAATCTCTCGCTCCCGCTTCAGTTCACCCATTGGTCACCTCCATAGATGGTACGGTCTCATTCGCCGCACAAAACTTTTCCCGGCATGTTTGTGAACAGGTTACGGTTATGCCGGCGATCCCCTTGCGTTCCAGGTCCAGCACGCTGCCGAACCACGCCCAGGTGGTCTCGTCCCAGGCTTCAGTCTTCCCGCAGATAGCGCAGGTGTATGCTTCCATTTTCACCTCTCCCTTTATTACGCCGCTGACTTTTCCAGTTCCCGCCGTTTTGCAACCCACGCAAAACCCTTATCCAGAGCGGCTTCAAGAGTCTCCCCATAAAACCATTTCGTGGAATAGGACCCCCACGAATAATACGTAGCTCCATGATCGGCGTGCCTCATTATTGGCGTAGCCATTCTAAGCAAGAAGCCGAGCTTGTTATTGTCTAACAACCATTCAAGCAATGCGTCAGTTTCTTCAAGTTCGTCCACATCAGCTTTGACGTGGCTCGGGATATCACCGAAACACCCTTCAATTACTGGCCAGCCTTCTTCAAGAAAATCTTCTACGACAGGTGGTAAATAATAATCACCAAGAACACCTGCAAGCAAAACCAGCTCTTCAATACGTGCCGTTTCGTCATAAAACTTCTGCGACAGTGCTTTCACATTTCCTCCTTATGGCCGCAAGCTGTTACGCAGCGATACTCAGGTTCAGCTGCTGGTAGCTGCCATCCGGCTGGCGTTCATAAAATCGCACGTAGGTTTTGCTGCTGACAACCTGGACACTATCCGAGATGGCCTGCATGGCTTGCTGCCAGGTTTCGTCCTCGATCGCGATCCGGCGGAGCGCCAGTATCCGCCTGGTATTAATGCGACCGGCTTTGTCAACCTGGAAGGCATCGTTAATGATAGTGCGCAACTCTACCCCGCTTCCGTCACTCCACCGTTTGAGGCACTCATCAATCAGAGATTTTGCCGCATGGAGCCGTTCGTCGAACCTGATGAATTCATCGATTGATCGAACCAATTTATATTGCCCGTCATAGCTGTAGAGCGTTACATTGCCGAGCTGCCCACCCAACTTAGCCCCGTATTTCTCCCCTGACAGCTCCACGAATGCCTGGATATCGTCCAGGGAATGGGCCTTGAATTCGCTGATCTTCTTTGCCAGGTAGCGGGCATTCGCCATCAGGTCAGTGACAAGATCGTTCCTCAGCTTGTCGACTTGCTTGACGCTCTCGACCGGCACCAGCCGCCCCTGGGAGTCTTCCATATACCCTTGCGGGATTACCCTATTTGCCATGTTTTTTGATCTCCTTTTTCTTCTTCAAATTCTTTTTAACCTCAGTTGCATAATGCTCGACTTCGGCGATCAATTCCGCAGTGCGCGCGTCCAGCCAGGCTTTTTCAGCCAGATATCGTCCGGTCATGGCTTCCATGTTCCGGTAATGGGAGGTATACGTCTGGTACATCGATCCGGCGGTCCCTCCGAGCATCAGGCAACAAAGCGCCAGTGTCAGCACAGAGGGCGCTCTCACGCCACACCTCCAGGGCCTACAATCACCTGGAACGCCGGAGGCGTGATTCCCCTTACCCTCTCAATACTTCCCTTGAAACCGGCCAGCCGAGGCGGCGACAGACAACCGTTCAGAACCAGCTGCACGGCAAGGCTTGCGGCTCGCTGCTCTTGCAATTTCCTGTTACGGCGATACATAAACCAGCTGACAAATCGTTTCATGCGCATCCTCCTCAAAATAATCCTTTTCCGTTGAGCGCCGGCCGTCCCGCCAGCTTATGGGCATTGCGTTCAAGGGCGTCAGGCGATCGCCGCTTGTGGTCACGGTAGATCCGCTCCCCGCAGATAATGCACCCCACGGACATAACCCTGCCGCCGATCTCGGTTTCAGGCAGCAATACCCCCCCACACTTGGGACAAACCGGCCTTCTCATCGCTCTGCAGGACATGCTCACCTCCTTCCCGAATCGCGGCCCGGTGCAGCCGCTCCCATGGCTTCCAGGGCCTTGACCAACTTTTCCACCTGCCAGTTCTTCAGCCAGCGCATGTCCGATATGCCGACGATCCTGTACAGGAACTGCCGCAAAGCCTTGTCCCGGCTTTCCGCATCGGGCATCCGGGACACGTCGGCCCACATCCCGGCGATCATGCGGCATTGCGCACCGGTGGCCATACCGGGCCGTCCATCCAGGTCAGCATATTTTTTCGTCGGACCGTCCGCCGACTTGTCCGCCGTAGCTTTAGCGAAGGCGGAAGCCTTGGCGAAGGAGGAGCCGGTTTTCCGATTCAGCTCTGAAACGAGATCCTCCGCCTCGGCCCAGCTCAATTCCTTGCAGCTGAACACTCCGAACATCCCCTGGAGCAGGGTCCGGTACTCGCCATCACCCATGCCGAGCTTGCCCTTTATGGCGTGGATCATCTTGATCTGCCGTTTGTTGATCGGTTGTCTGCCGTAGCGTTCTGGATTGGTCTGCATAATTTCCTCCTCACTCTTCACCCTTCACTGGGTTAGATCGCTTCCACCACTTCCGATGTTATCTTCGTCTCGCCCATTTCGTGCGCCAGGTTCAGCGCCCTGGCCACATAGTTGTTCACCAGCAGCGGGTAGGCGTGGCTTACTCTGGTTTTGCCATCGCGGCCGGTGCTCGTGAGTCGCCGTGAAAATGCTTCGTATGCTTCCTCGTCAAAAATGTCCTCCGGCTTCGCGCCTATCCGCTTGAACTTTACATTCAGGTAATCGCGCAGGTTGCCGTTCAAGCCCTTGATTTCTGCGATCTGCACGCGGCGAATAACTTCACGCATATCAACGTGCTGGCCCTCGTCGAACATTTCCTTCAGCTCCGTCTGGCCGATCAGGATTATGCCGAGCAGTTTGCGGTAGCCGTCCTCCAGCTCGTAGAAGCGCTTCAGGAACTTGAGTGTCTGAACGCTCAGGTCGTGCGCTTCCTCGATGATCAGGCATGCGCGGTAGCCGCTCTTCGCACGGTCGAGGAGCAGTCGCTGCACCTGGCGGCTCTTGTCCTCCAGCTTGACCTTGGCCTTCTCGCTGCTGATGTCATAGATGATGGCGTCGCAGATGGACCCGGCGGTCAGGCGGGCCTTGTCGATGGTCTGTGGATAGATGACCAGCATGTCGCCATCACGCTTCAGCTGCTCGATGATCTTGCGGCGGATGACGCTTTTGCCGCTGCCCACTTCGCCGATCACGGCCATGAACCCGCCGTGCCGGGCCGCGTCGAGCATGGCCGCTTCGATGTAGCGGTGCTCGTCGCTCATGTAGATGTCCGCATCCTTCTGGATGTCGTCAATGAAGGGGTTGCGGAACAGCTTGAAGTGCTTCATTGCCTCCTGTTGAATCATTTCTACCTCCATTTGGATGGTTATTGCTTCGGGGTTCCCGGGCGCCATGGCTGGAGTACGTTTTTTCGGTTGCCAGGTGCTTTTCGGGTGTGCCCGGTGCAATCGCTTGCCTAGGGGATTCCAGATATCGTTGATCCGATAGCCTTCCCGGATCAGCCACTCCGAAACATCCTGTTGGTCGAGCAGGTATGCTTCGACACGGCTCTGGTAGTTTTTCGTCCGCGCCGGGATGTAGCCGCGGTTAATGGTCAGGTTAACCGACGTCCGGGAAACACCCAGGTGATCTGCCAGATCCCCCTGGTTGATGTTGCATCGGACCGCCAGCTCCTTCAGGATGATGGGCTGGATGTCCATGCGGTATGCTGCTGCCTTGTTGGTCACTTCACACCTCCATTGCAATGGTTTGGCTACATTGCCCCTCTGATTTCCTCGGTCAGGTCCGTGCCGCTGAACCGGCCGATTACTGCCTCGATATCGGTCGCCGTGACGGTGCCGCGAAACTCGGCGCGCAGTTGCCGGTTGATCTCCGGAGTGATGGTGATGCCCTGGTCGCGCAGCCGCTTGAACAGCTCCATGATCGGGTATTCGACCGGAGCCGCCGGGCGCGATATCTCGATCGGCGTGCCGCGTTTCGGCAGGGTGGCGAGGTTGTCGACTTTTTCGGCCTGGTGGCCGAAGACCGTGAGGCCCTCAAAGGGGATCGCGCCTTTTTTCGGAACCTTCTCGCCATGGGCAATCTCGTTGATCCTCTCGATGGCGCGCTGGGTCTGTGTCATTGGCTGTGCTCCGTATTCCTTGCCGATAACCTTCGCATGCTCGCTGAATCCGCCAAGCTTCGCTCCCAGGTGCTTGACCGCCTGCACCTCGTACGGCGTGTTCTGCCACATGACGGTGACAACCCTTTCTTCTTTCCAGCGGTAGGGGTTGACGCATACATGGACTTTGGCGTTGTGATGCATGCCTGGAAGGTGCTTGACACGGAAGGTCTCGGTCCGGTAGCTGAACTGGTAATTTCGAACCGGACACTCGACGGCCGGTTCGGTATAGATGATCTGCAAGGTTTCGTCATCGGGCAGATCGCGCAGTTGTTCCGGCTGGATCCGCAGCCAGGAGGCGAGGCGGGTTTCGCCGTGGCGGGTGTGTTTACGAGTGGCGTGATAGTGGATCATCCAGTCGATTGCCCAGGCGTTCAATTCCTCAACAGTGTGCGCCGGGCATATTCTCAGGCGGGTTTCGAAATGGTTCTCGATGATGGTGTGGGTTGTCTCGACCGCACCCTGGCGTCGCGGGTTGTATGGCTTGCCCTTGGGCCGCTCGATCCCCAGGCCACGGAAGAACGCCTGCATGGCGTGGCTCTGCTGGGCCGATCCGGCATCCATCAGGAGATAAAAGGGGACGCCGCGAAACGGTAGACGGCTGTCTTCTTTGGCCCGCCAGCTGGTTTTAAGGAAGTCCCACAGGTTCTCGCGGCTCTCACCGTCGGCCACATAGTAGTAAAAGAAGAACATGCCGGAAAAATGATCGTCGATAACATAGCGCAGCAGTTTCTGCTTGACGCGACTGAAGGCGTCCGGCTTGTTCTTGTAGAAGTCCCGCTCATCCATGATGCCCATGCGGCCGTTGCGCAGGTAATATTGGATACAGACCGACACGTCCACGAGATGGCAGTAATTCGGATGCAGGCTGCGCAGCTCGGTATGCGGCGTCGGGTCTTTCAGTCTCTCCTTGCTCATCTGCAGTTCCCTCAGGTGCCGCGCGACCGTTCCGGCGCATGCCTGGCCCGGCTCGATGCGGCCGTTGTCGATTGCGATTTCCAGCGCCGTCTCGATCGGCATGATCGGTCCCTTGTTCTCACGCCCCGTCTTATACAGGAGGCCGGACAGAAACGTGATTTGGTCATCGGTGAGACCGCATTTCCGGACGCCGCGATCGGCTCGGGTTTTTCGGCCCGACTCGAAGTGGTTGGCACGGGCTATCCGGTAGAGATGCTCCCTGGAATATCCAGTCTGCTCCTGATAGAACCCCAGGATTTTCGACCGCTCCCCATGTCCCGCCTCATTCAGTTTTGCCGCCAGTTCCGTTTGCCACATACATGCGCTCCCTGTTTGTGTTAAGTTTTCACGCACCCCTCTTTAATAAGGAGGGGTCGCCGTCAGGCAAGGGTGGTATCCCTTTCGAATGGAGGAACCCAATCCTCATCGGGAGCCATGCCGGGAGCGGCATGCCGATCGTAGGCGGTATCGTAGTAAGCATTCAGTTCCATCCGGGCCTGGTTCAAAAAAGCGATCAGTGCCGACTTGGCGCGCGGGCCGGGAATATCCTCGGCATCGACCAGGGTGCGGATCTGGAGGAGGTAGCCCATGAATGTGGTGTGGAGGTTATCAATCTGCTGGAGGACAGCGTCCTCCTCGGGGGAGAGTTCCTTCATTGCCGCCTGATCGGTGAGCTTGTCCAACTCTTTCTGCAGTTTGACCATGCTCTTTCGGGTATCGTCCTGGACGCGGTCAAACGCTTTTTTCTGCGCCTTCAACTCTTCCTTGACCGCCACCTGCTCCTCGACAACCTTCTCAATAGCCGCCTGCAGATCCTCCTTGTGATCGGCGTCCAGAGGTATGCGTTCACCGGATATTTCGATAGCATCATCGATGACTTGGATGGTGCCGTCGTGGGTTAGCTGCCGGAGCTTGCGCAGGTCGCGGTAGCCGACCTGTAAACTGGCGACCGTCTCCAAAAAATCTTCACCAAAGGTGGCAAGGTTTTGGAGGTCCTCATCGACAGTTCTTCTATCTTTTTTCAGGTATTTACAGAAATCATCCCAAGTACCTATCCCTGGCAGATCGCGGTAAATCTTCGCGGCCTTAACATCCCTCAGCCAGATTAAAGTGGAGACGGTCGCCATTTTTGCGATCATTTCCACTCCCTGAATCCTGCCGATCATTTCATGTGATTGAGCGATAAGTTGCTCCCGCTCCTTCATTTTGGCGATCTCTTGATCGGCGTCAGCCCTTGCAACCTTATAAATATCGTTTGCCGCCTCAACCTCGGCATTAACGGTTCTCGGTTTTCCCGCCATTTCAGTTTCCTCCCGGTATAGAAATAGATTCGAGGTCGCGGCCTATCCGGTCGCGCTGCCCTTCGAGGTTACTTTTAACCCTGGCCCAATGCAGGGCTAGCTTCATTCCAAGCCGATAGCCGCCGCCAACCGCCGTAACGTAGCCAGCGTCTTCCAGCGTGGCTAAGTGACACATTACGGTGCCGACCGACATGTTAATCGCCTGGGCGATCTGGGGCCCGGTGGCGGCCTCGGCCTTGACTGTGGCCAGGTAATCAATGATCTGTGTGGTTTTGGTAATTGCGTCAATGCGTCTGTATGTTGTCACTACTGTTATCCCCTCTCTTTATCGAATCCCACGTTTGGCTCGCAGTTGCATGATTTCGGCATCCAGGTTTCGCTTTTGCTCTTCCAGACGTGCCAGCCGGACAAGGTCCCGATCCTCGGGGTTCAACACATCGGAACCAAGCGGTTCAAGGAGGTAGCGAAAAGGCTCCAGGGACCCGAGCGTATGGCATACGGCCGGCAAAGCCTCCGCGCGAATCCCATACGACGTATCGGACCCCGTATATTTGTCCAGCATGTCCTTGCTAAAACTGCCCTGCGTTAATCGACTTACCTCACCGGCTATCTGATACCTGTCTTTCCTGCAGCTATGGATAGTCCGGGACAAGCACTGACGAAACCCTAGGGAGATATCGAATATTCCTTCCGCTACCTCGGTG
This sequence comes from Geobacteraceae bacterium, assembly GCA_028683555.1. Taxonomy (GTDB): domain Bacteria; phylum Desulfobacterota; class Desulfuromonadia; order Geobacterales; family Geobacteraceae; genus RPRC01. Next base: position 11,820 of record JAQUHN010000017.1, on the reverse strand, counting down.
TCGAACAACAGTTTCTGCACAGACAAGCTTTCGTCCAATTTCGTATTTCGTTTTGACATTGCCGACCCTTTCTCTGTTGGTATTATCAAAGTATGTTTGATATAGTAGACAATCCGAATCGCTACGCTGCCTCGGGGAGGTCGTCATCCGTGTCAGGCCATAAATATTTCACGGAGACACCACATGCCCTGGCTATAGCGCGGCGGATCCGGTAACCGACCCGACGACCAGTTACGACAAAAGTGACATAATTTTCCGTCACCCCTTCTTGGGTGGCTATTTCCTGGTTCGTCACACCATGAAGCATCATGGTTGCTCTGATTTTTCGGTATTGTTTTGTATTAGTCATGGGTTCCCCCCGTGCTTCCAGTGTCAAGGTTCGTTTTCGCAAAGCTGCGTTTTCGTCAAGATTAATTAACTAATAAACTAACCAATTAACAGTGTCAAGAAGAAATTAACATTATGATTAACTATGATCTGGTTATAGACAAAATCAAAAGCCTGAAGAATTTACGGCACGACTCACAAGTGGCCGAAATGTTTAATATTTCTCCACCTGATTTTAGTGCAAGAAAGAAAAAGGGGACCTTGCTGCCCTTAGTGATTGAATGGGCCATTAACGAAAACGTTAATATAGATTTTTTATTGAGGGATGGGGATAATCTTCAGTATTTTGAGGTCAAGAACAGCGAAACTAAGGCGGGAGTTGTTGCTGAGGAGCAGTTAGATAGATACAAGAAGAAGCTGCCAGAGCCTATCGAGAAGGCCGTAAATGCAATGCTTGAAAACCAGGACAAAGCCTGGGAGTTTTATGCAATGATTCTGGAACGGATTGAAAAAGCCAAGAAAAGCGGGGATAAATAACTACAACCTATCGTAAGTTGAATAGGCGACAATGGTGACTAGGGATACGCTTACGCGAGCCGGAAGTTGATGGCTCAATATTTGTTGAATTAAATCATGCTTTTCATCACTCTTTAGAGTGTTTAGATATTCGATAATTTTTTCTATTTCCATCTCCATTTCCAAGGCTCCATGCTGAAGTTTTAACCGGGATTAAAAAGAGCAACAAGGGGACCAAAATATTAGCTTTTTCTTTAATTAAGGCAAATACGTACATTTCCAATCTCGGTCACCGCAACAAAACGACCTTTTTATAAAAAAATACTTCATTTTTTCGACCAGGTACTTTCATTAAAACTAAAGTTCGCGGGGCTTTTGATGGTTACAAAAGAGGACATCGATAATAGAATCAGATACAATTTGACCCGATTACGGATGGAGGCCGGGCTGTCCCAAGACGATCTGGCTCGCTGGTCTGGTGTGAAACATGTTTCTAGAGTTGAAGCCGGGACCGTGTCGGTAAGTAAAAATACTGTTGCGCGGCTGGCCAATGCGCTGGATGTAGATATCAGTGAGTTTTATCAACCGGAAGAATCATTTCTGAACAAACTGGACGCACTGTCAACATTGTCGAAACTTTTCCGCGAATGTACTCCTAAAGGCCAGAGACTGGTTTTGCGTTTTGTTAGCTCGTTTCAGGAGTACGAGAAGGGGATAAATTTTTTATCAAAAAAGTCAATCCAAACCTAATATTTCCTGATATATATATTGTTATTCAAATTCTATTTGAAAAATTTGACATCACAAAAAACATTCCTTTAATGGAGGCATGGATAAGAAAAGTATCGGTGCCCGCATACGTAAAATACGGAATTCCTTGGGACACAACCAGACCGAATTCGGTAGACTGGTAAATGTCAGCAATGCCTCGGTCTCAGCATATGAGAATGGTGATGCCTACCCGACGATCGGCGCGCTGATAAAGATCGCGCAGCTCGGCAATGTCACAATAGAGTGGCTGATTATGGGCGTAGATGCGACAAGGGAAACCCTGAAAAAGTTACTATCCGAAGAGGAATTACAACTCCTGGCCGCGTTCGATCGGGCGGATCCGGAAGACAGGAGGGTTATTCTGCGTGTAGCAGAATCCATTGCAGGAAGCAAATCTAAAGATGATGTGTAAATTAAAAGGAGGTTGGTGATGAAGAGAAACGTATTAAAAACTGTATCCCTGGTGATTTGCGGTTGTTTTTACTTCTTCACTTCAGGCTGCGCCTCGATTGTATCCGGAGGGTTGCAGACAGTACCGATCAACTCGACGCCTGCAAACGCAAAGCTTGAGATAACGGATATCAATACAGGCCAATGCATCTTATCCACCAACACGCCTTTTTCCGCCTCACTGAAGCGAGATTCCGGATATTTCAGTAAATCATGTTATAAAATCCGCGTCAGCAAGGAAGGATATGCACCGAAAGAAGTTACCCTCGAGGCTGGTGTTAATGGCTGGTATTTTGGCAACATCCTCTTCGGCGGCCTTATCGGCATGCTGATAGTTGATCCCGCCACCGGCGCCATGTGGAGTTTATCGGAGGATCCGATCAACATCTCCCTGGTCCAGGAACCTGTGTCTATAACAACCCCAGTTGCCGCGCCTCCAGTTAGACCTGCAGATCCTTCTCCCGTTATAACCAAGCCCAAAAATGAATATTCCGAGATAATCAACGCCTGGGAAGCCGAGCAAAAATAGGTAGAAAAATGAGAGGGTGAAATGGCAGATAAAAAATGTAAATTCTGCTCGATGATGATTCCTTCTGACGCAAAGGTTTGCCCATACTGCAGAAAAACCTTGTCATCATCCAAGGTTGTTGTATGGCTAATTATTATCATCCTTCTTCTATTTGGGTATACCTGCTCACGCATGAATTTCGCGGATTACTCAACACCACCTTCATCAACCCAGGTGGATCGGCTCAAAACGGTTACACTTACACCGAAAGGCCAAAAGATAAAACAAAAACACCCATCATGGGCAAACGATATCTGTAATATGGTGGCAAAAAAGGAAATCAGGATAGGCATGACGGCCGGTCAGGTCCGAGCAGCCTGGGGCAAGCCATATCGAATCAATACCTCGACCGGTTCCTATGGTGAGCATGAACAATGGGTCATGTCGGAGTATGGTTCTGATTATTGCTATTTTAAAAATGGAATATTAACCTCGATACAACAGTCACACAGATAAAAAATGAGGGGCAAAAACCGCCCCTCAAAATGTTTAAACCGATGCACCGATGAAGGTAAAAATTGACGAAAATTTTTCACGCCGCCACACATCAAAATCAATTTGAAATCACCTCGATATTTCTATCTCCGTCGCCTATATGTAAACCATTGCAAACCTCATTATGTCATCTTTCAAGTACTTATTATGGCATCCCCCCTCACCTTGGCAAGATACTTGACTTGCGAGTGGATTTGGTATAAGTAAATAGTCCTGATAACGCCACCTTAGCTCAGATGGTAGAGCAATTGATTCGTAATCAATAGGTCGCCGGTTCGATTCCGGCAGGTGGCTCCATGAAATCAAGGGGTTACGCAGTAGCGTAGCCCCTTTTCTTATTGTGCGCCATGCACGGCGCACAATAAGAAAGAACTTACCGTTACCTGGTAAGTGATTGTAATAAAGTGAATGTTTTTGGGAAGACCGGCTGTCAGTTAAAGAAGAATCGAACACCAAAAGTCATCGAAAGACTTGTCGGGTCATAATTACCGACTTTTATCCCACTGTAGTTGATGTCCGCATCAGGAGCCAGAACACCTTTTAATTCAGCGTTTAACGCCAACTGCGGCAGGATGAAATAATCTACACCACCACACACATGGACACCTGCCACGGTATCAACATCAAGACTGTTGCTATATGAGGAAGAAAAACCATTCATCAGGATATCCAACCCTCCACCTGCATAGGGCACTAGATGCGGTACCGGGATATCTACAAACCGGTATTGCACGCCGAATGCAATGTTTGTGGTATCAAAGTCTCCTTCTTGAATACCCGCAATTTTGGCAGCGAATTCCGTATAGGTGATGTTGCATTCAATCGCAAGGTTTTTATTGATCCCATAGATAAGGCCACCACCGCCAATAAAGCCGACATCACTTTCCAGGTTGTAGCTGGGGGTAAAAGGTTCGAACGCTTCACTGTCTGACGGAACAAGAAAACCGATTTGTCCGCTAATGCCAACTTTGCCGGAAATACTGTCTGCGGCCATTGCGATGCTTGCTGATAAAATGAAGAAAAGAGCCAAGCACATAAAAACAACAGTCCGTTTCATATCCTTCCTCCTTTATGGTTTAATCAAGTAAGTTCTTATTATAACGCATAAAATCCACTCTACAATGTAGTCGACACATGGTTTGATGCATGCGACATTTTCCGGTCAATCCATTTCTGAAGTTCCTGTTGCTGCGGAGGGGCCGGAGAGTTTCTGGCGTTCCAAAAATATTTCATAGTTGATTATTTGATTTGGCGGGACGGGGTGGCAGGTTATAAATGGAAAAACGATAGGGGGCCTGATTTCCTTGCTTCAGGAAATTGCCGGTCCGGATGACTGGATTTGAGCCTACGGTCCCTCGTCAAAAAATGCAATTCTGACCTTCATACAAAAAGGCTCGCAGAATAGCCATTCCGCAGAAGAAGGTTTTTTTTCTGGATACAAGGGTAAACCCCAAATGGTTCAGAGCGTTATAGTCAACAGAAGTATAGAAGGCAAAAGGCATCAAGCGGAGGTGTCTTATGAAAAAACTTCTCCTTCTGATCACGGTCAGCGTAATGCTGGGCGGGTGTGTTGTCTATCCGGGCTATTATGGATATAACGATTCGTATTACTACGGGTTTCCCTACGGGTATGCGGGGCCGAATATAAACCTCTATTATTCAGGCCACTACGGCTGGCCCGGCTATTATCATGGCGGGTCAGGCTACCACCGTGGAGGGCCCGGTTACTACCATGGCGGGCATGGCGGATTGCATCGTTGATAGATCGTCACAATATTAACCTTGTTTTTTGGGGGGGAAGTCTCCTATGAATGAGGGCGGATTGGTAACCTTTCTCCCCTTGATCAGATTTTTATCAAATGTGAACTACATGCTCAGCAATAGAGGGTAAGGTTAGATGAGCTTTATTCGCAAATTGCAGTAATTTCCAGGGATTGCGGCACTAGAGCAATTCATGCATATTCATTCAGATTTTTTGATTGGTTCCGTAACCAATAGCTCTCCGGTCCGATTCCGGAAGGTGGTCCATAAAATCAAGGGGTCAGGCGTTTAGCCTGGCCCCTTTTTCGTTGACGCAGGAAAAGCGCGTACAAGTCTTACGTCTTTCCTTAAAGCCACCCACTGAATTAAGAACATGCCTTTACGTTGTTTCTTGGCACTTCTGACATAGTGCCGTGGTAATTTTGACCAGTACAAGTGCAGATTCGTGGGTTGTCAAACTGTTGTGAAGTCCTTGGCCGGTTCGTTGCGGGAAAGCAATCGTTGCCCTTTTCTTCACGCAATACCAGGTAAAATCTATGGTGTTTTTTCTGCTGTCAGTTTGGCAATGAATTCAGCATGCTAGCACCACCAAATAAGCAAACTCCACGACAAAAAATTTGCTAGACAACCGGTAAAAAAGAGCGTACCTACTTTCTCTGAAAATCGCTTTGAGCATGCCCAATTTGCACAGGGAGAAAATTATTAAGAAGGGTGAAATGTGATGAAGGGCAAGGGTATTTATCTGGTAGGCATGATAGTGTTGCTTGGTTTGCTTGCAAAGTATGGTTTTTCGGATAGCTATGATTCGAGCAAAGCCGCAGAGCCGGTCGTAACCTTCCTTTCAACGGATGATTATGGCCTAAGAAAAAAAACCATCTCTCCCAAATACATAAAACATAAATTGTCGCACTATCCCGATTGGACGCCCAATGGCCATGATAAATCAGGTGATATAAAAATAATAAAAATTGAGCCCCCCTATGTTTTTGTAGAAACATCGTACCCGATGAAGATTAAACTGGACGCCACAGAAGGGGACAAGTATTACATAAGTTATGTTTTTATGGTTAAAAAGGAATGGGGTCACTACTATATTGTGCCGTCAAAAATATATCCAGACAATGGGATGGTCACTGTTGATCCGTGGGTAGAAATTGACTCGTACCGGTGATTGTCGGAACGGCCTCCCTGCAAGGCCATGCTGACAGATGCTTCAATGTAACGATACGCAATCGATGTCCATTTTTTAAACTGTCAGTGGATGAAGCAGGGCGTTGGAACGAAATCAATGCAAATAATGAAGGGGAGTTCTTCGGCTTTCTGCGAAAAACTTTCAGAGAAAGCGATATTTTCGATGGCCAGTCAATCGGTAGCGTTTCCAGCGTGGGGGCGCAGTGTTCCGATTAATTGCGAAAAGTTTTTTAGCGAAATTTAAGCGGTGTCATGCATCTTCCTGAACCAAGAGGCCTGTTTTTTTTCAGAAAGATCTTCTCGTAGCGGGTCCGTCTTTCGGTAAACATACTTTTTTGTCGGTGCTGGAATCGTTCGCCGGAGCGTCTTCTTGCTTGACATTAAGAATAAAGTTGATACCGTTAACACGGTCCGTTACTGCAATCGGGCAAAATCAAAACATTCAGGAGAGAGCAAGCAAATGGCAAAAGGAAAAGTGAAATGGTTTAATGACGCAAAGGGGTTTGGTTTTCTCGAACAGGAGAATGGTGAAGATGTGTTTTGTCATTTCTCTGCGATCACTGGAGAAGGGTTCAAATCCCTCCAAGAAGGGGATGATGTTGAATTCGATGTGGTAAAGGGCCCGAAAGGTTTGCAGGCAGCCAACGTAAGAAAGATCTGAGAACAGCGCACCTACGATACAATAAGCCCCTTATGTTCAGGGGCTTTTCTCATTTCAGGGCAGCATTGTTCGGCAGGAAAGCAGCTCCGCTGCCACTCAACGGCAGACGACAATGTTCGCCGTATTCGAGGTAAGATCAAAGACTAGCTTGGCTTTTTTCTCTTTCAACTGCTGAAAAACCTGCTCTATCTTATCCTCCAGGGAATATCCCGCATCACTCAATTCAGACCACTCCCGCGTTACAAATTCCTCAATAAGATTTCGCAAAGTATCAGGATTCAATTGGTTATAGGGGATATCTACCCCCTGTTCGAGATGCTCGGTTTGACTTTTATTGCTCATCGTTCACCTCAATGTCTATCAGTTGCGTGGTAAAGACCGGAAAAAAGTATGCACCGATAATGAAGCTGTCTTTCCGGTCTGATGATAGTTTTTATTGTGCTGGAGAGCGGGGTGGATTTCAAGCAGTTAAAAAGACGCGCCGTAATTTCCTGTGGAAAAAGTGTGTCATGGATGATGGAAATCTCTGCCTGAAGTATTTCACCTGTTGCTACAGTTTCTCTGGCATGAATTATGCCTCTTTTTAGCGGTGCTGCTGCAAGCGTTCCTGACCAAAAACCTAGTGACAGAATATCGTTGCGGGGATGAAAACCGGCTAGGCATGTATCCGCGCTGGTGCTCGATTCGCTACGATGGGGAAAGCAATCTTTCTACGGCAATCCTCTACCGGTCACGAAAAATATGTGTCCGTTTAGTGAACACTTGGTTCATTTTTGGTTTTCATCTATTGACCTATGTCGCGCTTACAGAAAGATATGTCCATGATGGTGCATCTGATGTACATTCTTTTCTTGGATTGCGACTCTCTGAAAGAGGAGGATTTATGCCAATCATGAAAATGGTGGCAGTATTCAGTCTGATGCTGCTCTGTGCTTCGACCGTTTTTGCCGAGGACAAGGAAGTACTGCTGGGAGTGGCAACTGATTTCAGCGCCAGTACCATTACCTTTGATGTGGTCGGCAGTGGTTGTACCGACAAGAGCAGCTTCCGGATGGATTTCAGTGACAAGGTATTGACTGTTTTTCGGACCCGTAGGGATACTTGCAAGGCTATGCCGGAAAAGACCAGCCTGACCTATACGCTGGATGAACTTGGTATCAATCCCCACAAGCCCTTTGCGATCGGCAATTACTTTCTTGTGAACGAAAACCTTGCGGGTGTGGTTGTCGTTCCGGAGGGTCGGCACGAGTCACCGTGTCCGGGGAGGTAACGGATCATGGGCGAAATCTTCCGTCAGACAAAAAGGGAAATCAGGCAGCTGCCGTTCATGCTCGGCAAGCTGGTTGGCGGAGTGCTGGTGATCGTGGGGGTGACTGCGCTGGTTCTGATCGGGAGCAGGAGATCGAATCTGCTGTTGTGGGACCTGGCGCCGTATTTTTTTGCGGCACTAATCGGCATCATGCTGTTCCTTTTCTGTTCGCGGGCGCTTGCGCGGTGCTTGAAAGAAAATTCCGCTCACACTGTCTCGACGCGGGATAGCCTGCGGATGAATATCGTCGCCTGGTCGCTTCTGCTCCTGCTGGTGGTCGTCTTTCTGCTGGGTGTCTTTCTAGGCATGCGGTAGTGCCGGGCCGGTTGCGGTAAAGACATTACGAGAGTTGTCTGCCTGTTGTACGGAGCATTCGGCCTGCTCCATGCCCTTATATTGCTATACGTGCTGTTCTCCAGAGGAGGTTCGAAATAATGGGATTTCTCGTGCATCTTGCTGTTGTACTGATGCTGGCGGTGTTGTCGGCTAGCCAGCTTTTTGCCGCTGACTGGAGTTCGATAGTTCCTCCCGGCAGTCAGCAGTCCGGCCGCCCGGAAGTCGTTGCCACCGAAAGGGAGTTGCAGATTGGGGGTGTGCTGACCCTGGATCTTTTCGGCAACAGGAGTTATTCCTGTCACGTGGAAGTTGATGGCGATTCCGTCAAGCTAGTCGCCCAGAATGTCCATGAAAGGGCAACCCTGCAGGGCGTGAAGCAGGGAAAGTCGACGATCAAAATCTACCGTAAATTCTGGATGGACCCCGATGTTCCCGAATCGTATCAACTGGCCCAAGTGTTTTCGATTGCGGTAAGGTCCGGATTTTCGGTTCATTCCCTCCTTGAACATGGTGAAAGCCCGGAGAGCGTACCCCTGCCGGTGCAAAAAAACGGTATGGAATGGGAAGGGCATCTTTCCCGCCAGGCGGAAGAACTGGTTACCGTAATAACGGATGCTTCGGAATGGCAGGCGCTGTGGAAGACGGCATTCGGCGTGCCGGCCCCGGCGGTCGATTTTGAGCACTATGGCGTTGCCTGCGTGTTCCTCGGGTTCCAGGCTGACTGGCTGTACGACATCTCCTTCGGGCTGCCCTGTCTGACGGAGGGGCTGCAGATCATCCCCTATGATTTGATCGAAATTATCCTGGAACTCCAGGGACCGTTCCGGGCCTCCGGCCAGTACCACATGAAGGCTTTTGACAGGAAAAAGGGCTTTGGAATGGCCCTGCAGCAAGGAGCCTGCCTGGATAAGGTTGCGAATCCATTGAACCAGTGATGATGAAAATCGAATTTTTATCGCAACCGGGAACTATTTGGAATACTTGCCTGTCCAAGAGATGTCGGCGTAGTGTAAAGACAGGTTGTTACTGTTCTTTGTCCTGCTGGCAAATGTGATGGCGCATAATTTAGAGAGGAATATTGCATGGGAATCGGTTATTTTGAGCTGATGATCATTCTAGTGATGTGCTCTTTCCCCGCCTTGCTGGCTTTTATCGATATCATAAGGAGCGACTTCGCTGGCAATAATAAACTGTTTTGGTTGCTGGCAGTGGCGCTATTTCCGCTGGTGGGGTCCCTTGCCTATTTCGTGCTGGGCAAGAAACAGAAATTATCGTGAATTGCCTGCCTGGTGGGCGAAACGAAGGAGGAATGGTGACGAGCAAGAGTTCGGTACGGCCGGGGCGGCCGGTTTCCATCGGCAGCCTGATAGCTATTGTTTTCATGATGCTGTTCGGGGTGGCATTCACGGTTCTCGTGGGAAATGTCTTGCGGGAAAACGAGGCGCCAATTGTGATGTCGGTCATGTTTTACCTGTTCATGTCCGGCTGGCTTGCCTTGGCCCTGTTCATGCTGGTCTACCACGTAAAAAACCTCAGGCATCCCGGCAGCATGCCGCTCTTTGAAGTCGAGTTGGAAGCCGATTTGGAGGGCGGGACCGGAGAAATCAGCCCTGCCCGGAAACTCCGTGACCTGGAGCGACTGAAAAAGGACGGCTTGATCAGCCAGGAGGAATACTCGCGAAAACGGGCCGAGATCCTGGCCGAAAAGTGGTAGCCAGTTCAGACGGTTAGCTCCTCGATTGCCAAGGCTCGTTGCGAAAAAATTTCCCTGTCAGGCGGAATATGGTATGCTCCTCCAAGAATCTCTGCCGACTTGTTCAACGTATCGAAAATGCGGCAGGGCGAACAACATTCAAAAGGAGAACGTAATGAAGAGAGCAAGCGCACGCCACATCCTTGTGGCCAGCAAGGAAGTCTGTGAAACCCTCAAGGCAGAGATAGAGGGCGGAAAAGACTTTGCTACTGTTGCCAAGGAAAATTCCCTTTGCCCCTCAAAGAGAGATGGCGGAGCCCTGGGGACATTCAGCCCGGGCCAGATGGTCAGGGAGTTCGACGAGGTCGTGTTTACCGGTGAAGTCGGGAAAGTTCTTGGCCCTGTCAAGACCCAGTTCGGCTACCACCTGATCGAAATCACCAGCCGCACCGAATAGGCAGCAGGCACGGAGGAAGTCATGTTCAGAAAAACAATCATCGCCGTGACGCTCTGCCTAATACTCGGGGGAATGGCTATCTCCGCGGAGGCCGCAGGCGGCAAACCGACGATCCTCATGGTGACCTCTCTTGGTGATATTACAATCGAGCTGTTCCAGAAAGAGGCGCCCATCACGGTGAAAAACTTCCTTAACTACGTGCGGGAAGGCTTTTACGGCGGCACCACCTTTCACCGGGTAATACCCGGCTTCATGGTCCAGGGTGGAGGATTTACCTTGGACATGAAGGAGAAACCGACCGCTAAGCCCATAAGGAACGAAGCGGCCAATGGGCTCAGGAACGACCGGGGTACCATTGCCATGGCCCGCACCAGGGACCCGGACAGCGCCACTGCCCAGTTTTTCATCAACCTGGTGAACAACAACGGCTTGAACCGCCCCCTGCCTGATGGTCACGGTTATGCGGTGTTTGGCCGGGTGATCAAGGGAATGGACGTGGTTGACAGGATTGCGCGGGTCCGTACCGGCGTGCGGATGGGAATGCGCGATGTGCCTCTTGATCCGATCGAGATCAAGTCGGTGAAGGTGTTGAAGTAGACTGCACAGACGGAGATCCTCAAATAAGCTGACCGAAGAGAAAAAGCCGGGACCCACTGCGGGAACCGGCTTTTTCTCTTTTATTCGTTGATGTTTTTCATGGATAAAACAGGGAGGCTGTCAGCCCTTTGCCAACCGCTGCCGCACAACTTCGAACAGGGCTATGCCGGCCGCCACGGAGGCGTTGAGCGAACTTACTCCGCCCCGCATGGGGATGGAGAAAACCGCGTCGCAGGTCTTCCTCACCAGCGGTCGGATGCCTTCCCCCTCATTGCCGATCACCAGGGCAGTGGCACCGGTGAGATCCTGGTCGAAGAGCTGTGCCGAGGCGCTGTCGGATGCTCCGTAGATCCAGAAACCTGCTTTTTTCAGTTCCTCGAGGGTCAGGGCAATGTTCACCACCTGAGCCACCGGGATCGTCTCAACTGCCCCGGCCGAGGCCTTTTCAACCGTGGGGGTGACTCCCGCTGCCCGGTCTTTGGGGATGATCACGCCATGGGCTCCGGCACAGGCAGCGCTGCGGATGATCGCGCCCAGGTTGTGGGGGTCCTGGATACCGTCGATGTACTCAACAGCACTCTCTCCAATACGGTGAGCCATGCAGCCACGCCACCACAGCAAAGCTCGTCGGGTGGCGGTAACTGGAGCAGCGGCTCTTTCGGTGGCGGCTTCTCCGGCATGGGAGGTG
>JAQUHN010000150.1 GCA_028683555.1 Geobacteraceae bacterium | reverse complement strand
CTTGGTTTTGGTTATCGCCTGTTGATCAGGGTTGATGCATGGCCCATAGTTGAGGGTGGTTGCCGGAGTCGGGGCCGGGTTGGTGCAGGTGTTCTGCACCGTTGTCTCGCTGCAGGTTCCGTACGAGGCTACTGTCCCTACGCAGGTGCCGGTAATGTCCGCAACGTATCCGTTACATGTTCCACTGTCGTAGGGAACATAGCCGACACAGGTTCCGTTGGTGGCCGGCGGCGCCGGGCTCGGAGCCGGGTTGCTGCAGGTCCCGTACTTGGTGGGATCACTGGGAATGCCGCAATCGGCATCACTGGTACATGAATCGAAGCTGTTACCATGCTGGATGCTGCATTTTCCCGGCACCACAGGGCATTGACTATTTGAAGTACAGCTTTGCGATGGTTTGTTGTCGCAGTAGCCGATGACTTCAAGTGTTGTGCAGTCGCTGGACTCGGTACAATTCTTCGTGGGTTTATTGCTGCAGGTTCCCAGCGTACCGGGAATGGTGCAGTCAGCAACCCCGGAGCATGAGATAGTCGAATCATTGCTGCAGTAGCCACCTGAAATTTCCGTACAATCAGAATCCACGAGGCAGGAACGGGCTATGTTGCTGCAGTTACCAGGGAGGGTGGTCGTGCCGCAAGTGAGATCCGTGGTACAGGAAATATCGCCATCGTTGCTGCATCCGCCGGCCAAGGCAGGGGTACCGGGAAACACGCAGTTGGCATCGATGGTACAGGAAATACTCGGGTTCCCCGAGCAGTAGTTCGAAGCATGGGGATTGTAGTTGAGGCACAGCTCGATGGCGTTTCTCAGATCGGTCTGCTGGGTGGTTGATACGCCCCACAGGTCAATGGCCGCCTGGCAGTTGGCCTCGTTGTAGTTGCCGCGATAAACCTCGATAACCGTCTGTCCGCCCCGCGACGGTGCCGTAGGATTAACGGAATCGAATGGCCCGCGGACCGCGAAGACAACTCCCAGTGAGGTATTCGGGTTATCGTCGGTCTGAGAAAAGTTGACAAAATCGGCCGTATTGGGCTCCTTGATAAATCCCTGGCCGACACATCCCCGACTTTCCGGCACCAGCTTGCTGCCGTCGAACTTTCCTCCGGTGAGAACCTGCTTCTCCACATCGAACTTGGAAGATGTAAGCCAGTTGAGGAAGTTCCCCTTGGCGGCAAAAGTGTTCAGCGTATTGGGGACCACCGAGGTATTAAACTTGAGGCACATGGCATCGGACAGAAAGTAATCGCAGCTCGTCGACACCGGGAGGGAACCGATGATGGCAAAGTAGTTGTTGGTAATATCATACGAATAGTACGCGGAGCGATCGAAATAACCTACGTAGACATTGGTCGACTTGTAGGTCTGGTCATAGCAATAATAGGGCTCTCGGGTGATGGTGCCGGAAGAATCGGTTTCACCTTCATCGGCATAGGCAAGGTCGTACATACTGCTGGAGTTGTCGATCATCAGCAGCAGGTTCGGCTTTATTGCCTGCTGGATGAAGGGCGGTGTAATCGAATAGTTTTTCATTTCCGCCGCCATGACGGCAGTCTGCGACAACAGGAACACGGCTCCCAGAATGATCGCCAACAATAGTTTCGTACCTGAATTTTTCATGGGGATACCTCGCTTGTCTTGCATCATCGGATCGGTGCGGACTTACTCACGTACCCGGAATCGCATCTATCGGTAGTTATTAATTTGAAACAACCGGTTTCAGGAGACCGCGAATCGCTTCCGCGCTCATGGCTCCGGCAACAAGCCGACCATCGGGAAATATCATGGCAGGAGTTCCCTGGATGCCCAGCGATTCGCCAATTTTGATGGTCTCGTCAACCGGTTGCTTGGGGTCGTTATCGCCCGGCGCCGGTAACTGGCCGTGGGCAAACGCCTTTTCCAGCATCTCCAGGGATTTCGCACCGAGGATTACCCGGGCCTTGTCATACGCCTGCGGATGCATTTTCAACGGGAACATTTTTATGTAGATCGTCAACTCCGGCTCAAGCGTCACAAGTTTTTTCAGTTCATTGTGAAGCTTGACGCAGTAAGGACAATCGGGATCGGTAAATACAAACAGGATCTTACTGCCGTCGGCTTTCCCCATCACGATCGAATCGTTTCTTGGGATTTTGGCAAGATCCGCCTTGGGGATAACGACCGGAAGCTCGACGGAAGCAGGGGTAAGTGATCGTTTTGAGGTTATTTCAAAGATCGGCGCAGGCATCAGCAGTTTCTTTGCAAAATCCACATAGACAACCGCCTGCCGGTTGCCTCTCTGGACACTCACTTCATAGAGTCCCTTGACGGGCGCCAGCTTGACATCCTGTACCGCGCCAAACTCCTTGAGCAGAGTCGCAGCCTCATCCTTGGAAAAAGTATGACAGGATGCACAATCGTGGATTGCGGGACAATCCTGTTGTTTTATCGATTTTTTCTGCGAAGCTTTTTTGACGGGAGCTTTTTTCGTAGCGGCAGACGATACACCTATAGCAAGCAGAACAAGCACCAGCAGACTTAAAACAAAGCATAAAGATCTTTTCATATTTCCTCCGGTTTCAATCTAGCAGCAACGTCCATGCCGAAACAGCTCCTACCCCGCAAGGCCTGCTAAAAGCCAATCTGCGGGACTGAGCCCTGTTCACAGTCGAGAAGTATGCAATTTATGCATAGCACAACAACAAAACAGTGCATTTTTTTCACAGCCTATTCCAAGCCATACTCCTTTATCTTATAGAGCAGCGCACGAAGGCTTATCTCCAGGATTTTGGCCGCATGAGTTCTGTTTCCACCAGTCCTCTCCAGGGCCTTGCAGATATAGTCCCGTTCCAGCAACTCGGCAGCACGTTTGAGGGAAAGATTGTCGACCGGAATACCAGTGGATCCGGAACTGCCCCGTTGTTGACGAAGTTTCTCCGGCAGACATTCAACATCGATAACGTTCTCTTCGCACAGCACAAGTCCCCGCTCGATGCAGTTTTCCAACTCCCGAACATTTCCGGGCCAGTCATAGTCGAGGAGACTGGTAAGGAAAGCGGAAGAAAGGCGAACATCGTTCTTGCCGAGTAAGGCGGAATATTTGTGCAGGAAATGGTCCGCCAGCAACGGGATATCCTCCATCCGCTCGCGCAACGGCGGCACATTGACACAGAAAACATTGATACGGTAGAAAAGATCCTCGCGGAACCCGCCGGAAGCGATCTCCTTTGCCAGGTCACGCGACGTGGCCGAAACGATTCGCACATCTATCTTTTTTGACGAACTGGCGCCAACCGGTCGGATTTCGCCCTCCTGCAGCACACGCAACAGTTTAACCTGCAGGAAAAGCGGCATCTCGCCGATTTCATCCAAAAACAGGGTACCGGAATCCGCCTGTTCGAACAGTCCGGCCTTGTCGGCTACGGCGTCGGTAAAGGCGCCCTTGACGTGGCCGAACAGTTCGCTCTCCAGCAGGTTCTCCGGAATCGCGCCGCAATTCACGGCAACAAACGGCCCCTGCTTGCGGTTGCTGTTGTAATGGATGGCCCGGGCGATCAATTCCTTGCCGGTACCTGACTCGCCGAGAACCAGCACGCTGGTCTTGAAATCACAGACCTTTTTGATCAGCGAGAATATCTCCCGCATGCGGGCGTTTTTACCGATAATGCTGGAAAAAGAGTACTCCCGCTCAATGTCCTCGCGGAGGCGCAGGTTTTCTTGCGTCAACCGCTCACGTTCTTCCGCTTTTTTCAGCACCAGGATTATCTCATCGTTTTTGAAGGGTTTCGAAATATAGTCATAGGCACCCATCTTCATGCACTCGATGGCCGTATCCACGGTACCGTAGGCTGACATCATGATAATCGTGCCGGCCAATCCGGAGGCAATCGACCTGCGCAGGAATTCCGGCCCGTCCACAACCGGCATCCGGATGTCACAGAGAATGAAGGCATAGGGGGTATCCTGAGCCATTCGTAATGCCTCGGCACCGTCGGCCGCAACATCAACGACGTAGCCCTGCTTGCCAAGCACGACCTGCAGCATATGCCGCAGGTTTGCCTCGTCATCAACAACGAGAATTTTCTTTTTTTCATCGGTTTGTTTCATGGCGTTTTCGTTTTTTCGGTTCCAGCTTAACTACCAGGCGAAAAGCCGTCCCCGCTACCCTGCAAGGGGGGGGACTTTTCGATAATTTGCGAGACCATCGGGCTACAATAAATTACGTCGCAATGCCGCCTTGTCGAACAAAGCAAAAACTCTGCAGCAGTAAACAACTATGCAGACTCCGGAATCGGCAGCCACACGGTAAAGGTGGTTCCCTTACCGGGTAGACTTTCGACGGTAATTCGCCCGCCCAGGGAGTCGACGATCCGAGCAGTGACGGCAAGTCCCAGCCCGGTGCCCTTGCCCGGTTCCTTCATGGTAAAGAACGGGTCAAAGATCCTTTCCAGGTTTTCCGGTGCGATGCCGACACCGCTATCGCTCACGTCGACCCGAACATAATATGCTGCGGTACCAGGATGCAGCGGTTCGCTGAACACCCCCCGAAAATCATCCTTGCGCCGTCCCCGCACCGCTTTTCCGCTCCGTGAGACACTATCAGGCTTGCTGTCCCCGTCAACGGAGACCCTTATTGACAGCGTTCCGCTATCCGCCATGGCATCACGCGCATTGATAAAAAGATTCGTGAACACCTGTTGCAACTCCTGACGGTCAGCATGCAAAAGGGGCACAGGCTCCACGTCGGACAGGGAAACGGCAATATTCCTGAAGGCCCCTTGTCCGTCGAGCATATCGATCGTACTCTGCAGGACGTCCACCATATCAACTGCTTCCCAGTCCTTGCATGACGGCTTGGCATAATCCAGCAAACCACGGATGATCCGGTCTATCCGCCCGGCCTCCTGTTCGATCCTGAAAAGAAAATCGGACTTTTCAGGATCATCCCGCAACTCGTCCCGCAAAATGCCGGCATAGCCGATGATGGCGGCTAAAGGGGTTCCCAACTCATGAGCCGTTCCGGCGGCAAGAAGCCCGACCGACGCCATTTTTTCACTGCGGACCGTTTCCTGTCGTGCTGCCTGGAGTTCCTTGTTGATGCGTTCCAGAGACCGGATATGGTCATTCACCTCGTCCCTCTTATGGCAAAGAGCGTCAAGCATTGTATTGAAAGCCTCAGCCAGGTCGGCAATTTCACGCCCCCCCGGAACAGGGACCCGATACCCCAGATCGCCATCGGCAATTTTCCCGGTTGCCGCAAGCAGCCGACGTATGGGCAGCACAATCCAGCGGGACAGCAGATAGGAACCGAACCCAAGCAGCAGCAGGAAATCCAGCAGAAAATAGGCCAGGAAGAGACTGCGCGTTCTGCTCAGACGCTCATACTCAGGTGCCAGGGAAAGCGTTAAACGAGCCGCTCCGAGCATACCTTCACCCGCACGAAGCGGGGCATAGCGGGAAAGAGTTTTGCCGTTGCCGGTCAGCGAGGCTGACTCGAGGCCGGACGAGAGGACACCCCGCAACCGTGCATCGACCCCTTTCGGATCAGCCATGCGGAACAGCTCCCTGCCGTTGCGATCAACGACGAGGAGGCCGCGAAAGTTTTTTTCCGCGGCCAACCGGTCGGCAAACCGGGCTGCAGATGCAGGGTCACTCGTTACATCAAAATTTTCCGGCAGCAGATGGAGAAACGCGGCAAGGAGCAGGCGCGCCTCTTCGCTCTTTTGAACAAGGAGATCCTTTTCCGATGTCTTGAAGGAAAGAAGGCTGAACAGCAGCCAGGTAAAAACCAGCAGACAGGAAAGCGAAGCAAGTATGGCAAAGGTCAGACTGAAGCGGAATTTCTTCATGATCTAAGCCTACCTCCCAGCAGCGCCTCCGAGAGCGAAATACCACTGGATGAGTTGTCTGCCGTAAAAAATGAAGAGCACGGCACCGAACGCCAGGAAAGGTCCGAACGGAATCGGCAATTGAGAGTCTTTTTTACGGGCTGCCATCAGCGACAAGCCGACAACCGAACCGAACAGCGAACTGGTGAAGATGATGAAAGGAATGGACCGCCACCCAAGGAAGGCGCCCATCATGGCCAGGAGCTTGATATCGCCGCCGCCCATACCTTCTTTCTTGGTCAGCAACTGGTAGCCGTACGCCACCAGCAGCAGGCTGCCGCCACCGGCTACGATGCCGATCAGCGAACTTTTCCAGCCGAGCCAGGGAAGAAAGAAAGATGAGGCAAAACCGACGACAATGCCCGGCAAGCTGATGCTGTCGGGAATAATCTGGTGTTCGAGGTCGATGAAAGTGATAACCACCAGGGCCATGCAGAAGATAAAGAGAACGAAGAAGGTAGGAGACAGCTGAAATTTCAGAAACAGCAACAGGGTCAACAGACCGCTGAGAGCTTCCACCACCGGATACTGCCAGGAAATTCGACTGGCGCAGCTGCGGCACTTGCCGCGCAGCAAAAGGTAGCTGACAATGGGGATATTGTCCAGGGCGCGAATGCGGCTGCCGCACGCCGGGCAGTGGGAAGAGGGAAAAACAATGGATTCGGCACGGGGAATGCGATAGATGCACACATTCAGAAAGGAACCGATGGCAGCACCGAAAAGAGCCACAAAAGCGTTCAGAATGTACAGTTGAGTCATCCGGTTCTCCGAGAAATGAGCTATGCGGCCCGCAGGGTCAATCGCCGAGACTGACCCTGCGTTTCAGCGCAGACAAGAGTTTTCGCGTATCACATCAATCTGCGGATCTTTTCGAGATTTTCCAGGAGCACCTGTTTCTTGTTGGCGAATTCTTCCAGCTTGTCCCGTTCCTTGGCGACAACAGCGGCTGGAGCACGACCGACAAAATCGGGATTTTCGAGTTTCTTGCCGAGGAAGTCGATATCCTTATCCACCTTGCCGAGTTCCTTCAGCAGGCGTTTTTCCTCTTCTTCCACATTGACCAGCCCCTTCAGCGGAATGATGATCTGCACATCACCTGCCACTTGAACCGCGGCATCGGCTGGCCGCTCCGGAGCCCTGCCCATGGCAAGATCGGAAAGGCGCGCAAGACTCATGACATACCCTTCATTGCGTTTCAGGACATGGAGGCTTTCATCCGAACCACAATCGAGAATTGCCGCAATCTCCCGGCTTGGGGGAACCTCCACCTCGCCCCTGATGTTGCGGATGCCACGGATCACCTCCATGACCAGGTCCATCTCCCTGGCCCCATCGGTGAATTCCCATTCAGGCACCGGGCGTGGATACGGAGCTTGCATGATCGAGGAAACCGGTCGTTTTCCCGGAAGATTCTGCCAAATTTCTTCGGTAAGAAAAGGCATCAATGGATGGAGCAGGCGCAAGAGGTTCTCCAGAACCGTCCAGAGCACGTACTGTGCGGTCGTTTTCCGGGCGTCATCACCTTTATAGAGGTCTTCCTTGATCAGTTCGATATACCAGTCACAGAATTCGCTCCAGGTAAACCGATAGAGAGAACTGGCCGCCTCGTTGAAACGGTATCCGGCCAGCGCCTCATCCACCTCGCATGCAGCCGCGTTGAGCCGGAACAGAATCCAGCGGTCGGCATTGGTAAGCTCCAGCCCTTGCCAGTCGACGGTATCAGGATCGAAGTCCTGCAGGTTCATGAAGGCAAACCGGGAAGCATTCCAGATCTTGTTGGCAAAATTCCGATAACCGGCAATTCTCTCTTCGGCAAGCTTCACATCCCGCCCTTGGGCGGCAAAAGCCGCAAGGGTGAAACGGAAGGCATCGGCGCCATACTCATCGATAATCACCAGCGGATCGATGACGTTGCCCCGCGACTTGCTCATTTTCTGTCCCTGCGCATCGCGAACCAGGGCATGGATATACACATCGCGAAACGGAACCTCACCCATGAAATGAAGCCCCATCATCATCATGCGCGCTACCCAGAAAAAGAGAATATCAAAACCGGTAACCAGGCATGAGGTCGGATAGAACAGGGCCAACTCCTCGGTCTTTTCCGGCCATCCCATGGTGGAAAACGGCCAGAGGGCGGAGGAGAACCAGGTATCGAGGACATCTGTTTCCTGGCGGATCTCATCGCTTCCGCAGTGGGCGCAGGAACTGGGATCGTTCTTGGAAACAGTTACTTCATTGCAGTGGTCGCAATACCATGCAGGTATACGGTGGCCCCACCATATCTGCCGCGAGATGCACCAATCGCGAATATTTTCCATCCATTCGTAATAGGTGTTCTCCCACTGGGTCGGGATGATCCGGGTCGTTCCCTGCCGCACTGCGGCAAGGGCTTGTTCCGCAAGCGGCGCTACGGATACGTACCATTGAAGGGACATGTACGGTTCGACTACCGTCTTGCAACGGTAACAGCCACCCACGGAAAGGGCATGGTCGACGATCTTTTCCAGCAGGCCCTGTTCTTCCAGGTCGGCAACGATCTTTTTTCTAGCGGCAAAGCGGTCGAGACCTTCATACTGGTGCCCGGCAGCATTGATGATGCCCGACTCGTCAAAGACATTGATACGGTCGAGATTGTGTCGCTTGCCAACCTCGAAATCATTGAAGTCGTGAGCCGGGGTGATTTTAACCACGCCGGTACCGAACTCCATATCCACGTATTCGTCGGCAATGATGGGAATTCGACGATTCACCAGCGGCAGGGTCACAAAGCCACCGATGATATCCCGATAGCGGTCGTCTGCAGGGTTCACGGCAACGGCGGTGTCGCCAAGCATGGTTTCCGGTCGGGTCGTGGCAACAACCACGAAGCGATCGGTGCCGACAACCGGATAACGGAGGTGCCAGAGATTGCCCTTCTGCTCCTCGTGCTCTACCTCAATATCGGAAAGGGCTGTGTGACAACGGGGACACCAGTTGATGAGGCGGTTATCGCGGTAGATGAGCCCCTCCTCGTAGAGACGCACGAAAACCTCGCGTACCGCGGTCGACAGCCCCTCATCCATGGTAAAACGCTCCCGGTCCCAGTCGCAGGATGCCCCGAGCCGTTTCAGTTGGCCGATAATCTGACCGCCCGATTCCGCCTTCCACTTCCAGACGCGTTCGATGAAAGCATCACGGCCGATCTCGTGGCGGCTCGTGCCCTCGGCCGCGAGTTGGCGTTCCACCACGTTTTGGGTTGCAATCCCGGCATGATCGGTACCCGGCATCCAGAGAACGTTATAACCCGACATCCTTTTCCAGCGACACAGGATATCCTGAAGAGTGTTATTCAGGGCATGCCCCATGTGGAGCACTCCGGTGATATTCGGCG
>JAQUHN010000016.1:22662-36993 GCA_028683555.1 Geobacteraceae bacterium | reverse complement strand
AGACCTCCTTTTGAACCTGTATCAGGAGCTGGCCAGGGCGGGCGATTGCCGCCGCCTGATCAAGCTGGTTCTCGATAATCGCGACTATCTCGCCCGATGTGTTGGAGAACAGAATTTTATCCCTCGTATTGCCCTCTGTTTCAGGAAACTCGGAATGGTCCGTGAAGAACTTTCGCTGTTCAGTTTTCTGGCGGATACGGTATGGGCGGGCCCGCATGTGCCGTTCCTTTATCTTCGTATTCATGAAGATGCCTGGACTCTTGGCGAATTTGCCGTTGCAGAAGCAGCCGGCAAGCGCTACCTGGCACGATATGCTGCATCGGGAGTTGCGGAGCAGGTACGGGAGCGGATTGGTTGGATCCAGTACCGGAACGGCAATATGGACGCCGTTGCCGCGACGTTGTCGCCGCTATTGAAAGGAAAATCGAAAGCAGAAGACCCGGCCAGTTATTACTATCTCGGCAAGGCCTGCGAAAAACTGGCTGACGTTTCCGGTGTCGAGAAATCGATGGGATTGTATCTGGCAAGTATGCCGCACGGCACTGATAACGCGCTGACAGCCGACGCCCGGATGGTTCTCGCTTCAGCGAAGTTTTCCCTTAATGACCGAAAAGGGGCTCTGGAAACATACCGGGCAGGATATGAAACGTCACAGAATGAGAGACGAGACATGTTTCTTTTCAAGATGGGTGAAGTTCTTTTGGCGATGGGGAGTATCGATGAAGCCCGTTCCTGCTGGGAGCGGCTCAGTCGGGACGGGAAAGACCTTGTCTGGAAAAGCCTGGCCATTCAGGCCCTCGCCGACCAGTCCTTGCATGATGTGCTGCAGCGGCACGGTACGTCAAAATAATGTCTCCTGTCAAAAATCAGCGGCGTAAAGCACTGTGTTTTGTGGCAAATACCCAACTAATGTCATGTTTTTATGGGGTTTCTGAACTGGTACGGGTTTTGCTCGTACCTTGGTGAGAAAATAGAAACGGAGCGTTCCATGCCAGTGGACAAACTGTTCGGATCAACAATTGACCTGATTGCCAAAAACCTGGATCTGCGGGCGAAAAACCATTCCCATATCGCGGGAAATATCGCCAATGCCGAAACCCCCAATTACCGTCCCAAAAGCCTTTCCTTCGAGGGGCAGTTGAAGGATGCCATGAAGAACAGGGACGCGGGGCCTGCTGGTACAGTTCCTGCCCATCCCCGGCATATACCCATTAAAGGAGTTGCCCGGAATGTCGAGGACGTGGAGGGTATCCTGGACGAGAGCTCTTCGAGCGGCCTCGGACGGGACGGAAATGGTGTCGACCTGGAGCGGGAGATGGCGAGAATGGCGGAGAACCAGATTCAATACAATGCTTCGATCCAGATTCTGACAAAGAAGTTCGAGGGTCTCAAGTACGCTATAAAAGGAGGGAACTAAATGGACTTCTTTTCCTCATTGGATATCAGTGCATCGGCTCTGGCCGCTGAGAGAACCAGGATGAACCTGATTTCCAGCAACATGGCTAATGCAAATTCCACCAGGACTGCCGATGGCGGACCTTATAAAAGGAAAGACGCTGTTTTTACTGCTGATCAGCCCCGCTCTCCGGGCTTTGGCGAGACGCTCAGCCGTTTTGGCTCCGGGACTCCTGTTGGGGTGCAGGTGACTGAAATTGTCGAAGACCAGTCTCCGCCACGATTGCAGTTCGACCCGAAACACCCCGATGCGGATGCCAAGGGTTTCGTGGCGTTACCGAACGTAAGCATCGTCGAGGAGATGGCGGATATGATTACCGCCAGCCGCGCCTACGAAGCAAATATTACCGCGGCACAGGCGGCCAAGTCGATGGCAATGAAAACACTGGAATTGGGACGATAACAGCTGTCCGGTTGCCCTTGCTTGCTGAAAGGGGGGAACTGAACGGTGTCGAGTCTATCGAACGTAACGCAGGAGTGACGCATGATAATCAAAGGTATTGAAAATAACCTCGCTGTTTCCGGGATATCAAGTCCGTTCAATGCAGGCGGAGCGAAAGCCGCAGGTAGTGCTACGGCAACGGAGGGATTTACCCAGGTATTGGGTGATGTCATCGGCAAAGTCAACGATCTTCAGACACAGGCGAACACGGCCATTGAACAGCTTGCTACCGGTGAATCCAAAGGCCTGCATGAAGTCATGATTGCCATGGAGAAATCGAGCATATCATTCCAGTTTCTTACCCAGGTTCGCAACAAGGCGCTTGATGCCTATCACGAAATTATGCGGATGCAGGTGTAAAAGGCGGTTCAACGTTTGAGGTTCAAGGTTCAAGGTTCAAAGTTCAACGTTGAAAACCTCGATCCTCGAACCTAGAACCTCGATCCTCGAACCTCGAACCTAGAACCTCGAACCTTGAACCTCGAACCTTGAACGTTGAACTTTTACCCTTCCTTCGGGAGAAGCCATGCCGGAAGCACTGAAAAAAATACTTGAACCGTTTCTTGCCTTGAGCCCGACGAAACGATTGGTTGTGGGCGGAGTGGTTGCTCTTTCGGCAATTCTCTTTACTCTATTGATCGTGGTAGCCAACAGAACCGATTATCGCCCGCTTTTTTCGAATCTTACCACGGAGGATGCCGGCGAGATCGTGAAAAGGCTGAAGGAGCAGAAGATCCCCTACCAGATCGAATCAGGCGGCAAGGCGATCCTTGTTCCCTCTGACAAGGTATACGATTTGCGCCTGTCCATGGCTTCCGACGGTCTGCCCCAAGGTGGCGGGGTGGGCTTCGAGATCTTCGACAGAAAAAACTTCGGCATGACCGAGTTCGTACAGAAGCTCAACTATCAGCGGGCTTTGCAGGGTGAGCTTTCCCGGACAATATCCCAGTTGGCGGGCGTGGAGCAGGCTCGCGTTCACCTTGCCATTCCTGAAAAGTCCCTGTTCATGGATGACGAAAAGCATCCCACCGCATCGGTGGTGCTGAAAATGAAATCGGCCCAAGCTCTCCGAGAAAGCGAGGTCCAGGGTGTCATTCACCTGGTGGCTTCTTCCATCGAGGGAATGGATCCGGAAAAGGTAACCGTTCTTGACAGCCGCGGCAAAGTGCTCAGCAAAACGGGCAATTCCGACCCCACCGGGAAAATGACCACGGCCATGCTGGAGATGCAGCGAACGTATGAAAAAACCGTGGAGGAGCGTCTCCAGTCGCTCCTCGACAGGGCGGTGGGTACCGGCAAATCCGTTGCCAGGGTTAACGCGGTCTTTGATTTCAAGCAGGTGGAAAAGTATGAAGAGCGCTATGATCCCGATGCCACTGCTGTTCGCAGCGAACAGCGCACGGAAGAGAAAAATGGCGTAACCAATAAAGCTTCCGGTATTCCGGGTGTGCAGAGCAACACCGGTAAAGCCACTTCGGCGGCGCCTTCTGCTGCCGCTACTAATGAGGCTTCCAAAAGCGATGAAACCATGAATTACGAGATCAGCCGCTCCACTGCCAGAATAATTGAGCCGGTGGGAGCCCTGGCAAGGATTTCAGTGGCCATCATGGTTGACGGGAAATATGAAGGAACAGCCGGCGCGGAAGGTGCGGCGAAACAGAAGTACATCCCGCGCAGTGCCGAGGAACTGCAGAAGATCGAATCACTGGCAAAGAGTGCCGTCGGTTTCAATGTTGAGCGTGGTGATCAGGTTACGGTTGCCAATATTCCCTTCCAGGATTCTGCCGATGCCGGAATCGAAGAATCCGAGGCTTGGTGGAATGCCCCGATTTTTATGGCGATTCTGAAGAATGCCCTGATCGGTTTCGGCTTCCTGGCCTTGCTCTTCTTTGTCATCAGGCCACTTCTCGCGATCCTTCGTTCTTCCGGGAAGCGAGGCCAGGAAGGTTTCGTGCCCATCAATCAACCGGATGCCCAACTGGAAAATGAAAATAAAATGGCATTGGCAATGTACGCCGCGAGCCAGCAACAACTGATTGAAAAGGTGAAACAGGATCCGTACCAGACGGCCCAGATTCTGCAGAACTGGTTGCAGCATCGGGACTAGGAGACTGAAGCTGACACACGGCGTGGTTACGACCCGCCGCAAGATTTACGACGAGGATTTTCATGAACGGAACCGACAAAGCCGCAATACTACTGCTCTACCTAGGACCAGAGGCCACCAGCAAGATCTTTGAGCATATGGAAGATATCGAGATCAAGCGGATAAGCCAGAGCATGTCCCGGCTCGGTCATGTGCAGCGCAATACCATACAGGAAATCGTCAATGAATATATGGATATAACCGATCCGGAGACGGGAATATTCTCCCAGGGCGAAGAGTTTGTCCGCAAGGTTCTGGAGAAAGCCCTTGGTCCGGTCAAGGCCGAGGCGCTGCTCAAGGAATTGTCTGTTGCGAATTACGGCGATATGACGGACATGCTGGCAAATATGGATGCGAAAACCATTGCCAACTTTCTGTCCCAGGAGCATCCCCAGACCATTGCTGTAATCCTGGCAAAGCTCAAGGCACGACAGACCAGCGAGATCATAGGATTCCTGCCCCAGGAGCTGCAAGCCGAGGTTGTCATGCGGATTGCCGATGTCGATCAGGTGTCGCCGGAGATTATCGGCGAGATAGAAGAGGTTATGCGCCTGGAGTTAACAGCCGTGGGTGGTATCCAGCGGTTCAAGGTAGGCGGGGTAGAGAAGGTTGTGGATATGTTCAACCACTTCGACAGAAGCCGCGAAAAACAGATTCTCGACAAGCTGGATGTGCTGAAACCGCCCCTTGCCGAAGTGATTCGCAAGCACCTGTTCACCTTCGAGGATTTCGTCCACCTGGACGACAAGGGCATCCAGGCAATTATGCGTGAGGTAAGCAACGATACCCTGACCCTTGCCATGAAGGCGGCAACCGATGAACTGAAGGAGAAAATTTTCCGTAATATATCCAGTCGTGCCGCGGAGATGATCAAGGAAGACCTGGAAGTGATGGGCCCGGTTCGGCTTTCCGACGTGGAAAGGGCGCAGTCTGAAATCATCAAGATCGTCCGCCGCATGGAGGAGGAAGGTCAGTTGGTGATCGCGGGACGGGGAGGGGACGATGTCCTCGTCTAATATCATCAAGCCGAACGCTGCCCATGCGGCGGCATTTGAGAAATTCTCCTTCGAGGCTATCCAGCAGGAAACTGTCGCGATTCGACCGGAAGGGGAATTACCTGTTTTTGTTCCGTTTTTGGATACCATCCGACCTGATTTGATGCCGGCTGCAGAAAGCCCTGTCTCCGTTGATTCCGGCGCTCCGGATGTGGTGCAGGTGCCGGTGGTGGCGGAGCCGGAGCTTCCGCCGGGAGTTCCCGAGGAGGTCCATTTTCAGCAGGTCCAGGAATCGTACGAAAAGGGGTTCGAGGAGGGTAAAAGGCAGGCGGAGCGAGGGTTGGGTAATGTTTTTAAGGCACTGCGTGATGCCGTTGAGGAATTGGCCGGGATGCGGGAATACATTCTCAGAGAGAGTGAGGAAGACCTGCTGAAGCTTGCCGCGATGATAGCCCGCAAAGTAATCCATCAGGAAATTGCTACCGATCGGGTTATCCTGGCCAATGTTGTGTCCGCGGCGGTAAGCAGTGTTTCGGAGCGGGACGAGATTGTGATCCGCCTCAATCCCGAGGACCATCGACTGGTATCCGCCCACAAGCATCTCTATCTGAATGGCTGCGGCGATGAGCGGTTGGTGGAAATCAAGGCTGATGACACCATTGCTCCGGGTGGCTGTGTCGTTGATACGCTCATGGGTGAAATCGATGCCCGCACCGATGCTCAGGTTGACGAAATATTCCGGCGGCTGTTGGAGGAGAAAACCGGATTTGCAAGTCTGGCGGCCAACCTGGTGAGTGAAAGGGAACATCATGCGTACGATGAAAATTGACCTGACACGCTATCACCCTGCCCTGGAAAGCATCAAGCCGATCCGCTTCCACGGTAAAGTAACGCAGGTGGTGGGCCTGGTAATCGAGGGCTACTGCCCGAATACGGCGGTCGGCGCATTGTGCGAGATTTACCCCAAGGACGGTGTGCCGATTCCCGCCGAGGTGGTTGGGTTCCGGGACAATAAAACCTTGCTGATGCCCCTTGGAGAGCTGCGCGGGGTTGGCCTCGGCAGCCTGATTGCGGTTAAGCGGGACACCGCCTCCCTGGCTGTCGGACCGGCAATGCTCGGTCGCGTCATCGACGGCCTCGGCGAACCCATCGATGATAAGGGGCCGATCCTGGCCAGCGAAGAAAGCCCGATTTATGCCCTGCCGGTGAACCCCATGAAACGTACTCCGATCCGACGTCCGCTGGATCTCGGCATTCGTGCGATCAACGGCCTTCTTACCTGCGGCCAGGGACAGCGGGTCGGAATTATGGCGGGCTCCGGTGTCGGGAAATCGACCCTGCTCGGCATGATTGCGCGCTACACCGAGGCCGATGTCAATGTTATCGCCCTGATCGGCGAGCGGGGCCGGGAACTGCGCGAGTTCATCGAAAAAGATCTTCAGGAGGAAGGACTCAGAAAGTCGGTGGTTGTTGTGGCTACATCCGACCAACCGCCACTGGTCCGGATGCGCGGCGCCTATATTGCCACCACCATTGCCGAATATTTTCAGTCCAAGGGGAAAAAGGTTCTGATGATGATGGATTCGGCAACCCGTTTTGCCATGGCAATGCGCGAGGTCGGATTGGCCATCGGTGAGCCTCCCACCACCAAGGGATACACGCCTTCGGTCTTTGCTGCACTTCCCAAGCTGCTGGAAAGGACCGGGAATTTTCAGAACGGCAGCATTACCGGACTGTATACGGTGCTGGTGGAAGGTGACGATTTTAACGAACCGATCTGCGATGCCATGCGCAGCATCCTTGACGGACATATCGTTCTCTCCCGCGAACTGGCGGCAAAGAACATTTATCCGCCGATTGATGTGCTTGCCAGCGCCAGCAGAGTCATGACGTCGGTTACCGATAGGGAACATCAGATGTTTGCCGGCAAGTGCAAGGAAATGCTTGCGACCTATCGTCAGGCTGAAGACCTGATCAACATCGGCGCCTACAAGCAGGGCAGTAATCCGAAAATCGATCTTGCCGTCAGCAGGATCGAGAAAATTCAGGGGTATGTTCGCCAGGATATCCATGAAAACGTGGGATTCGAGCCTTCTCTGGCCGGATTACGGGATATCTGCGGAGAATAGCATCCGGCACACCTTGGTTAACCATCGTCCCGGGTGCAGAAGCGATAAGGAGGCTGCATGCAACGAAACGTATTTACTCTGGAAAGGGTATTACATTTCCGCAAGGAAGCGGAGAAACTCCGTAAACTCGAATTTGCCACGGCCAAACAAGAATATGAATTGGCAGAGGATCACCTGCGTCGCGAAGAAGAGGCAATCGAGGAACTGAACCTGGAGTTTATGACGCGGCAGATTGAAGGTATCAGTGCCCTTGAGTTGCAGTTGTATGCAGATTTCTTTCAGAAAAAAAACCAGGATATCTGCCAGCAGCGCGATGAAGTGGTCAAGCTCGATCGGCATATGGTGGAAAAAAAGGATGACCTTATTGCCGCGGCAACGGACAAGAAAATCATGGAAGAGTTGAAAAAGAAAAAAGTCAAGGCCCATGAAAAGGCCCTAGCCGACAAAGAGCAGGGGTTTCTTGATGAGATCGCGCTGCGGAACAGGGGGCTCGAGTGATGATCAGTAAAGCAATCCGCGTTGTCATTGCGCTTGCTTTTTCGCTGTTCATGGTTTTCCTGCCCTGTTCATCCGCATTCCGCAACCAGTTGCAGGCGGAAGGGTTGCCCGCCGGGCAGACGGCAGCACAGCCGGCGGCCCCGGCAGTTGCTACGCAGCCTGTGCCGCAACCGGTCGTGGCGGGGGACAGGATGGGTCAGCGGAACGAGGTTCTCGAGCGGGAAACGGCCGTTTCCCTGAAAGAGCAGGAATTGAAGAAACTGTCAGAAACACTGGCAACCAGGATTCAACAGTTTCAGGATGTTCGCAAAGAGCTCGAGACGTCCCTGGAACAGAAAAAGAAGGATGACGCGGAAAAGTATAAGAAAATCCTTAAGGTTTACAAGTCCCTCCGGCCGGAGGAGGCAGCGGCGCTGATGGATAAACTCGACGAGGGCATGGCGCTGGAAATGCTCAACCAGATGGATACCAAAACAGCCGTCAAACTTATTCCTTTGATGAATCAGGACCGGGTGTTGAAATGGACCCGCCTTTCATTGAAGGATAAGTAATCAGGATATGAGAAAAATTGAAAGTTTCGAGCCGGCAACGTCCGGTCGGAATAACGCACACAAGAAAGGAGGTGAAAATTATGGACGTAGCACAGATGCTTTGTAGTGTTGGCATGCCGGCCGCCGGAGCGCTTCCGTCTGCTCCCGAAATACCGATGGGGGCTTCGACGGCATCGCCTCTGTTCCGGCAAATGTTTGACAAAGTGGCGTCAGCCGTTGCCTCTACCGGGGAATCGGCTGGAGCACGTGATGCAGTACCGCAGACCGTAACAACCCGGGTGCCGTCACCAGCAGTAGTGCCGGCGAACGGTAAAAGTGCATCGCTCTTCCATGCAGGGGTTGCCCTGTCCGGGGAGAGCATCCTTGAAAACGCTGAATCGTCAGCAGCCGGTTTCGCTGACGTGGAACCGGGATGGGCCCAGCAACGGGAAATTGCGCTCCGACAGATGAACGCGGAAAGCACCCGGACCCTCGAACAACGGACAGTGCTTGCCAACAAGGGGCAGGAACCGAGAGGAAATGTGCCGGCAGGCGATTCCAGACTTCTGCCGGAAGCGGAGCTCGTGACCGATGCTGAACTGCTGGCCGCCATGGATGTTTCCCCTCGGACGAAGTTGAACGGGGAAACGGCAGTTTCCGATTCCATGCGGGAATTCCCGGGGCTGGAAAACATGGAGGATAACGGAAAACCGGCAGCGGAAAACCTTCCGCCAGGTCTCGTTGCCGTACTGGATCACCAGCAGGTAAAGCAGAGTCTGCCACAGGGAGTAATTCTTGCGACTCAGGTCGCATCGTTACCTTCTGAGGCGGCATCATCCGTTGCCCAGGCGGTTGTCCCTCTGGTGAGGGATATTCGTAGCGAGGCGTGGGACAACAAAACGGCGCTGATGGAACCGCGACCGGTTGCTGCAAGCGGGATGGCTGAACTGTTCCGGAAGGACGTCGGTTTTGTTCCAGAACAAACGGCGACCGATGCAGCTTCTGCTGTCCCGATAGAGATTTCGGCAGTCTCCATGGGGCCTGTCAAACTGCAGGAAGCACTTTCACTACCTGCTGCCGCAATGCTGGAAGTAACGAAAGGGAAGACCGACACGGCTGTAGCCGGCCTGTCAGCTTCGATGGTGTCTCCTGAAGTAGCGGAGACGGATGGAAAAGTGCCGGTTGGAAAGAAGGTGGCCGGCAAGGATTTTGTTAACGCAGTACGCAATGAAAATACCCCAAACGCAGGACATTCCCTGCCGGGAAGCAAGCCGGAAGGAACAGGTGAGACGGTACTACGCGAGTTGCCAAGCGGCGTAACCGTACAGAATCCTGCCCAGTCGGTAACAATGGGGCGGCATGCCGCCAGTGCCGATGCACAGACGCTAGGTGCCCAGGCTTCAGCAAATGGCCGTATCACTCTGCCTGAAAGAGAATTGCACGCTGATAACAGGGAGGAGAACCCGGTAACGGTGGAGGTTGGCAAGGTTGTTCAGAAGAAAGAAGGTTTTTCTTTCCAGGACAATTCGAACCTGAACCATGACTCCGAATCGTCGGGTAAGGAAGCTGGTGTCACCGAAAGTTCGGTTTCTGCCGGTTCTTTCGAAACGGTAATCAAGGATCGAGCGGTGTCTTTGTCTGAAGTGTCTCCGGAAAAAGACCTGTCCGCACTACGCGAGAATGTACTGTCACAGGTGCGTGACAAGCTGACAAATCAGGAACCGGTAGGCAATGCGGGTAAGATAAGCCTGAAACTGAACCCGCACGAGTTGGGAGAACTCCAGATTACCATTCGTCTGGAAGATCAGAAAATGAACGTCGATATCTCGGCGCAGAATTCGTTGGTTAAAGAGGCGTTGCTGCAGAATATCGATCAACTGAAAGATACTCTGCTGCGGCAGAATATTTCCATGGAACGTTTTACCGTATCGACCGGAGCCGGTCAGGATCAAAATTCCAACCAGTCCTTCCGGGAAGGCCGTCAAACGGAGCAGCACGGATCCGAGGGCCGATCGCAGCAGTTTTCGCGATATTACCGGGAGGAGTCGCCGGTCAGCCAGGTAGCCTATGGTGAAACCGGGACAAGTTCCCTCGTCGACATGAGGTTCTAGGAAAGGAGGAGGTGACCAAAATGATAGAAACGGTAGCAGCAACCGCTACAAGTACCGCATCGGCGGCGATGAAACAGTCGATCGGCATGAATAAGGATGATTTCCTGAAGCTGTTCATTACCCAGTTGCAAAATCAGGATCCGCTTAATCCCATGGACAGCACCGAATACATCAGTCAGTTGGCCCAACTCACCCAGGTTGAACAGGCCTACAACACAAACAGCAACCTGCAGAATATTCTCAGCGCCCTCAATGGTTCTTCGGCGCTGTCGGCGGTTTCATTCGTCGGCAATGAGATCACTGCAGCAGGGAACCAGGTATACCTGAAGGATGGCGAAGGGGCGGAGGTTACGCTTTCCTTGCCGAAAACAGCTGAACAGGTCACGGTGAACATCCTTGACGCGAACGGTTCGGTGGTTCGTACTCTGACCATCGATGGAGCTGACGCAGGAGATGCCACCCTTGCCTGGGACGGCAAGGATACCAGCGGGACTCAGCTTCCCTCTGGGGCTTACACCGTTGCTGCAACAGGGCTGGATGCAGCAGGAACCAGCTTTATCTGCACCCCTTACATCCGGGGCACGGTTACCGGCGTCAATTTTGCCGGTACATCACCGGTTCTGGTTGTCGGCGGGCTTGAAGTTCCCTTTACCGATCTGCTCGGCGTGGAAGGGGTGATGTGACATGGTTGATTCGGTATTTTTTCCCAATCCGGTTCAAGTCCCGGTAACACGCACTCCGGGTCAGCAGAAACCGTCCTCCACGGGAGGAAACGATACGCCCTTTGCCCGGGTGCTCGACGGGAAATTGCCGGCTCGCGGGGTTACCTTTTCGCAACATGCCCAGGACCGCCTGCAGTCGAGGGGGATAAGCCTGAGCAGCGACGACATGCAAAAACTTGAAACCGCAGTCGACAGCGTGGCAAAAAAAGGTGGAAAAGATTCCCTGGTACTGGTGGGGGATGCCGCCCTGGTGGTGAGCGTGAAAAACCGGACGGTCGTCACGGCGCTTGACCGGAACGCCATGCAGGGTAACGTCTTCACCAACATCGATTCGGCGGTAATCGCCTGATCAACGACGATTTGAATCTGAAATGCAGGAAACAGAAGCGAAGTCAGAACTTCATACTTCATAATTTCTACTTCATACTTTGAGTTCACAACCGGGCCGGACCTCCCCGAGGAAGCCCGCGGAACACCGACCGATTGAGGTGTTCCTCACCAACGGAAAATATCAAGGAGGCACTACCATGAGTATTACATCTGCACTTTTTACCGGCGTCAGCGGTCTTGTCAACAATGGCGAAGCAATGAACGTGATCGGCAATAATATCGCCAATGTTAATACTATCGGATTCAAATATTCCCGGACTCTGTTCTCGGACATGCTCTCGGCCAATATGGGCAATGATTCCCAGATCGGCCGTGGTGTCCAGATTCAGAAGGTAGACAATGTTTTCGGCCAGTCTTCCTTTGAAACAACCGAGGTGGTGACCGACCTGGCACTCCAGGGCGCCAGTTTCTTTGCTCTTGGTTCACCCGATGCCACTGGAGCCCAAGCGGCAGCGTCTTCCTATTATACCCGGGCCGGTGCCTTCCGGGTCGACATGGACGGCTACCTCATCAATCCCGACGGTTTCCGGGTACTCGACGAGGCACGCACGCCGATTCAGTTCGATACCGCTACTTTCGGCAAAGTTACTAAAATTGACGCAAACGGCACCATTTCCTATCTGGACAACACCGGAGCCCAACAGATTTATGCCAGCAAAATCGGTGTCGCCCTGATTCCCGATACCGGACAGATGGAAAAAATCGGCGGCACGCTGTTCATGGCGGATGCCGAAACGGGAATTACCGATGCCAGCATCGGCGCACCCAACGGCACCAGTGAGCGGATCTTCTCCAATTCGCTGGAACTCAGCAACGTCGACCTTGCGAGCCAGTTCGTGAAGATGATCATTACCCAGCGCGCCTATTCGGCCAACTCCAAAACGATCACCACCACCGACGAGATGACCCAGGAAGTGCTCAATCTGAAGCGCTAGGGTCTCTTCGCCGTATTTTTCTTCGACAACGGGAACCGGTACCTTGTGCCGGTTCCCGTCCCCTGTCAAAATCTTGGCTTGAATATTCTCCAGTTTCCTGACGTTGCGGCATTTATGCCCGCATGCATTTCCTGTATTACCGGGCAGGAAACTATTTTTGGCCAATCAGAAAACTTCCCCGAACATCATGTGTCCCGCTGTTTTCTCTTTCCGGCGGAGCGTCGCCATCCTTCCGTGCTTTCCCTCATTGTTGCGCCTAGTCGGCACCTTGCGCCCTTTTCGCACCGTTACGGCCTTCGTTGCTCGTATCTTGTCCTACCATATCGGTCGGGCAGGGTTGACATGGTAGCTTTGCGGGCAGACCTCTCTTCGGCCTTGCCCGGTTCGCTGGTGGCAGTGCAATAGAACTGGCACTCTGGTTGCATTCCGATCATCAGCACTCTATTGTCACGAATAACTTTGCATACAGGAGGTTTTGCGATGGCTCCGAAAGACGATCAGGTAACGGAGAGTAAGCCGGAAAAAGGGAAAGGGAAAATGAAGCTGATTCTCATCATCGTTGCTGCTGTTGTCGTTGTTGCGGGCGCTGTGGCCGGATATTTCTTTTTTGCCGGCGGGCACAAGGCAGAAGATGCCGTGAAAACGGAGAGCAAGGGTGCTCCCGTTATCTATTCCCTGGAACCCTTTATCGTAAATATCTATGACGGACAGGATCTGCGGTATCTGCGCGTGAGAGTTGAAATCGAGGTTGTCAGCGAGGAAGCCAAGGCGGAAATGGAACTACGCAAGGCCCAGGTTCGAGACGAGATACTCGTTCTTTTGACCACCAAGACCATGCTTGATGTCCGCGATCAGCAGGGCAAGAACCAGCTGCGCCAGGAAATTCTTACCGCTGCCAGCAACATCCTCACAGCGGGTAAGGTTAAACGGGTGTATTTTACCGATTTTGTCGTCCAGTAATTTGCCATTTTGAGGTAGACGTGGAAAAGATCCTGACCAAAGAAGAGATTGAATCCCTGCTGACTGCCATCGTCGAGGGTCGTATCGAGCCAGAGAAGGAGTTGGCGGCCGGTCAGTCGTCGGTTTCCGTTTTTGATCTTGTCAATAACGACCATCAAGTCCTGGTCCCGAACCTGGATGTTATCTACGATAGCTTTATCCGCTATAACCGGGTCACCCTTTCCAACCGACTGAGAAAAATTGTCGAAATCAAGAAACTGGGGGCTCGGCCCTACAAATTTGATGATTTTCTCAAGACGCTGCCGTCACCGGTCTGTATGTCTATCTTCAAGATCGAGCCTCTCAAGGGGGCGGCGCTGATTACCATGGACAGCAAGCTGGTTTTTACCCTGGTGGACAGTATCCTGGGCGGTACCGGCGCCGCGGCAGCCTCCGAGCAAGACCGCATGTTCACTTCCATTGAGATCCGGCTCATGGAAAAGATCGTTAAGGATGTACTTTCTGATATGGAAAAGTCCTGGTCCCATGTTGTGCAGGCGACCAAGATGAATCTCCTCAGGATGGAGATGAACCCCCGCTTGGTAACGATCGTCCCGCCGGAATATCAAGTCATTACCATGTCGCTGGAGATTCATGTGGAGGATTTCACCGGGACCATGCTGTTTGCGATTCCTTATATGACCATAGATCCGGTCAGGGACAAGCTGAAGATCGGAACACAGCTCGACAGTATGGCCATAGATCCGAAGTGGCATTCCCGTCTGGCCACCGAACTGGTCGATGCACCGGTTGAACTGACCGTCGAACTGGGAGAGACCTGTATTACCTTGAACGATCTCATCAATCTGTCTGTCGGCGATACGATAATACTCAACAGGGATTGTCGCAGCGAACTGAATGTGAAAATCGAGGGTATCGATAAATTCAGTGGTTTGCCGGGCGTTCAGAGCGGCAACAAGGCAATTCAGATAACAAACATACTATCATCATAATGTTGCGGAAAAAGGGCAGCACTTGC